>JBBQCI010000060.1:0-25178 GCA_038318565.1 Planctomycetota bacterium
CAATGACGAAACCAGAATGAGGAATGACGAATGAATGACCAAGCTCGAATGACGGAATTGGCTGATTCGCTTGGCGGGGGGTATGGCAGCAACTGGCGCTGGGTAGCTCGCCCGGAACCTGCTGAAGCAGGCAATACCAGACGTGCGCTGGGGAATTAGGCGCGTAGGGCGTGTGCAATGCCCTGCTGGACTCGTGGCGAGTCACCCTATTGAGCGAGGCTCAATAAATCAGCGTCCTCTTGCATCACCCTGCAATGATTTGTCCTCATGGAGCGTTCCCAACGCCCTTCATTTTCCCAACCTCATGCGCATTCTCTGTCTTCTCACGCTCCTTGCTGTTTCCGCCCGTGCGGAGTTGAAACTTCCGGCCATCATTGGCGACAACATGGTGCTGCAGCAGAAGCAGGCGAATCCGGTGTGGGGCTGGGATGCGCCGGGCACGGAGGTGACGGTGACGTTTGCGGGGCAGACCAAGACCGCCAAGGCAGATGAGAAGGGCAAGTGGACGGTGAAGCTTGATGCGGTGCCGGCGAATGCGAAGCCCGCGACCATCACCATCAAGGGCAGCAGCACCAAGGAGCTGAAAAACGTGCTCGTGGGCGAGGTGTGGATCTGCTCCGGCCAGTCGAACATGGAGTGGACGCTGTCGCAGACTCCGCAGGGGTTGTCCAAGGTCGAATCGGATCTGCCAGGCGTGCGCCTGCTGACCATCTCCACGCCGGCACGTCAGGGCCAGCAGACGGCCATCGATGGTCGCTGGCAGCGTGCGACCCAGGAGACGTTGGCGACCTTCTCGGCGGTCGGCGTTTGGTTCGGGCGCATGCTGCATCGCGATCTGGCTGTGCCGGTCGGTCTGATCTGCAACGCCTGGGGCGGAACCCGGATCCAGGCCTGGATGAGCCGCGAAGCGCTGATGAGCGATCCGCTTGGAGTCGACGAGGTGCGGGGCTACGAAGGCTTTGCCTACGAAGCCGCTGCACCAGGTTCAGTCTTGAGCGTTGCCGAGTGGGAGCGCCAAGCGCGCGAGCGTGATGCCGTCAACGATGGATTCCGCCGTGGCTGGGCTGCTGCCGGTTGTGACGACTCGTCCTGGTCGTCGATGCCGGTGCCGTCGCGCTGGCAAGACCACGGCCATGCCGGTAGCGGGGTGTTCTGGTTCCGCCGTGCGGTCGAATTGCCTGCCTTATGGGTGGGCAAGCCGCTGGAACTGCACCTTGGTGCGATCGACAAGCATGACGACAGCTATGTCAACGGCGAGCGGATCGGCGGGCTGTCCTGGAACGATGGTCCAGATAGTTGGTGCAAGCCACGGGTATTCATCGTCCCGGCCCATCTGTCGACTGCGACGCTGGTGATCGCGGTGCGGGCACGCAGCCACGTCTACCATGGCGGCATGATCGGACCCGAGCGGGAGCTGTATGTGCAGCCTGCGGATGGCGGCGCCCAGGCGATCCCGTTGTCTGGCACTTGGCGGTACGCGGTGGAACAGGATTGGGGCGTGCAGCTCCCTCCGGCCGCCCAGTTCGGCCCGGGTAATCCCAATGCGCCCTACACCTTGTTCGATAGCCGCATGGCTCCGCTCATCTCCTACGGCATTCGTGGGGCGATCTGGTACCAGGGCGAGAGCAATGCCAACGAGGCTGGGCTTTACCGCCGGTTGCTGCCGCAGATGGTGCAGGACTGGCGTCGTGCTTTCGGACAGGGCGATTTCCCCTTCCTGCAAGTTCAGCTGGCGAACTTCATGGCGGAACGCGACCAACCGGTGGCCAGTGCGTGGGCTGAACTGCGTGATGCCCAGACCGCAGCACTGGCTGATCCCCAGATTGGCATGGCGGTGGCGATTGATGTTGGTGACGCCGTCGACATCCACCCTACTGACAAGCGCACGGTCGGTGAACGTCTCGCTCGTTGGGCCTTGGCCGGGACCTATGGCCGCTCTATTACGCCAAGTGGTCCGCTGTTCAGCAGCATGGCGGTCGAGGCGGGCGGTCGTGTGCGGTGCCGATTCCGCCACGCCGGCGGTCTGTGCACCCGCGACGGCAAGCCACCGAGCCATGTCGCGATCGCCGGACCCGCACGCAATTTCGTCTGGGCAGAGACAGCGATCGAGGGTGACACCCTGGTGGTGTGGAGCGCGAAGGTCGCTCAGCCGATTGCCGTTCGTTACGCCTGGGCCGACAACCCGCTGGGATGCAACCTGGTCAACAGTGACGATCTGCCAGCCTCGCCGTTCCGTTCGGACGCCTGGGCCTGACCCGCTGACTGCGGTTGCGCCCGGCCAACGCGCCGCACCATCGCCACGACATGGATCCAGCCAGTCTCCTCAGTGCGGCGATCATCGGCATCGTCGAGGGCATCACCGAATTCCTGCCCATCTCCTCGACCGCCCACATCCGCCTCGCCGAGTTGGCCACTGGCTTCCATGACAAAGGGGAGACTTTCGCGGTGGTCATCCAGCTGGGGGCGATCCTGGCGGTGGTCGCGTACTTCTGGCGCCGGCTAACGGCGCTGGTCGTAGGCGTGCTGGGTCGTGATCCGGCCAGCCTGCGTTTCCTGGGAGGGCTGACGATCGCTGCGCTGCCGCCGGCGGTGATCGGCTTGGCGCTCAACAAATGGCTGGAGACCCACGTGTTCGGCGCCTACGAGCTGGCCATCATTGCCGCGACCATGGCAGTTGGCGGACTCGCCATCCTGGCGATCGAACGCTGGCGACCGCAGCCGCGCTATACCGACAGTGCGACCCTGCCGCCGCGCACCTGCCTGTGGATTGGCCTGATGCAGGTGCTGGCGATGATCCCAGGCGTCTCACGCAGCGGCGCCTCGATCATGGGGGCGATGTGCATCGGAGTCGAACGCAAGGCGGCGACTGAGTTCAGCTTCTTCCTCGCCATTCCGATCATGCTCGGCGCCTCGTGCCTGAAACTGGCCAAGCACCACGACCACGTTCACGGCGCGTTCGCTGAGGCCATCGCGGTCGGCTTTATCGTCTCGTTCGTGGTTGCCCTGGGCGTCGTGCACTGGCTGATGAAATACGTCGCCAGCCATACATTCCGGCCGTTTGCCTGGTATCGTCTGGCAGCCGGTCTGGTGATCGCCGTCCTACTGGTGGCTGGGTGGATCCCGATGGCGGTGCACTGACATGCCGTTGATCGTCCTCGAGGGTCCCGACGGCTGCGGCAAGAGCACCCAGGCCGGATTGCTGACGGCACGACTCGAGACCACTGGACGCAGCGTCCTGCGCCTACGCGAGCCCGGCGGCACCCGCCTGGGCGAGTCGGTGCGCGCGATCCTGCTTGATCCAGCCACCGTCGCCTCGCCCGAGGCCGAGTTGTTCGGCTACCAGATGGCGCGCGCCCAGCTCTGCCACGAGGTGATCGCACCAGCGCTGGAGCGCGGCATGTGGATCGTCCTCGACCGCTTCTGGCATTCGACTATCGCCTATCAGGCCTTTGGCCTGGGCCTGGATCCGCAGCGGGTGCGCGCGGCCATTGATCTGGCGGTCGGTCCGGTGCGGCCGCACGCCGCTCTGTATCTCCGTCTACCCGATGATGAGGCGCATCGCCGTCGTGCCGCTCGTTCCACGGCCGACCGCATCGAGCTGCGTGGCGACGCTTACCGCGAACGGGTCCTTGCCGGCTATGAGGCCTTGGCGGCGTCGGGCGACTTGCGTCTGCTCGATGCGTCCGGTTCAACCGACGCCGTGGCCGCCCGGATCTGGGAGATCGTCGGCCTGCTGGGCTGACGGCCGGATCAGCGTTTCCATTCGAGACGGAAACCTTGCTCGTCCGGGACGGCCTCCAGTTCAGCCAGTCGGTGCAGCCAGTCGAGGGCGGTACGCAGCGGCACCTCTTTGGCGTCCATCGTCACGGGCAGATCGGCCAACGGTTCGGCTGACGGAGCCAGGCGGAACGACGTGCCGGTGATGGTCGCCAGGGCCGCCGCAACCTCGTCGAGACGCTGGTCGGCGAACGTGCAGGTCACCTTGATGGCAAGGGCCTTGGTCCGTGCGGCGAGCCACGGTGGATCGGCTGGGGCTACTGGCTTGTCCATAGTCTTGTCAGCGACAGGGCCTTCTCCGAGCAGGTCGAGATCGCTGCTGGTGGCGAGGTAGCGGACGCGCAGCAAACGGGGCTGTTCCAGCCCGCTGGCCGACCAACGCTTGATTGCCACGGCTTGGCCGAGCGTGGTCTCGGCCACCGGGATGCCGCCGATGGCGAAGGTCGCTTGGCGCCCGCGTACCAGGCAGCGCACCGGCACGGCCACTGTCGACAGGTCGATGTCGAGCTTGGTCTCGACTGGCTTGTCGCGCTGATCGCCGGAAACGATACGGATCACGCCGTCGTTGTAGGTCCAGGCGACGGCGATACCCTTCAGGCCCTGCAGTTCGATGCGCGCACCCGAGCGCCAGATGGCGACGACCTCGACCGCTGCACCCGGAATGATAGCCGGCAGTTCACCATCACCGCTGCCGTTCCAGACTGGCGGCGGCGCGCTCTTGGCCGACGGCGTGCGCAGCGGATCGAGTCCGGCCAGTTCGCGGTCGAGCAGCCAGCGGTCGACCGGGTTGAACCACGAACGACCCACCGGCACCGCTGTGCCGGTGGCAGCATAATAGGCCTGCACTTCAGGCGCGCGCGGCTGGTAGTAGGCCAGCATCGGATAGGCGGTGGCAGCCGCCTGCTCGGCCGAACGTTCGCTGGCCAGTTTGGTCAGGTCGGTGCGCAAGGCGACGAACTCGCTCTGCAGCTTCTTCCAGAAAGGCGCCGCCACGCTGCCGCGTAGGTCGACGGCGCGAGTCACCTCATCGAAGGGGGGATAACGCAGCTCCACCGCTTTCGAGATGGTGGCGAGGTCATCGCAGGCGGGAGCACGGGTTTCGGCGGTCGGATTGCCTTGATCATCGAATGGCGGAGCTAGCCCCAGGGCGGTGTAGACCCCGCGTGCCGCCTTGTGCTTGGGATCGGCGGACAACAGCTGGTAGGCCAGGTAGATGCGGTCGCGAGGGCCCGCCTTGGACAGCAGGGCCGAGACCTCGGCTTGCGCCGAGATGCTGCGCTTCCCGCGCCAAGCTTCAAGCTGGGCCCTCACCGGCTTGAAGGCCGTGTCGATCGTCTGCTCGAAACGCTGGATGCGGGCATTGACCGTGACGGCCACGGAATCGCCCGCCGAGCAAGCCACGGCGAGGGCGAACAGGATGACGAGGCGCATGATCAGGAAATAGCGTGAGTAGACCCCAGGGGCAAGTGGCGTTGAGGCTGGCGACCGCCCGTTGGCCTCTAGCCTGCGCGCCCATGACCATCGCCTTCCCCGCTGACCGCACCGCCTGGTTCCGCGACGCCCGCTTCGGCCTGTTCATCCACTGGGGCTTATACGCTGTGCATGGTCATGGCGAGTGGGCGATGTCGCGCGAGGCGATCCCATGGGATGAGTACGAGCGCCTGCTCCCAGGCTTCACCGCCGATGCCTACGATCCGCGTGCCTGGGCCAGATTGGCCAAGAAAGCCGGCATGCGCTACGCGGTGCTGACCACCAAGCACCATGAGGGCTTCTGTCTGTGGGATTCCCAACTGTGCGCTTTCAACAGCATGAACAGCCCGGCGAAACGCGATCTGCTGCGCGAGTTCGTCGACGCTTTCCGCGCCGAAGGTCTGCAGGTTGGCCTGTACTATTCGTTAGGTGATTGGCGGAATCCTGACTGGGCCGCAGGCTTCCGCGGTGATGAGGCGGCCAAGGCCCGTTTCATGACCTGGACACATGGCCTGATCCGCGAACTGATGACCAACTACGGCAGCATCGACGTGCTGTGGTACGACCTGCCGCAGTGCTATGGCATCGAGGACTGGCGCTCGGTCGAGCTGAACGCGCAGGTGCGTGCGCTGCAGCCACACATTCTGATCAACAACCGCGCCTACACGTCAGAAGACTTCGTCACGCCCGAGCAACATGTCGGTGGCGGCGCTTCCGGCCGATTGACCGAAAGCTGCATGACGATGAACGGCCATTGGGGTTTCAATCCGCACGATCACGAATGGAAGAGTGTGCACGACCTCGCCCTGCACCTTGCATCAGCGGCGGCCGGCGGCGGCAATCTGCTGCTGAATGTCGGGCCGGATCCACGCGGCGCGATCCCGCCCGAGGCGGTCGAACGGCTGGAGGGCATCGGACGCTGGCTGGACACGCATCGTCCAGCGATCGACCGCAGTCGCGCCCACGGCCTGCCCTGGCTGCTTGCCGGACCGGTGACCTGGACACCGCCCTACCTCAACGTTGTATTGCGTCACCACTACGGCGAGCGCTTTGACTTGGGTGGACTGACCAACCGCGTGCTGTCGGCGACCTGCCTGAGTACCGGGAACGTCCTCACGTTTGAGCAGCGCCGCGAATCGCCAGCCCGCGTCCGCTTGAGTGGACTGCCCACCACCTGGTCGCACGACCAGGGGCCGCTGGTCATCCGCCTGGAGATCGAAGGCAAGCCCGACAGTGATCTCTCCCGGGTCATCGGCGGCGCCGACATCTTCCCAGTTCTGCCGCCGTAACGTCACGGAGCGCGGCCAGCTTGGCCGCCCGTCCTCCCAGGCGGCTCGCCTGGGAGTCGAAGTAATGTACGCTACCCCCGGGCAAGCTGCCAGCTTAGGATGCGACGAGACGGGGCTGAATCAGCCGCGTGACCGGCATGGCTTGGGCGCGGCCTGCGGCGCGTTCTAGCAGCAGTTCGACCAACGCGGCGCCGACCTCGGCGTTGCGCTTGTCGATGCTGGCACAGGGGGGCTCGCCGAGGTCCGGCCGCCAGTAGTGGTCGTAGCCGGCGACGGCGATGCGCTCGTGGACCGAGCCGCCGTGATGCCGCACCGCCGCGATGATCACCGGGACGGCGCCGTCGGTATGGGCGAGGAGCGCGTCGGGCGCTTCGGGGCCGGTGAGTAGCTCCGCGAGCTGGACGATGGCGGCGCGGACCGCCGTCTCGCGATCATCGCTGCCGGTCCAGACGCGGCGGCGCGGTGGCGCCAGGCCGGCCTCGGCGCAGGCGCGCGAGATGCCGGTCTGGCGGTCCCTGGCCCAGGCGCGCTGGTCGGGATGGTCGTCCGAGGACCAGCCCCACAGGCTCGCTAGGCGGCGCCGGCCTTGGGCGATGAGGTGGGCCGCCAGCAGATGCCCGCCGGCCTCATGGTCGCTTCCGGCCCGATCGCAGACCAGTCCGGGGCAGACGTGCGCGGTCGCCGCCACCGGCAGGCCGGAGTCGGCCAGACTGTCCTGCACCGCGCCCAGGCGCTCGCCGAGCGCGATCACGCCGAGCAGTCCGCTGTCCCGCCAGGCGCGCAGACGCACAGCGGCCTCGGTCGGATCGACCACCAGCACGGTGTGGCCGCGCGCGGTCGCCGCCTCCATGGCGCCGGCGAATTCGTGCACGCTCCAGCCCGGCTCCGGCGGCAGGACGCCGGCGCGATGGTCGGTGATCAGAGCGATGGCCCCAGCAAGGAGCGGACGCGGCGATTCGCACAGCACCAGTCGGCTGCGCGTGGCATTGCCTTCGCGCCGGACCAGTCCGCGGTGTAGGAGGATGCGGCTGGCCCGTACTACCGTGCCCGGATCGCAGCCGTACCGGCTCGCCAGCTCGCGGACCGTCGGCAGGTGCTGTCCAGGCTGCAGATGGCCGTCAGCGAGGCCGGTTTCGATTGCAGAGATGAGTTGGGCTTGTCCCGAGGCGGGCCGACCTGGGCGCGGAGGCATTCATGTACGTATAGCTGGATGCTGGACTCGTCAATTGTATGTAATAATGTCACACAGGCGACGGACAGGCGTTCCTCGCATAACTCCGCAGCCCGAGGTCATGCATGCTCCTAAGCCGTTTCCTGCCCGCCGTCGCCATAGCCGCGCTCAGCATCCTGCCAGCCCAGCCGATCTACGCCTGGCCGCAGGAGTTCCTCGCCGTCGATGTCAGCACCCTGCCGACCGACGACATCGCCAAGGCCTGGGGCCTGAACCCCAAGCACGCCTCCTCGCGCTGGGCGAAGAACGACACGGTTGGTGTGCAGATGATCGCCTGCACCTCGCCCGGCAACGTGGTCTGGCCGGGCGAGAAGGCGGGCTTCACCTTCCAGTTCAGCAATCTGACCGATGCGGCCGTGGCCACCGCCGGCCGCCTGCGCGTGGTGCAGTATGAGTTGTTCACCAAGGGCGACGACGTCTTCGCTCTGGGCATCAACCGGGTGGCTGATTGCGGCACGACGCCGTTCCAGCTCACGGTCGACGCGCGCGGCTGGGCCGACGTCACCGTCACGCCCGACCTGCCCGAGCGCAAGGGCGGCTACGCGCTCATCCTGGAACTCGACGGCCAGGATGCGCTGTTTGGCGCCGGCGTCGTGCGCACCTTCAAGCCCAAGGTCGAGCCGCGCCAGTTCTACCGCCTGACCATGGACATGGGCGAACCCGAGGTGCTGACCCGCCTGGGCACGACGCAGAACCGCATCGGGTTTGGCTGGAAGCCGCCGAGCGATCCTGACTTCGAGGCGTGGTACGAGCGCACGACTGCAGACCTGCGCAAGCTGCGCGACGCCAAGCTGCCGGTGGCGGTTGAGTTCGGCGCCGGTGACTGGCGCCACCGCAGTCAGCCGCTCGGCCGGCCGCGTCCGTGGCTCAACGACAAGGACGAGATGCAGGACACCAAGTCCGACATGGCCTGGCTGCCGTCCTACGACGCCGAGTTCACTGCCCTGGTCAAGCGCGTGGCCATGGACTTCGGTTGGCCCAAAGGCCCGGTCAACGCGATGAAAGTGTGGAACGAGCCGTGGAATGGCATCTCCATCTCGGGCTGGGGCGCCGATGACGAGCGCTACCGCGAGATCTACGGTGCCATGTGCCTCGGCGTCGAGCAGGCGCGCAAGGAGGGCGGCGTGCAGGTGCTGATGGGCGGTTGCGACAGCAGCAGCAACACCTTCGACAAGCTATTCGCCGACGGCACCGACACCTGGCTGGGCCGCCTCGACTTCCTCTCCATCCACTACCAGGGCAACACGCCCAACAGTACAGTGAAGCAGTGGAAGAACCGCAAGGGCCCCGACGGCAAGCCCAGCCCGGTGCTGATCTGGGACACCGAAAGCTGGGTTGCCAACAGCGATGACCGCGTCGCTGGCGTGCTGGCCGGCATGTTCGCCTTTGGCCAAGACCGCGTGGTCGGCATCCAGGGCGACAACGTGGTCTCGGCGATCCGCAACCTGACGGTGAAGACGGCCACGGGCAGCGAGGTGCGCCGCGTCCACCACACCTGGTCGGTTGGCGCATCGGTCGGTGCCTTCCAGCACTTCGTCGGCGAGCGCTCCTTCAAGGAACTGCTCTTCCGTCCCGGCTTGCCCACCGCCATGCAATTCACCGGCAGCGATCCCGAGGACGTAACCATAGTGGTGGCGGGCGACCTGGGCACAGTGTTCGGCCACGACAACTTTAGTCTGCGCACCTGCCGTTCGCTCGCCGAGCTGCAGGAGAAGGAGGCATTGCGCGCCCAACTGAAGGCGCTGCCCGCCGACAGCCCCGAGCGCGCCAAGCTGGTGGCGCGCATCGCTGCGCCGCAGCCGTTCCGCGGCTGCTCGATGACCGTCGCCGCCGACGCGCGCTACGGCCTCTATGATTTCTACGGCAACCCGGTCGAGGCGAAGGACGGGAAGATCGTCATTCCGCTGGACGCCCGTGGTTTCTACCTGTGCGGCGATGGCAAGCCGGGCTCGGCCGCGGCGCTGGTCGCGGCGATCCGGGCCGGACGCATCGACGGCTTGGCGCCGGTGACGCTGCAGCTGATCGACGCCACCGCCCCGGTCGGTGACAAGCCGGGCTTCACCCTGGTGCTCACCAACGTGCTCAACCGGCCGGTGCAGGCGAAGCTGACCGCAACCGTCGAGGGTTTGACCGTGACGCTGCCGGCGAGCGTCGCGCTGAAGCCGGGCGAACGGGTCGAACTCCCGATCCAGGTCAGCGGCGGCGCGGCGCGCCCGGACAACCGCTATGCGGCGCGCATCGTCGCCGATTTCGCTGCCGACGGCGTGGTGGCGCATGAGGAGGACCTGCGCGTCAACCAGATCGCCAAGCGTACCATCGCCATCGACGGCAAGCTCGACGACTGGAAGGACGTGCTACCTCAGCCGGTCGAGTTCAGCGGTCAGCAGACCTTGACCTTGACCGAGAAGGCCTGGCTGCCGTTCATGGCCGCCGACGAGACGGTGAAGAAGGGCATGGCGGTGGCGTGGCTGGCCCATGACGCCGACAACTTCTACTTTGCGGCGCGCATCAACGACACCACGCCGCATCCGGGTATGCCGCGCTTCGCTGACAAGAAGCATGAGGAGGCGTACTTCTACCCCGAGATCAGCTACCAGGCGGCTTCTCCGCGGCTGTCGAACGTGTCGATGCGCTGGACCGGCCAGCTTACCGCGCCGGCGACCGGCGACTACGAACTCGCAACCCAGAGCGACGATGGCGTGCGCCTGAAGCTCGACGGCAAGGAACTGTTCGCCAACTGGACCGGTCACGGCCCGACCATCGACGCCGGCAAGGTCCATCTAGAGGCCGGCAAGCGGTACGACCTCGTGCTGGAGTACTTCCAGGGCGGCGGCGGTGCGATGATCAAGCTGCTGTGGACCCCGCCGGGCAAGGATCGCACGCTGATCCCGTCCACGGCGCTGTCATCCGCCGGCAAGCCGGGTCTGGCCTGCGAAGTGTTCCGCGGCACTGACCTGAAGGACTCATTCCTCACGAAGACCGACGCCGTGGTCGACTTCACCTGGGGCGATGGCCCGCTGACCAAGGAGAGTTTCACCGGCGGGGCGCGTGATGAGATGCGCTGGCCGGATGGTGTGCGCCGCTTCAGTTACCGCCGTGACCCGGTCCTGCCCAGCGGCAACAACTGCGATAACGTGCAGATCGCCTTCAACGTCCTGCCGCCCGAGGCCAAGAAGGAGGAGCCGGTCGCGCCTGGCACCTACCCCGGCTTCATCAACGTCGACACCAGCGACTACGAATACGCGCTGAACACCGTGGCTGAGAAGTTCGGCGGCGGCACCGAGGTGTGGCGCTTGCGCCGGCCCGACATGCCGATCAAGCACTTCTACCCGCGCCAGCCGGCCAGCCCGGCCGACGGCGCGGCGCCCGGCGCCAAGCTCGTGACCTCGCACGTCGGCGCCACCCGCATCATCGAGTGCAGCATCCCGTGGAGCGACCTGCCCGAGGTGAAGGCGGCGATGCTCGCCGGCAAATCGGTGAAGTTCAGCTACCGCGTCAACGACAACGCTGGCGTCGGCTGCCTGGAGCTGGCCCGCGGCCGCAGCATCAGCAAGCGCGGCTGCGCCTTCTACACCCAATGGGCCGAGCACTGGGAGAACCAACTCGCCTTCGGCTGGGGGAAGTAGGCCGGATGGTCCCGGGCGGCGACTGAATAAACCATGCAGTCGGTCGAGCAAGGGGACTAGGCGCACGTGTAGCGGCACGCCGTTGCAGCGTGGGCAGCGGCCGAATCACGCACCCGGGCTGACTACCGATCTCGCTCAGCTTCCCCGGCGGGCGTCGAGTCGGGCCCGCAGGACGATTCGGGTGGGATGCAGTTCTTCAGCTAGCGGCACTGGCATGGCCGTTCCGTCGAGCAGGTGGGCGATCAGGCACCCGAGGTAGTCGGGCGGTGATTCGCCGGCTTCGACCGCACCCCAGTCGCGTTCACTGGTGACCAGACGCGTGCGGGTGCCGCCCTCCAGCGACTCGACCAGACCGTCCGTACCGAAGACTCGGACCTCCTCGTAGCCCCACACCCCGGTCGGCCGGGGATTGAGGTAGTTGGCGATCACGGTAGCGAGAGCGCCGCCGCGCAGGCGCATCTGCAGCGTGGAGGCCATGCGCAGGCTGCCCGCGCCGGGATTGCCGAGGGCGGTCTCGAGTGCCTGCACTGTCTCCACCGGCTGGCCGGTAAGCTGCTCGACTAGGCGGACGCCGTGGATCGCGACCTGGGCAGTGAGTCCGCCGTCGACCGCTTCATCCTGCGGTCGGCCCTCGTGCCAGGGATAGGACTTCTGCACCAGCACCTGGACCACGTCCCCGATCCGGCCAGCGCGCACCAGCTGGCGCATGGCCCAGTATGGCTGTTCGAACACCGTTCCCGCCATCTCATGGAAGGTCCGGCCAGCGGCGGCGGCGGCGGCCAGGACGGCATCGAGCTCTGCCTCGCTCAGCGCGCAGGGCTTCTCGGCATAGACGTGGCGTCCGGCAGCGAGGCAGCGGATGGCGTCGGTGGTCTGGTCGGCGCGGCGCGGCGAGCACAGTGACACCAGTTCGACCCGAGGGTCGCTCAGCAGTCCGGCGAGATCGGCGTACCGGCGGATGCCGGCGGCCGCCGGCAGGCCGGCCAGCGCTGCTTCTGGCAGCGCCGCGACAGCCACCAGCTCGGCGCGGGGATGGGCCGCCAGCGCGGCGTGGATCTGGTGGCCGTTCAGGCCGTAGAGGCCCACCCCCAGGCGCACCGCGGCGGTCCCGTGCATAGCTGGACTCATGGCATAATGCTGACGATGGGGGCGGTGCACTGGTGGGTGGTCATGCCGGATATCCGCAGACCGCCTATTTATCGCCCCGGCCGATGGTTGTCCAGTCTGCCGGATCGGGTTGGAGCATGCCTATCGACGACGCTGGCGTCGGCTGCCTGGAGCAGGCCAGCAGGCGTAGCATCAGCCCTTCGACTGGGGAAGTGGTCGATTCTAGGATCATTCTGGCCACGCTGGCCAGGCGATGCGTGTGGTCCCGGCCGGACTTTCGATGAGGCAGGCAAGGGCGTCGCAGCGCATGCGGAACATCGACCCGTCGCGCTCAATGCTGCCGTTCCCTTCGCCGCTGTCGAGGCGCAGCGCGCCAAGTCCGCCGCTCGCCAGGACGATGGCAGTGGTGCCGTCGGGGCAGGTGGGGAACGAGACCTCGGTGCTGTGCAATTCCGGCCGGCGTGTCGGGATCTCCACCGCATGCACGGTGGCGGGAGCCGCTGGCCACAGTGCCTGTACGTGCAGGGCCTCGCCGTCGGGCAGGGCCAGGCGGACGCCGAGACCGTGCGTCTGCGGACGGCCGCCGAGATGAAAGCGGGCGCGGCCGGGGATTCCGTCGGTGCGGTCGACGATCAGCCATAGGCCGGCATCGAGGCGCACCGCCAGGCGCTGGTGCCGAATGGTCTGCGGCAGCACCTGCACGTTGTGTAGCCAGCTGCCGAGACCGTGGCCGGCGACCAGCCGGGTCGGGCACCAGGCCAGGCTCCACGGATGCAGGGCGTCAACATCGGCGGCCTGGATCCAGCCGCGGGCGAAGCGCCACAGCACGTTGAGTGCGCCGGCGCCATCCGGGGTCCAGCGGCTGTGTCCGTCGGCGGCAAACTTCCGCCCAGCGGTCTCGGGGTACTCGCCCCCGCAGCAGTCGCCGACCAGGCCGCGGTCGTTGGCGTACAGCAGTAGGGCGCCGTCGTCGTTGTGGTGATGTGCCCAGGCTCCGCCACAGCGCAGCAGGAGCAGGTCGTCGCGACCACGCGCATCGCGGCCGCGCAGGAAGGCGCCGAGTCCGCGCAGCAGCGACGGACGCCAGGCCGGGGCCGTGATCGGACCATCGGCTATACCGCCGCACTCGCGGTGCAACCAGCCGAGCCGACCCGCCAGCACCGGATCGTGCGCCGCCACTGCTTCGGCGCAGCGGTGGTAGAGCCAGCGGTAGCCCGCCGGATCCGGGCCGTGGTCGCCGATCGGCGCGACCAGGCGCAGCCCGCCCAGGCGGGCATCGCGCGGCGTTGCCATCGTCACCGCCGAGCCGACCAGGGCGCGCAGGCGCTCATCGGCGAAGCCGTCGCCATGGCCCTCGTCGCGGCGGCGCAGCAGCCACGGCCACACCGTGTTGAGCACGTGGTGGTAGTAGGTGTGGCTCTCCTCCCACAGACCCGACTCGGGGTAGACGTGGAATTCCAGTTGGCGCTCCCACATGCGCGCCGCCCAGGCGCGCCAGGCCGCTGCCTGCGGATGCGCCGGGAAGACCTCACCGAAGGTGCCGGGGATGACCAGCGCGTCGGTGAAGAAGTTCTGGTTGGCCATGCCTTGCAGATATGGCTCGGAGCCGTCGGGATCGCCGAGCGGGCGCATGGTCGCATCGCCGGCGTAGAAACCCTCGTCGGCGTTGAGGTAGGCGAGCATGGCGAAGCGCGCGCGCAGGCGCTCGCGGGTGGCGGCGTCGAGTGACGGTGTGAGGTGTTCGAACACCGCCATCGCCGGCGCGATCGGCCGGCCGACCACGACGTTGCTGTAGGCGGCGCCAGAGCCGTGCCACAAGCCGAGCACGCGGGCGGCAAGGTAATCCCGGATCCAGGTCAGCGGATCGCCGGCCGTGATGGTGCGGAAGTCATGCTGGTCGCCCAGCGCCGCATGCGGCCAGCGGCACGCGGCTTGGCTCGGCAGATCGTCGGGCCAGGCCAGGACCATGCCGATCTGCCGCTGCAACGGTAGCAGGCCGTGCTGGATCCAGATGCGGCGCAGCAGGCCCTGGCCGACACGGTAGGCGTCGATGCCGCGGGGGACGCACTCGAAATGGCCGGGATGCTGCGCGGCAGCATCGGCCGGATCGACCGCGCTGCGCGGCGCCGCGACCAGCGCCCAGCAGCGGCGACCGCGTTCGATCGACGCCTCTAGGCAGCACACCGGCGTGCATACCGCCGCGCCGCGGGCGGGGATGGCGTCCACTGCGGTGCTGTCGGCCTTCATCCCGGCCGGCAGGCCGCGGCGGGTGGCGGGATCGCCATGGCGCAGCCGGCGCGCCCAGCATTCCAGGCTGTTGACCGCGCCGCCGCTCCAGCTGCCGCCGTCGAGCACGACGCAGCCGATTACGGTGCCGTCCGCCATGGCCAGGCCGACGCCGTCCTCGCGCAGCTGGCTGCATTGGGTCCAGCCCCACAGGCGGGCATACGGTTGGTCGTGGTGCCAGTGCGGGCGGACCACGCGATGCGCCGAACCCGCGTCGAGCAGCAGCAGTTCGCGCGGCAGCGAGGCGTCAGAGAAGGTCCACACCGCCTGATCGGCCGGACCGGCGGCGCTGGCTTCCTCGACGCGGGCGAAGTCGACCCCGGCGTCGAGGGTGATGGTGCAGGCCCACGACCGTCCGCTGCCGAGTTCAGCGCTGAAGCGGTAGACGGCCCGCACCGTTCCGTCTTCGAGCAGTTCACCGCGCCACAGACAGCGATTGCTGCGCGTGTCGAGATGGCTGCGACCATGCCAGGCGCTCTCGCCGACGCGCACGCCGAGCAATGGGCCGGGATGGATGCCATCGGGATGAGTCGACTCGCCGGCTCCCAGTCGCAGGCGGACAGCGAAACGACCATTGTCGAGCACCACCGCGCCGCCATCGATCACCGTGCTGACCGGCCCGCGTGCCTCCTTCGCCCCGCCATCGGCCGCGATGGTCTCGTCGGCCGCGATGCCGTCGGTCAGGAACGCCACCGCGGTATCGGGCCGCTGGTGCAGGCGCTGCAACGGCCACGCCTGGGCGCCCTGACGCAAGGAGCGGATGCCAAGCGGCGGCGCCGGCAGCTCAACGACCTGCGGCAGGTGCGCCAAGCCGAGCCGCTCACGCCAGGAGAACACGACCTGCGGCGGCACCTGGCCATCGAGGGCAGCGGTCATGGCGCTGCCACCCGCACCATGGTCGCATCCTGGGCTGCGGCCATCGCTGCAATCACCCTGACGCCGCTTACGATGCGCGCGTCGTAGGTGGCCTCATTGGGCTGGCGGGCACGCACGGCGTCGAGGAAGCGATCCCAGCGGTAGGCGCCACTGGTCAGACTGTTGGGGATGACCAGCGAACGCCGGCGATCGCGGCCGGCGACCAGCTCCAGCTGGGTGTGCGCCTGTCCGTCGACCTGGAAACCTGGATTGCGCCAGGCGGCGCCGCGTTCGTAGAGCACGCTCAAACTGTTGGGATAACCGGCGCCGCCGCCGCTGCACAGGTTGGCCTGCAGACAGCCCTGGGCGCCGTTGGTGAAGGACACCAGCATCTGCGCTGCATCGGCGGTCGGTCGGCCGGTACGGATGCGGCTCTGGCTGATGCTGATCGCGGCGGGCTCGCCGAGCAGATCGATCAGGTCGTGCAGGCCATAGATGCCGAGTCGGAAGATCGGCGCCGCCGGACACTGCTGCGGATCGTCGTACCACGAACCGTCAGCCTGTTCGTCATAACTATTGTAGGTGGTGAAGGACGCCTGCACCGGCCGCCCGAGGTCATTGCCGGTGGCGAAGGCCTGGATGGCGGCGAGGTCGTCGGCCAGGCCCGGACACGGACTGTTGAGATGGACGACGCGGCCGAGCCGACGCGCCTCGACCAGCACCGTGGCGGCGGCCACCGGGTCGCGCTCGAACGGCTTGGTGGTCATCACGTCCTTGCCGGCCAGCAGGCAGCGACGGATTAGGCCGGCCCGGCCATTGGGTCCGCTGAAGATCCCGACCGCTTCAATCATTGGGTCAGCGAGTAGCGCATCGAGCGACGCGTAGGCAGTCGCTCGCGGGTGGCGTTCACCGACCCGGGCGACGAGGCCTGCGTCGAGATCACAGAGGCCGTGCAGAACGAGTCCAGGCGTCTTGGCGATCTCGTCGCAGATGTGCGCACCAAAGCGTAATCCGACGATGGCGATGCGGAGCTGGTCCATCAGATCAGCCATTGCCAGCAGCATGGCGGGTGGGTCAAGCGGAGGATTCTCCAGGGCGGCGAGGACTCAGAAGTCTCAAGGCAGCAGGAAGCGCAGCGCGGTTGGCGGGATGACTGCCGTCCCATCCAGCGTGATGGTCTGCAGCAGACCATCAAGAGCGTTGCGATCATTCCACTCGGCGTTGAAGCCGCCGGTGCTGGTGACCAGGACTGAGAGCCAGGCGGATCGGGCGCTGGCCACCGCCACGCGCTTGACCGGCTTGCCCGCGTCACCCTGCGCCTCGAGCAGGTGGAAGCCACCGCCCATGCCCTTCTCATCGCTAATCTTCGCGCCGCCCTGCACCGCCTCGGCGAGCAGCTCCTGGGCCCGCGCTTTGGCGCTGCCGCCGGCCCCGGCGTGCAACTCGATGGCGATGGTCAGGGTCGCCGGGTCGCGGCCCAGCGTCCAGGTGACGGTGCGACCCGCGCTGGCCGCGGTGAGTGGCTTGGCGGGATCGGGGACCACCGCCTTGCTACCATCGGCGGACAGCTCGACTGCGGACAGCGTGGCGACGGCCAGGGAGAGGATGAGGAGGCGACTGGGCATGGCTGGACCTTTCACGGTGTTTCGCGCAGGCAGACGAGTTCGGCATCGGCCGGACGCAGCGGCACGGTGATCACCCACCAGGTACCGTCGCGACGGATGGTGAGTGGCCGGTGCTCGTTGAGTCCAGTGGCGGTGGCTGACGTGGCGGCAGCGCTCGCGCGCACGCGCAGCTCGACGTTGCGGCCGATCTCGCGCCAATCCTCGATGACGATGAAGCGGTCGCCGCGCATGGCGAAGCCGTAGCCGGCAGTGCCCTCGGGCAGGTCGATGGGCAGCACGCCGGCGAGGGCCTGGCGCACCTGGCGCAGCTCGGCCACCGTGGCGCCCAGCACCGGGCCGCGACGCAGCCAGCCGCAGCCCGCGTGGACGATGGACTGGCCAGCCACCTCGGGGAAAGCGGCGGCGATGCCAGGCGGCAGGGTCGTGCCGCCCTCGATGCCTTCGCTGCCGAGCAGCAGCAGCGGCCGTCCAGCGGCGAGTTCTGCGAGCACTGCCTTGGCCTCGCCGGCGTCGCAGTCGGTGGGGTTGAGGAAGATAGTCGGCGTGCCGGTCGGGATGTGCGTCAGGTCGGCGGCGTTGGCGACACAGCTGATCGGGATGCCGGCCTCGTGCAGCAGGCGGAAGGCCTTGGAGAAGAAGGCGGAGGCGCGCAGCGGATCGTCGTCGAGGTGCGGCTCATGATCCATGCCCGAACTCCAGGCGAAGCGCCCATCACGGTCGTAGAGCGCGGTAGACAGGACCAGGGCGCAACCCACCGGGGCATCAGGCGAGAGCAGGCTGTGCCGTTCAATCGCATTGCGGAACTGCTGCCAGTCCAGCGCATCCATGGTCAAGCCGACCGCCGAATTGACGCCGAAGCCGTAGCTGTGGATCGAGCGGTAGCCGGTCTCGGGGTCGACGACTGCGCGCCAGGCGCGGTCGTAGAGCTGGCGGCGCGACGGCTCGGTGGTGCCGGTGGCGACATGCCAGATGTAGTTGTGCAGGGTCGAGGACTCATAGCCCCACGGGGCCAGGGTATTGAGACGCCAGAACGGATTGATCGCCAGCGCCGCCAGGTTGCGGCCGGTGGTCAGTGGCGCGTTGTCGCCGAGCATGCCGAAGGTGCAGTCGTCGCTCATGGTCTGGAAGACGTCGACGAAGGGCTTGCGGCTGCCACGCGGCAACAGCGGGATGCCCTGGTTGGCGATGCGCAGGGTCTTGCCCTCGGACTTGAAGCCGTCGTGCAGGGTGGTGGCGTCCTTGGTGTAACTGTCGAACCAGAATCTGTACCAGTCCGAGCGGCGCAGGGCGGTTATCTGTGCGATCAGCTCATCGCGGCTACCCGGCTTCAGCCGCGGCTTGCCGGTTTCGGCGAGCCAGCGGTCGAAGGCGAGCAGGTCGGGCCAGCTCCAGCCCTGGCCCATGTTCGGCCGGCCGTCCCAGCGGTCGGTGAAGAAGCTGAAGATGACGTCGCCTGCGGCCCAGTTCTTCGCCTGCAGGCGCTTGATGCGCTCGATCCAGTTCGGCACCCCGACGTCGAAGAAACGCTCACCGTTGGGGAAGGTGCGCCAGGCCATGGCGTAGTAGCGCAGGTCATCGGCGGTGACCCACAGCCGCTTCGCCTGCGTACGGCTGCCTTGGCCGTGCTGCTTCAGCATCCGGGCGTAGGCCCACACTAGGTCGTCGGGCGTCGACCAACCGCCCGGTTCCTCGCGGGTGCCGGTGCCGAGGGTCTGGAACGAGCGGTACCCACGCGAGACGTTCTGGCCGCCGATGTCATTGGCCCAGGCCTCGCTGACCGCAGCCATCGGCCGGGTCGGCCGCAGCCCGAGGAGCGGGGCGTGGGCCGTGTTGCCGAGCAGGCGCGCCTCGATGCGCAGCGGCGCCAGCGCATCGCCGGCCGGCAACGTGACCTGGCAGATCTTCTCTAGGCGCGCCCTGGCGGGCAGGACGATCTGCTCAGCCAGCAGGCGGACTGATGCACCGCTGAGTGTATCGACCGCCTCGACGACCAATTCGCCGGCCAGTTCGGCTGACGGGCCGACGGCAGCCTCGACCTCGAGTTCGGCGATGCGCGTGTCGATACGCGGCCACTTGCCGGCGCCGATGACGACCTGCAGCTCCGCAGTCTCGACACCGTCTGGCAGGGGGATGCGGACCCGGCCACCCTGGGCCTTGAGCTCGGCGGCAAGGTCGGGTCGCACCGCCAATTCACGTCCTCCCGCGAGGATGCGGATCGAGCTCGGATTGCGGTCGAAGGCGCCTCGCTCCGTCCATACCGCACCGCACACCACCACGGCGGTGGGCCGGATCGGCTCACGCCAGGCCAGGCGCACTCGCGCCTCGGTATTCGGTTTGATGCTGTAGGTTGGATAGGCGCTGGTGGAGTCTGCGCCGTTCATCTCGGACAGATAGGCTCCGTCGGTCAGCCCACTGAGACTCGGGTTGCCAGGATCGTTCTCCTCGCTGAGCGTGGCTTCTGGCGCGACATTGCGCAGCCCGTTGGCGATCATCACGGTCGCCGCGAGCTGCGTCCCCGGGGCGGCGACATAGCGGGCGATCGGGGCTCCGATGGCGCGGTTGAAGATCGAGGCCGGTTCCCACCAGGCACCAGGTGTGCCGGGGAAGGGATGGACGGTGCCTGCCGCCAGCCCAGTGGAGACCTGCAGCTGGAGGCTGGGGCTGCGATCGAGTCGCGTCTCGCTTTCGATCAGCACCGTCCGGCCGTCACCGCTGAGCACGCCGACGCGGGCGAGCAGTCCGGGCATGGTCGCGTAGGCCAGTGTGGTCGTCGCGGAAGGTGGCGGCAGGCGGAAATTAACCGGCTTACCCGGCAACACGACCTCCTGGCGCAGGTCAACGACCCAGGAGCCCTGGGCATCGTACAGGCGCAGAACCAGCTCGACCGGACGCGGCGCTCCGCTGGCCGGCAGGTCAATGACGATAACCTCACGCGCTGCGTCGAGGGCCACGGCGATGCGCGTGGGCGAAGCGCCCGTGACGGCGGCGGGCGGGGCGGTACCGAGCCAGGCGATCAGTGCCCGGCGCAGGTCGGCGGCGGCCGGGGCCTCGAGGGCGGCCAGCGGCGCGCCGAGCATGGCGACGCGGCCGGCCCCATAGCGTCCAGTGGTGAGGATTGGCGTCTGCATCAAGTCGTCGGCCCGGGCTCGCACCACCCAGTCTCGGTTGAGCAGTGGCCGGCTGAACAGGTGCTGACCAGCCGCCTGCAGGAGGGGCTCCTTACCCCAGCCGCCGATCTTGCGCTCGAAGCGCTCCAGCCGGTGCATGCCCTTGTCGGCGGCGGCGACCGGCCAGGTCGGCGCCGGTCTGACCATCGGCAGCGCACCACCCGCCATCGGCCAGAAGCCGGGGTCGGCGGTCAGCAGAAGGCGGTCGTTGAGGCGCTGACCGCTACCCATCTCGTCGAGTGTTCCGTTGCCATTCCAGGTCCAGCCGTTGCTCGGCAGCACTGCCATCAGCAGGCCGATGCTGATGTGGAATGGCGAACCGGCGGTGACGATGAGGCCTGCGCCATCGCGCACCTCGGCCTCGATGCGCGCCACGGCCGCGGCATCGATGCCGTTGGCGGCGGCGCATTCCCACCACAACACGCGCCCAGCTGCAGTGGCGGCGTCGACGGCGAAGCGTGGAGGAACGGCAGCACCGCCAATGACGGTAGGCTCACCTGCGGGAAGCATCGTGGCGATCATAAGCAGGAAGGGGGCGAAGGGGTGGCGCATGTCTCACTTCCCTTGCACGACGCCGGCGGTCAGCCCGGCCTCGCGTCGCGGCAGGTTGCACAGATGGATCATCGGACCGCTCTGCCACATGGTCAGATCATACCCGGGTTCTGGCCCCAGCTTGCCCATCTGTACCTCGCCGACCTGACCTTCGTACCAGGTCTTCTGGGCGCCCAGTCCTGCGGCTTTGGCCAATCCGGGCAGGGCCTTGGCGGCCTGCGCCTGATCGGCGAAGCGAGCCATCCACCAGGTCGACCCGTAGGCCCGGCGGTGCAGGCCGTCGAGGTACTGGCGGATCGCCCAGTACATGCCCGGCTCGTCCCAGGCACCTGGCCGATGGTATTTCCAGCGCCAGATCTCCAGCGGCTGCACGCCACCGTCGGCGCGCACGCCGGCGTATTCGTCAGCCGAACCCTGGGTGACGGCGATGCGCTCCCAGGCCGCCAGCTTGGGGGGCGGGGTCCACGCCGGACCAGCACCTGCGGCCAGCGGATCACGGTCGAGCAGTGTGGTGGCAGGCCGCTGCCAGCCAGGTAGACCGATAACGCCGGAGACCAGACCGTGGGCCAGGAATGCCTCAACCGCCGCGGCCACGCCGGCCGGGGTCGTGCCGGTGAGGACGATAGCCTCGGTCTCGTAGGGCGTGCGCGCCACATCGATGCTGTGCAGGAACGGATTACGGTCGGACTCGATATAGCCGAGCGGGCCGGTGACATCGCCGAAGCCGAAGGCGTAGAATCGTTCGCCGTCGATGCGCGCCTCGCGTTGCCACAGGGCCTTGACCAATGGGTCGCTGGGCAGGCCTACGGCGATGATATGGTGGTTGGCACGCTCTTGGATGGCCGCTGCGAGCAGGGCCGTGGACGCTGCGCGTCGGATCGGCTGGGTCCCGCGCAGCACACGCAGCAGCGGCAGGTCGCCGGAAGTTGCGACACGGTCGGCGGCGGCCGCTACCGGCGCCGGGGCATCGGATGCGCAGGTGATGATCAGGGCCCGAGGAAGCGCGGGTTCCCCGGCGGCGACATGGGTGGCCAGAGTGAGAGCGAGCATGATGGCGCAGGCCCGCATCCTAGCGGATGATCCCGCGCCACATGTTGACGGGCTTGCTGTTGGCGTTGAGGCCGTTGAAGAAGGTGTCGACATCGCGGTGAGCTCCTACGTGCAGATCAAGGAACAGGTAGTTCGCAGTGCCACCTGGATGGTTCTGGCGCAGCGAGGACTGGTCGCGGCCGGGCAGAGCGGGAAACGGGATGAATTTGCGCGGGGTATTGGGCGGGATGCTGTATTGGGCAACGCCGCCATTGGTGTTGGGCTCTTTCACGTAGAGGATGCGCTGCGGAGAAGGCACGCCGCCGCCGCCGTTGCCCACCGCCCAGACCTCGGTCATCAGGATGATGTTGCTGGTGCCGCGGGTGGTCCCGACCGGACGCTTCCGAGGATGGGCGTCCGGTCCAGCCCCCTGGTCGACGCCATTGGCCAGGGCGGTGTCAAGCTTCTGGTTAATGGCGTAGCTCATGTTCAGGACCCGATCGACCAGGTTCAGGTTGATGATCTCCTCGCGGGTGAAGTTGGCCATCTTGCACGAGAAGATGCGACTCATGTCCATCTCCTTCTGGGACAGCGTCGCGCCAGGGGCCCACATAGCGCCGGTATACTGGTCGACGGTGTAAGGCATGACCATGGCGAAGAAGGTCAGGTCCCCGCCAGCTCCCGAGGGATCCTGGGTCGCCGGTAAAACGAAGTCATTATCCGACATGTAGAGATGCGTGCCGATGCCGATTTGGCGGAGGTTGGATTTGCAGACAGCGGAGTAGGCCAAGCCACGAACCAGCGTGATCGCCGGCAGCAGCAGCGCCGCCAGGATGGCGATGATCGACACCACGACGAGGAGTTCGATCAAGGTGAAGGCCTTGGCAGGTCTGCCGATCCAGTTGCATGAAGGCATGTCGGCCAAGTGTAGCGATGCCGGTCGGGCAGGGAATGGAGATTGCTGTGGTGCCATGGCAATGGGCCGTTCACTGGATTCCGCGCCACATGTTGACCGGCTTGCTGTCGGCACCGAAGCCGTTGAAGAAGGTGTCGATATCGCGCAGGGCCTTGATGTGGCCGTCGAGGAACAGGACGTTGGCCTTCCGCCCGGGATGGCTCTGCCGCAGCGAAGCCTGCGACCTGGTGAAGCCGTCGCCCGTCATCGCGCCGATCAGCGCGGGAATGGTTCTGGGCGGGATCCAGGCCGGCACCCCATAGACGGGGCTGCCGTTGTTGTGGTAGGGCGGGCTGACGTAGAGGATGCGCTGCGGGGAGGGCTGCCCGGCAGCGGTGCCCACCGCCCAGCCTTCCGTGATCAGGATGATGCGGTCGGCCCCGCTGGCGCTGGCGACGCGCCGCCGCACCGCTGCCCCGCCCACCGTCACGTCCGGGCCGACCATCTCGCCCGAGGTCATTAGCGTGCCGTCGTTGCGGTACATGACCCCGTTGTGCAGGGCTGAATCGAGGCGCTGGTTGACGCCATACGAGGAGTTGAGCATGCGGTTGAGGTAGGCGGCGCCCAGGGCGAGGATCTCTTCGCGGTTGAACGCGGCCTTGCGGCACGAGAAGATGCGGCTTTGGTCCAGGATCTGTGCCGCGCTGCTGCTGCCAGGCGCCCACGAGTCGCCGGTGTAGTGGTCGACGGTCCAGGGCATGATGCGGGCGAAGAAGGTCAGGTCGCCGGCCCCCCCGGAAGGGTCCTGGGTCGGCGGCAGCATCCCGCGCTGGTCCTGGGCGTAGAGCATCGTGCCGTAACCGATTTGGCGCAGGTTCGCGGCGCAGGTCGCGGCGTAGGCGGACTCGCGCACCCTGCCGAGGACCGGCAGCAGCAACGAGACCAGGATCGCGATTACTGCCGTGACCAGGAGGATCTCAATCAGGCTGAAGGCGCGAGACGTTGAGGCAGGCATATCGGCGGCTCCTGGCTGGCTCGGAGTACAAGCTGCGACGATGGCCAGAGCATAGCAAACTAAACAAGTACAATCAAGAGAATTATTATTTGTACGCATAAAGAATGCATCCTGAGATCTGTGTCGCTGCGCTAAAAAGACGTGCGTGAGGTCAAACGGCATACAAAGTACAGTCATCATGAATGAATCGGACTCCCCGGGACGGCAAGACCGTGTCGTCACTGTCCTCCGTTCCCGCATCGAGGATGGCCTGCTGCTGCCTGGCCAACGCCTACCGGCCGTTCGCGAGCTGGCGGCGGAATTGGCGCTCGACAAAGGCACCGTCGTCCGCGCCATCCGTCGCCTGGTGGCCATGGGCCTGGTCCGCTTCGAGGGCGGTGGGCAACGCCCGCGGGCGGTGGTCGGCGGCGCTGCTCATGCCGCCCGCAGCGGTGAGGTGGTGGTGGTGGCGGACGCCAGCACGCTCGGTCCCATCGACGAGTGCCGGCGCGTGGCCATCGTCGCCGGGTTGCTCGCCGCGTTGCATGCCGTCGGCCGTCCACTGACCACCATCCCATCGTCGTGGCTGAACCCGCAGTGCCGGCAGCCGGCCGTGCTGGTCGTGCTGGAGCCACTGACGCCGGCGCAGGTGCAGGTGGTCGCGGCGTGGCAGGTCGATGGCACGGCGGTGATCAGCGGCGACGAACTGCCCGAATTGCCTGGTGTCGATCTGGTGGTGCACGACCACGCGGCGGGCGGGGCGGCACTCGTCCAGGCGTTGCATCAGGCGGGCAAGCGTAGGCTGCTGCCCATCTGGGGCGAACACACGCAGGCGCGTTGGGCCGGGGCGCGGCGGCAGGGCATCGAGGAGGCGGCCGGCAAACTCGGCGTGAGCCTGCTGCCGGCGCTGGCCCTCCCCAGCGCAGGCAGCCAGAGTCAGCAGGAGTTCGAGCACGAGGTCCGCACCCTCGCCGGCCTGGCCATTGGCCAGTTCGCTGGTCCCGACCGCGCCGACGGCGTGCTGGCGGTCAGCGACGGCCTGGTCCCGGTGATCGCTGCAGTGGCCGACCGCGTCGGCCGGCAGGTGCATGCCGATCTCGCCATCACTGGCTACGACGGCTACTGGCGCAGCGACCCCTACCAGCTGTTCCGGCCGACGCCGCCGTTGGCCACGGTCGACAAGGGCAACCGCACCCTCGGCGCGGAGATGGCCCGGCTTGCCCTGGCGCGTCTGGCCGGCGACCGCAGCCCGGTGCAGCGTGTGGTCCTGCCTCC
>JBBQCI010000061.1:0-24670 GCA_038318565.1 Planctomycetota bacterium
TTCCACCGCGAGCATTCCAGCCAGAACCGCAGCCTGATGTCCACGCCACTCATCACTGATTCACCGCGTAGCCAGCCGACCAGGCTGGTTTTCTGCGGCGCTTTCTGTCTGTGGGCAAAACTCCATCGGCCGCCTGACATCACGTCGGCGGCTTCTGACGGCGATCTTCCTCTCCCGGGCTCAGGCAGCGCGGTAGTAGTGCCTGACGACTCCGCCGCAGGTTGCGTCGCAGCGGATCTGGCTCGCCCGGAAGTCCGCGATGGATATCTGCGCAGGTGGCAAAGCCTGGGCGGAATCCGTCAGGGGGCGATTCTGCTTCCCCTGGTGTGGCCTGCGTTCGTTATAGTGCCGGCAGTAGTCGGCCAGGGCGCGCTCCAAACCTCCCCGTCCGATAAACCAGCACCGCCGGATACACTCGCGCTTCACCGTGCGCACCCAGCGCTCGGCGATGGCATTGAGGTTGGGGCTGCGCGGCGGGATCGCGACGGTCTCGACGCCACCGCTCGCAAGCACCTCCTTCCACCGACCGCAGAACTTGGTGTCGCGATCATGGATCAGATACTTGGCACCAACCTGGGTCAGCCAGCCGACGTCGATCATGGTGTCGTTGCGCGCCGTCTGGGTCATGAAGTCAGCATTGGCGTGCTCGGTGATGCCAGCGATGTGGATGCGTCTGGTCCCGTGGTGGATGGCGAACAGCACATCGTAGCTGCGCTTGCCCAACCAACTCCAGACGTCGACGGTGAAAAAGTCTGTGGCGACGACCGTGTCGAGGTGCTCCGCAAGGAAACTCTTCCAGGTGGAGTCCGTCCCGCGCTCGGGCGCAGGCTTGAGGCCATGGCGATCGAGGATCGCGGCAATAGTTCGCGCAGCGAGAGCGATTCCGAGTTTCAGCATTTCACCTCGGATGCGCATCTGTCCCCAGGTGGGGTTCTCTTGGGCCAAGCGGATGACCGTCTGCTCGACCTCAGCCTCGATCGGTGGTCGCCCAGGCCCTGTACGCTTCACTCCCAACTTGCCGGCAATCATCAGTCGATGCCAACCGCGGATGGTGCTCGCCTTGGCCACGCTGGCGATCTCGGCCAGTCTCTTCCAACCAACGCCAGCGGCGGCCCTGGCAAGTTTCTTTCGCCAAGCGTCGGTGAACCGCAGGGTCTGCTCCTTGGGGATCTGCTCGCGAAGGAAGCCGATCTCTGTGCGCAGGAACGCGACCTCAGAGATGAGCGCTTTGTTTTGCTGAGCCAGGATGGTTGCAGCGATGAGCCGGACGAGAAAAGGCAGGCTGGTCATGGGGCGGCGCAGAGTTCTGCGTGGTGGAATTCATTCAAGCTTGCAAAGCTCGCTGCCTAGAAATCCAAGGTGCGATGACGCAGTGACTTAAGCGGAGACTCTTTGGCTCGGTTCCCCGGACCTCCACCACTCTGGGTTTCAAACCCACGGCAGACCCACGTCTCGTCACCAGGGCGCGTGGTGAAAATAACACCAGTACGCCTCGGCGGGCTGGGGTAGGGTGTTTTTTTTAGCTATCAGTTGATGCAGTTGGGGGAGTGAACGGGGGAACGGGCCTCAATTCCAGCCTACCGCCCCTCCTCCCACGAAACACAAAACCCCCGGTTTTCACCGAGGGTTTTGATTGGTGGTCTTTACAGGACTCGAACCTGTGACCCCTACCATGTCAAGGTAGTGCTCTAGCCAACTGAGCTAAAAGACCGGCTGCAATCTACTCGACCCGGCTGTCCAGCGTCGTTTCCTCCATGGGCGAGGGGGGGCAATATGGTGGGTTGGGGCGGGTGTGCAAGGGGGTGGCGGAAGAGGCTTTCGCCGCCATGGGGCTCATCGCCAACGACTTGGCGCTACTCCGAGATGGGCGCGGAATTGGGCACTGAATTCGAACGGAGAGGGGTAGCCGAGTTCGGCCGCCACGGCTTGAACACTGAGGCCGGATCGAAGCAGAGCACAGGCTCGGTCGATGCGGCGGCGAATGCGGTAGCGGTGCGGCGGCAGGCCGATGCGGCGACGGAAATCCTTTCGGAAGCGGTCGTAGTCGAGGCTGCGCGAGGCACACCAGGCGGCCAGATCGATGCGTCGGCTACTCTCCTCGGCAAGCAGGCGGCACGCTTCGTCGATCGGATCGAAGGCTGCCGCCGGCTTCTCGGCCTCGGACAGGGCGGTGACGCCGAGATGAATGATGCGCGCTACCATCATCGGCAGCCCTCGGCTGGTCGTGGCAGCTAGATCCTTGACCAAATCCAGCATGCTTTGACGGACCTCGCTGCTCGGCGGCACTGCCCAGGCCGGCGGATCGGTTGGCAGAACACCGAGTTCGGCAAGTGGCTGGTGCAGCCGTGGTCCGAGCTCGACGAAGACCTCCAGCCAGTTCGAAGCGGGATCGAGGTAGGTCGAATGTGGAGTTCCGGGGATACGCTGGAAACACCAGCCAGGGCCGATATCCCAGCCGCGTCCACGCTGGTCGACATAACGCCCACGGCCGCGCAGGACGTGGATCAGTGACCAAGCTTCCATGCGCCGTTCGCGCATGTCTACAGCGACCCCCGACTTGTCCATGACGCCGGCGCCGATGCGGTCGAAGGCGCGGTGGCCGAGCGAGCGGTAGGTGTTTCGCAGGGGCACTTCCATTTTCCATATGCTGACATCCAGATCACCTATGGGCAAGGGGGAGTAAGGTTCATAAACTACACCCCAGAGGACCCCTCCATGGCCGCCAAGTCCCTGATCTCCAAGACCGCAACCGTTACAGCCAAGGACAGCCTGATCCCCTGGCTGACGCCGGAGTTGACCGGTATCAACCGGCTGCGCGGCCGCGCCTTCGGCTACGGCTACGCCAGCGCTGCCGACGCCCAAGCTGGGGAGAAGCCGCAGGTGCGTTCGCTTGATGGTACCTGGAAGTTCAAGGTCCTCGACCGTCCCGAGGACACTCCGGCCGACTTCCCCTCGCCGGGTCTCAAGGACGCCGGCTGGCACGATATCCAAGTGCCAGGCTGCTTCACCATGCAGGGCTTCGGCAAGCCGATCTACACCAACGTCAAGATGCCGTGGGCCAGCCGCTATCCTGAAGTGCCCGAGCAGAATCCCACTGGCCTCTATCGTGTCCGCTTCGAGGTACCGAAGGCGTGGTTGGGCAAGCGCTTGGTGCTACGCTTTGGCTCGATCGAGAGCGTCGGCAGCGTCTGGGTCAACGGCGTCGCTGTCGGCATGACCAAGGACTCGCGTCTGCCGAGCGAATTCGACATCACCGCTGTGGCCAAAGTCGGCGAAAACCTGCTCGCCGTCCAGGTCATCCAGTGGTCGGACTGCACCTTCATCGAGGATCAGGACCAGTGGTGGCAGGCCGGCATCGCCCGTGAGGTCGAACTGCTAGCCTATCCACAGGTGCATCTTGAGGACGTCTTTGCCAAAGCTGGTTACGACCACGTCAAGGGATCTGGAGTGCTGGACATCAAGGTGCGGGTCAATGCTACTCCCGCGAAGGGCTGGAAGATTCGCGCCCGACTGTTCAACGCCAAAGGCAAGGCGGAGCTGAAGAAGCCGCTTGAAGCCGAGGTCAACTGGTTCGAAGCCAAAGATCCGCACTGGGCCGAGGAGCACACCGCCACAGTGAAAGCGGATCTGCCCAAGGTCGACGCTTGGTCACACGAATCGCCGACGCTCTACACACTGGTGCTGTCGCTGGTTGACGCCGATGGCAAGGAGGTTGATCACGCCCGTCAGCGCATCGGCTTCCGTACCGTCGAGATCAAGGATCGCTCACTGCTGCTCAACGGCAGACGGGTGTTCATCCGTGGCGTCAACCGGCATGAGAACAATGACCGCACCGGCAAGGTGGTCGATGCAGCGACCGCGCTGCGCGACATCCAGGTGATCAAGCAATTCAACTTCAACGCCGTGCGTACGTCGCACTACCCGCCTCACCCACGCTGGTTCGATCTGTGCGATGAGCACGGCATCCTGTGCATCGACGAGACCAACCTCGAAGCGCACCACCACTACCACGACATCTGCAACGACCCGCGCTACGCCTTGGCCTTCCTCGACCGCGGTAGCCGCATGGTGCTGCGTGATCGTAACCATCCATCGATCATCATCTGGTCACTGGGCAATGAGACTGGCTACGGCCCGAATCATGACGCCATGGCCGGCTGGATGCGGCATGCCGACGGCACCCGCATCATGCACTACGAGGGCGCCATCGCCGTTGCTGGCTGGGACAAGGGTCACGCTGGATCCGATCTTGTCTGCCCGATGTACCCGTCGCCCAAGGACCTAGTCAACTGGGCCACCACGACCAAGGACTGGCGGCCACTGATCATGTGCGAATACGCGCACGCCATGGGCAATTCGTGCGGCGGCCTGGCTGACTACTGGCAGGCCTTCGAGAACACCCCGGGTATGCAGGGCGGCTTCATCTGGGAACTGCTCGACCACGGCATCCGCAAGCGCGTCGGCGAGGATATGCCGCTTGGTGCTGAGGACGCCGCCAAGCCGACTGGCCGTACGCCGGACATCGGCTGGCCGGGCGACCAGGAGTACTGGGCATATGGTGGTGATTTCGGCGAAGCCACGCATGATACCAACTTCGTCTGCGACGGCCTGGTCTGGCCTGACCGTACCCCGCATACCCCGATGTGGGAGGCGAAGGTTCTGTTCCAGCCGTTGGCGGTCCGTTTGCTCGATGGTGCCCAGCGCGCCATCCAGATCCGCTCAAAGTACGACTTCATCGGTACTACGCATCTCGCCGGGAGCTGGGAGTTGTCGATCGACGGTGTCGTCTGTGAGCGCGGCAAGCTGGCCAAGCTGGATGTGAAGCCTGGTGAGACCTGTCAGATCCAGGTCGCCTGTGGTAATCCGCAAGTGAAGGCTGGGCAAGAGGCGCATCTTACCCTGCGTTGGCGGGATTCCCGCAACATGCCTCTTACCGGAAAGGACCACGAGGTCGCCTGGGCACAGTTTGCGATTCCGGCCGAGTATTCGGCTCCGGCTCTTGCGGCACCAGTATTGCCACGCGGCACGCTGTTGGTCGAGCAGGGCAAGTCGGCGATCAGCATTACCGGCGTGGGCGTCGATGTTGCCCTTGATCGCAGCACCGGTCGACTGACCTCTTGGACGGTTGGAGGGATCGACCTGCTGACCGCCGGTCCGCAGCCCTGCGTGTGGCGTGCGCCAACCGACAATGATGGCATCCGCTTGTGGGACATGACCCGCGAACCGGTGAAGAACCCCAAAAATCCCTGGGAATGCAAGCCGGTTCGCCGATGGATGATTGCCCACTTGGATGAGGCCAAGACGGTGATCGAGAAGGTATCTGCCAAGGCCGTTGCCGACGGAGCCGAAGTCCAGCTGCGCACCCGCACCTGGGGTCATGACAAGGCCAAGGCGATTGTCGCCGAACATCGCCTGCATGTCAGTGCCGATGGATCCTTGGCTTGGAGCCATCGCTTCGACGTTCACAAGGATCTGCCCGATCTGCCGCGTCTCGGTGTCGAACTGCTCCTGCCGCCAGATCTGGATCGGTTGGAATGGCTCGGCCTTGGCCCGCACGAGACCTACAACGACCGTCGCGCCTGCGGCATGGTCGGTCGGTTCGGCTCAACCGTGCAGGAACAGTACATCCCGCACATCATGCCTCAGGAGCACGGTCATCACCTCGACACGCGCTGGCTCAGTCTGCGTCGGTCCGATGGCAGTGGTGTGTTGATCTCGGGTGCGCCGATGCTGGAATTCAATGCCAGCTGTTACGATCAGATGGATCTGACCAAAGCGCGCCACACCTACGACGTCAAGGCGAGTGGGAAGATCCACCTCCACCTTGATGCGGCCCATCGCGGCCTCGGCACGGCAAGTTGCGGACCGGATGCGTTCGAGCAGTACCGCGTCCTACCCGGTAAGCGCTACCAGCTGTCGTATCGCATGGTGCCTCTGGCGGCTGGAGATGATGCATCCGCTAAGCACCGCGGGTAGACGCTGCCCAAGGGGACGCGCGGCCAAGCTGGCCGCGCTCCGTTTGTTAGGCCACCGAGCCGAACACGACGGCGCGCTTCAGCTGCGACAGGGCTGCCGGGATGTCGATCTCCTTCGGGCAGGCTTCTTTGCAGTTGAAGATGGTGTGGCAGCGCCAAATGCCGTTGCGGCCGTTGACTGCAGCGATGCGTTCGGCCTTGGCCTCGTCACGGCTGTCGCCAATGAAACGCCAAGCCTTGAGCAGCGCCGCCGGGCCGAGGTAGCTGTCGTTCTTCCAGAAGCTCGGGCACGACGAGGTGCAGCAGCCGCACAGGATGCACTTGCTGGCGTCGTCGATCAAGTCGAACTGCTCGGGTGACTGGCGGCGTTCCTTCACCGGCTTGGGCGAACTGGTGATCAGGTATGGCTTCACCGAGCGCAGGTTGTGGTAGAAATGCTCCATATCGACGATCAGGTCTTTGATCACCGGGAAGCCTTTGAGCGGCTGTACCTCGATGACGTCGCCGTCGATGTCTTTCACCAGCGTTTTGCAGGCCAGGCGGCTGGCGCCTTGGATGGTCATGCCGCAAGAGCCGCAGACCGCGTGGCCGCAGCTACGGCGGTAGGTCATCGAGCCGTCTTGTTCCCACTTGATGCGGTTAAGCGCGGTCAGCACACGCTCCATGGGATCGCAGGGCAGTTTGAATTCCTGCCAGCGCGGGGCCTTGTCCTTGCTGGGATCGAAGCGGAGTACGCGGAAGGTTTTGACGACCTTCTGGGGAGCGGCGACAGCGACGGGGGCGGTGGTGGCGCTCATGTCAGTACTTCCGTTCCTTGGGCTTCATCTTCTCCATCATCTCCGGACTCCAACCGTCTTCAGGGTGCTCGGTGATGATGTAGGGGCGACGGTACTTCAGCTCGATGGCGCCGTCAGGCTTCATCCAGGCGAAGGTGTGCTTGAGCCAGTTCTCGTCGTCGCGCTTGAGCTTGACCAGGGTGCCGTCGGTGCCGGCCTTCTGGCGCTCGTGTGCACCGCGGCTTTCGTTACGCACCAGGGCGCCTTCGATCAGCACCAGCGAGTAGTCGATCATGAAGCCGCATTCGATGGCCTCCAGGAGGTCGGTGTTGAACACCGTTCCCTTGTCCTGGATGCCGACGTTGGCGTAGCGCGTCTTCAACTCGCGTACTTTTGCCAGTGCGGTGCTCATGCCCTCCTCGGTGCGGATGACCGCCACGTGCGTCATCATCACCTCGGACAGCTCACGGCGCAGCTCACCGTGACGTTCGGTGCCAGTGCTGGCCTTCAGGCGGGCGATCAAGTCCTTCACCGGTTTGTCGGCGTTGTCTGGCAGCTTGGCGAGCTTGATCGCATCGACGTTCTTGGCTACGTGCAGGCCGACGCGGCGGCCGTACACCACCAAGTCGAGCAGCGAGTTGGTGCCCAGGCGGTTGGCGCCGTGCACCGAGACGCAGGCGACCTCGCCTGCGGCGTAGAGACCTTCGACAATGGCGGCGTCTTCGTCCTTGCGGACGCGACCGTCGACGTCGGTGGGTATGCCGCCCATGTAGTAGTGGCAGGTCGGCATGACCGGCACCGGCGATTCCCACGGCTTGATGCCGAGGTAGGTGGTCGCGAAGTCGACGATCTCCTCGAGCTTCTTCTTAAGCTCTTCCTTGGAGATGTGCTGCAGGTTTAGATAGAGGTAGTCCTCGGCGCAGATGCGGCTGGTGCGGTTGATGCCGCGACCTTCCAGTACTTCTTTATACATGCACTGCGAGATCATGTCGCGTGGCGCCAGATCCTTGACCGTCGGCGCGTAGCGCTCCATGAAGCGTTCGCCGTTGCAGTTGGTCAGGTAGCCGCCCTCGCCGCGCGCGCCTTCCGTCACCAGAATACCCAGCCCGGCTAGGCCGGTGGGGTGGAATTGGACGAATTCCATGTCCTCGATAGGCAGGCCGCGGCGCAGGAAGATACCGAGCGCGTCGCCAGTGTTAGCCTGGCAGTTCGAGGTGATGGCGTAGTTCTTACCCGCTCCGCCGGTGGCGAAGACCACCACCTTGGCGTGCACGGTGTGGATCTCGCCGGTGAGCAAGTCGATGGCGACCACGCCGATCGCCTTGCTGCCGTCCTCAGTGAGGACCAGGTCGAGGACCTGGAATTCTGAGTAGAACGTGACCTCCTGCTTGACGCACTGCTCATAGAGCGTGTGGAGGATGGCATGGCCGGTACGCGCGGCGGCGTAGCAGGCGCGGCGCACCGGGCGCTCGCCGAAGTTGCGGGTGTGGCCACCGAACGGACGCTGGGCGATCTTGCCTTCCGGCGTGCGCGAGAACGGCACCCCGAGGTGCTCCAACTCGTAGATGGTCTGCGGCGCGTCGTAGGTCAGCACCTTCTGCGCGTCCATGTCGCCAAGGTAGTCGCCGCCCTTCACCGTGTCGTACCAGTGCCACAGCGGGTGGTCTTCTTCCTCGTTGCCCAATGCGGCACCGATACCGCCCTGGGCCGCACCAGTGTGGCTGCGGGTGGGGAAGAGTTTGGACATCACGGCGACGTCGGCCTTCGAGGACGCCCAGTAGGCGGCATACAATCCGGCGGCTCCAGAGCCGACGATCAGCACATCGTGCGAAAGGATCATGTCTGGGTCTCAGTGCAGGTCGGTGGCGCGGTACGGGCGGAGCGAGAAGGAGACGTTGGTCGACCAGCGGTCGATCGTCGCCTGGTCGGCGCGCAGCTTGGCATTGGCCATGCGGACGTTGGCCGCCCACACCGCGAACTCGTAGGACGAGCTGAAGGTAGTCAGCCGCTGCCGCCGTTGCGGATCAACTGGACCATTGGTCATCACGTTCCTGGCCCAGCGGTCGAAGGCCTCGCCGCAGGCGGCGACGCGCTTCTCGGCGTCTTCAGGCTTCATGGTGGTCAGGCGGACGGCGGGGTCGTGGGCGAAGACCTCGGCGAGCGGAGCGCCTTCGCTGCGGTTGGTGTGGTGCTCTAGATAGTATTCCATCAGGGCCAGTTCGCGCAGCTCGTCGCGGAAGTCGTAGGCGATGGCAAAGGTCGGAGGATTGCCGGAACTTTCGCCCTTGGGGAATCCGCGCGCCGCGTAGCTCTCTTTGACCGTGCCCAACGGCACCGGTGCGGTTACGTTGCGCATGCCCAAGACGACGAAGAACAGGGCCAGCGACCACAATACGAACTCAGCTGGCACGCGCAGGCTGCGCCGCGGGTTGTAGTCGCGGATGATGCCGACCACGCCATTGATGCCGTGGTACATCACCAGGGTGATGAAGACGATGTAGTAGGCCTGCCAATACGGGTTGTTCAGGCGGGTCGCGACGGTCAAGCCGGTCGAGACCGCATCACTGGTAAAGTGCTGCAGACCAAAGTGGATACCGGCGAAACCGACGAGCAGGATAGCGCTGACCCGCTGCATGATCCATTGGACCTGGCCAGCGCGGCTGGAGATGTAGTGCTCGGCCATGTCAGTTTCCTCCACCGGGCAGGATGTCCTGCTGCAGCAGGGGCTGCACGTTGCTGTGCAGGAGCAACGGGATTAGGCCGGCCACGAGCAGTCCGGCACACAGGACGGCGAAGCCCCACCACAGCCGCTTGTGATGCGTGGTGCGGGTCCAGGCGAAGTCGACGATGACGATGCGGATGCCATTGAGGGCGTGATAAAGCAACCCAGCGAAGAGCAGGATCTCGCCGACCTTGAAGTCGGGTTCCTGCATGCGCCGGATCATCAGATCGTAGGCCTCGGGCGTCGCTTGCGACTTGGTGATCGACAGAATGTGGAAAAAGATGAAAAAGATCAGCGCCAGGCCGGTCACGCGGTGCAGCACGTAGGCAAGGCTGCCGGTGAAGTAGCGGTAGCCACTATTCAGGAACTGGGCCGGCAGCGCATTGGTCAGCGCACTACGGGGTCCACGGTCGGGGTGATGCACGAGTCTCTCCCTGGGTCTGGCCGGGACACTAGGGCAGATGTGTAACCCGCAAGCCAGACGGGGGTTTCGACCTCGCAGGTTCCAGCGACCAAGGGTAGAGCGATGCGTTCCGTGCATGCACGAGATGGCCACATGCGGCATTCATCCATTCGTAACACGCATGACGTCTATGGCGCGGTCGCGAGAATCTGGGCTAGTCGTACGGCGCGCTCAAGCTGGGCATCAGGGGGCAAGATGGAGGCCTGAGTGAGTTCAGCCCGCCAACGTGTCCAAGTAACGATCTGGTCCTGAGCCACCACAACGTCGGGCTGCAGCGGCGAATTCAGCGGCGCCCCTCCAGGTGGACGGACAGTCGCCACGGTCAGCTGCACGGCGTCTCCGCCGGCGAGCATAAAAAGTTGCTGAATGCTCCATTTGCCGACGGTGGGCTGGCCCACCACGGGGGCTCCACGCACCCGGCGCAGGGCTTCGGCCAGAATCTCCCCAGACGAGGCGGTCGACCCGTCGACCAAGACGACGACGGGTATCGAAGGAAACCTCGGTACATCAGCCCGCCAAGCCCGACTTCGAGCCGGGTCGCGGCCAACCTGCTCGATGACGGCTGCCCCGATGGGCAGCCAGCCGGCGGCGATCTCTATGGCGGCCTGCAGCGTCCCACCTGGACAGCCGCGCAAGTCGACGATGCAGGCCCGGGTGTCCGGTTCGGAGATCAGGCGGTGGAACGCCTTGAAGGTCGGCGTGGTGGTTCCGGCCGTCGTTCCGTCGGCAGGGAGGAATCGTCCAATGCGTAGCCGTAGGATACCCGTGGCAGGACGGTCGGTGGCCGTAAGTCCTGAATCCGTCATGGCCGTTGGTTGGAGCTCGCCATCAGAGGGGGTGCCATCGAGGGTGCGATACAGTAGTCGGAGGGACCCATTGCCGCGTCGGAATGCGGCTGCAAACAGACGCGGAGATGACGCAGGGACGTTGTCGACGGCATCGATTCGGCAGCCCGGATGGAGGCCGGCCAGGGCCGCCGGGGAACCGGGTACCACGCGCGTGACCAGAGCGCTGGCGTCGTCCCATCGCCAGTCGAGGCCAAGCCCCAGACGCGACGAGGCCGACGATAAGCGGTCGAGCACCACCTCGTCGGCTGTCAGATACTGCCCGTGCGGATCGATGCCTTCGATCAATCCACGAAGTGCGCTGACGCGCGCCACGGCGCGGTCCACGGGTAACGCGGACTCCCGCTCGGCCAGGGCGATGAGGGCGTCGATGTCCTGCGACGGGTTCGCTTCGATCCCAGACAGGGCGGATATGCAACAAAGGTTGAGCAGCATCCGGTACGACACAGCCACAGGATAGGTCACGAAGGGTCCCTAGGCAATGCGTCCGATGGTGGCCAGGACTGACTGGACTTCGGGTTTAACCATCCCTATGGTCTCCTTGTGCGGCGATTTGCCATAATTCTGCTGATCATCCTGGCGTCGTTAGCTGCTACCACGCTCTGGACTCCATGGCAATCCGCTGAGGTCCATCAAGCCGTTCAACCATCGTCACCAGGGGATCCGTCCGCCAACCGCCGTACCCTTCACTGGATGGGGCACTGGCTGGGCGAAGACCGCCGCGAGACCCTGGTGCGCGAGATTGCTCGCGAGTATGCCTTCCTGCATCCCCAGGTCGACGTCGATCTGCGTTTCCCCCCCGAGATCATGGGCGTGCGCAGCCAGCGTCGGACGGCGGAGTTCCTCGTCGAGCAGGTGCGCAAGGAACGTCCAGACTGGGATGTCGTGTGGCTGGACGACACCATCTATCAGCATGTGGCCGACATCCTGCACGACCCGCAATGGGGGGCCAAACATCTGGTGGACTTCCGTCAGGTGCCAGGCTTTGCCGCGGCCCACAAGCCGTTCATCATCTCGGACCCGTCCTATGCCGCCCAGACCGGCGGCATTCTAGTCGGACCCTACATCGAAGGGGAATACACGATTTTATGGCTGAACCGTGAGCTCGCCGGTCAACTGGGATTGGTCCTTCCCGAACGCGGTGCCACCTGGAACGATCTGCTGACGTTTGCCGAAGGCCTGCAGCGGGCCCGACACGAGGGGCGTTCCGACGCCTGGCTGCTTTCCGAAAGCAGCGATTGGCTCACCGCCCAATTCCTCTTTCAGGCGCTAGTCATCTCGCGCTGTGGCAGCGTCGCAGAGGGTCTGCGTTCGGAGGCTACACCAGCCAAGCGGGCTGCAGTTCGTGAAGCGGTAGAGGCCTTCGCCGCCCTTGGCCGTTTCGAGCCGCTCATTCCGTCGCATGCCAGCACCTTGTGGATCGATACCCGGCGGCTGCCCCTGGAAGATCGCGTCTTGTGCTATGTCGCCGGTACGTGGATGTATTCGCACTGGATAGGCTTGGATCCCCAGCGCATGCGGCGCATGGTGCCGGTCCAATTGCCGGTTTTGCAACCGGTTGATTGCGCGCTTGGCAGCTATATTCCGACCTGGGCGGTGCTGCGGCATGCTCCGGGTCGTGACGACGGGATAGCCCTACTGCGGCACTTGTGCAGTAGCGATACAGCTGAGCGTTGGGTCGCCTACACCAAGAATCCGACCGGACTACGTGGAGACCTCGCTAAACTGGGCTCTGGATCCGATCCGTTCGAACGCTTCATGCTCGACATGGAGCACCGCGTCGGCTCGCGGGTTGGCCGGGTTTCCAACCCAGGCTATGCCCTTGGCGTTGTCGGTTCGACCAAAGCGGATGCATTCAACCTCATCCTCCGTGAACTGCTGTGTGGCACCTTGGATGCCGAAACGGCGATGGTCCGGTTGGCGGCATTGGGCGAATGGCCCACGCCATGAGGAATACTGGAGTCGTCTCGCGCCGATTGGCGCTGAAGATCAGCCTGGTGATCGTGCTGATCGAGATTGTAGTCCTCGGCTGTCTTGGGTGGTGGTACATAGTCCGGTATAGCCAGCAGATCGATGATCGGCTAGCCACCCAGATCGCATTACCAGGTGTCCTGATGCAACAGGGCGCGCTACGCCACGCAGCAGTGCGTGATGTTGCCGGACTTGGCCGTCTGATTGGCCAGGACATCTCCAGTGCCATGGTCATCAAGCCTGATGGCATAGTCTACGAAGCGGCGGAAGCGGCAGTGATCGGGCAACGGGTCGTCGATCTAGTCGATCGCTTCGAATTCGATCTGCTGCGCAGTCCGTTGAGCAGCCGCATTGTCCGGCAGCCAGATCGCGCCTTCATGGCCAGCCTCAGTGAATTGACCCACGAAGGGATGCGTATCGGTTGGCTGTATGTCCGAACCGACGTGAGCCGGGCGGAGGCGGAGAAGCGGGCTTTGGCCTGGCGATATGGCCTGGGTACCGCTGGCAGCATCCTGTTGACCTCCCTGGTCCAGATCCTGTTGATTTCGCGGATGTTGGGCCGACGCATCCGCAACACCGTCGAGGTGCTTGCTCAGGCAGAGCAAGGCGACCTCAAGGCCAGGGTGGACGGCCCGTTGTCACTCGACGAGATCGGACAGCTGCAATCCGGTGTGAATGCCATGATCTCCCAGACCGAGCGTCGTACGCACGAGCGCCTACAGGCGGCGGCTGATCTCGAAGCCAGTGAAGAAAAGTACCGCATTCTGGTCGAGCACCAGTCGGACATGGTGGTGAAGATCGATCTGCATAACCGGTTGCTGTATGTCAGCCCCAGCTATTGCGCGACCTTCGGCAAAACGGCAGAAGAATTACTTGGCAATTCGTTCATGCCCCTGGTCCATGAGGACGATCGCGAAGCCACTGCCGTCGCGATGGCAACCCTGACGAAACCTCCGTATACCGCCAGGATCGAGCAGCGCGCCATGACCCCGTCGGGCTGGCGCAGTTTCTCCTGGCAAGACACCTTGGTCCGGGACGCGTCTGGTGTAGCGGTGGCGATCATCGGGGTCGGACGAGACATTACCCAGCAGGCGGAGTTGCAGAACCAGCTCCGTCAGTCCCAGAAGATGGATGCGATTGGCCAACTGGCTGGAGGCGTTGCCCACGATTTCAACAATCTGCTGACCGGCATCATTGGCGGCTGCCAGCTGCTGGAACGTGATCTGCACGATCACCCCGACACCAAGCGCCATCTGGACATGATCCAGACGAGCGCGGTATCAGCGGCGGAATTAACCGGCCGGCTGCTGTCCTTCGCTAGGAAGACCTCGGTGCGTCGGCGTACCGTGGTGGTCAGTGATGTGGTGCACGCGTCGATCGATTTGATCCGCCGCAGTATCGATCGCCGCATCAAGGTTGCAGTCGATCCCGGTCCCGTGGATCTGTCGGTCGATGCCGATCTCAGCACCTTGCAGAATGCGATCATCAATCTCGCCCTGAATGCGCGGGATGCGATGCCGGACGGCGGTACCTTGCGGGTCATGGTGCAGGAGCTGCCAGCCGACCACGGTGAACCAGGTATGCCGCCCGAACCCCTGGTCGAGATTTCCATAGTCGATTCAGGCAAGGGCATTCCGCCGGACGTGCTGCCGCGGATCTTTGAGCCTTTTTTCACCACCAAGGAAGCAGGCAAGGGCACCGGACTGGGTCTGGCCTCGGTCTATTCGACAATGCGCGAACACCAGGGGGTGGTCAGGGTGGACAGCCAGCCGGGCTGCACCGAGTTTCGTCTGTTGTTGCCCCGAGTGATCGCTGCCCCTAGCCCATCCTCACCTTCTGGTGCTGCTCCGGCTCTCGGTGTCGGCACCATCCTGGTGGTCGATGACGAACCGGTGTTACGTGAACTGGCTGTCGAGATGCTAGGCGGGCTTGGGTATAGCGTATTGACCGCCTGTGACGGAGAGGATGGCGTTGCTGTCGTCCGCAAGGAGGGCGGCCGCATCCGCTGCGTGGTGGTCGACCTGGTAATGCCACGAATGAGCGGTGCAGACTGCTTCCGCTGTATCCGGAAGATTGATCCAGGGCTGCCGGTGGTGCTCTGCTCGGGGTACGATCGTGACTCGATTGCAGACGCCCTACTTGCCGAAGGCGCGGCTGCCTTCGTGCGCAAGCCGTACAAACTCGGAGAGATGGCGGGGGCGATTGCCACGGCCGCGCGCCGGCCCGATGAGCTGCCGGACGGCGCGTCGCGCACGTAGGAACTCTCCCGCTGGCCTAGCGCGATGTGATCTGTTTCAGAGTGAACCTCAGGGTCCGGAGCGCGCTTAACCTGGCATGACCATCTTGCGCACCGCCGTGCTCGTTCTCGTTGCCTGTATGCTATCAGCTGGCGACTCCATCTACGATGCGGTGACTCAGGGTGCGTTACGCGTCAAGCGTGCGGATGGTGCGATTGTCGAATGTCCACTGCGCCATAGCGAATACCGGGTCGAGATCAGCGGTTTAGTTGCCCAAGTCGAGCTGGTCCAGACCTTCGTCAATCCGTTTCCCGATCCGGTCGAGGCGGTTTACGTTTTCCCACTATCGCACGAATCCGGAGTCAATGCGATGAGTTTGGAGGTTGGCGGGCGGCGCATCGTCGGTGCGCTGCTCAAGCGGGTCGATGCGCGCAAGGCCTACGAGGCGGCACAGCGGGCCGGCAAGACCGCCGCCCTGCTTGATCAGGAACGCCCCAACATCTTCTCTCAGCGGGTCGGCAACATCCCGCCCGCTGGCGAAGTGCGCATCCGCATCGGTTACGTCGAGCGAATCGCCTTTGACCGCGGCGCCTATGAATTCCATCTGCCCCTGGTGGTCGGCCCGCGTTTCATTCCCGGTACGGCTGTTTCTGGTGTTATGGCGCAGGATACGTCGCTTACCGGTGCGACGGTGCCGGTCGCGGTCGCGCCTGCGGTCGGCACGCCGAGTGGCACCGGCTGGTCACCGGATACTGATCGGGTTGGCGACGCTTCGCGCATCACCCCGCCGGTGCTGCAGCCGGGCATGCGCAACGGCCACGACGTCGCGATCAGCGTGCGACTGGAGGCTGGCATGGCGATACGCGACCTCGTCAGCTCCAGCCATCAGGTGACGGTCGAACGGCCCCAGCCTGATCTCGCCCAGATCGCGTTGCGTCCCGAGGACGCCATTCCGAACAAGGACTTCGTCCTGCGTTACACTGTTGCCGGGGCCACGCCCGAGCTATCTGTAGTCAGCCATGTTGCCGATGATGGTGGTTATCTGCTGCTGACCCTCCAGCCGGCGCAACTCGCCGTGGCGTTGCAGGAGCGCAAGCCGCGTGACCTCTGCTTCCTGATTGATGTCAGCGGTTCGATGAGTGGTCAGCCTCTGGACAAGGTGCGCGAGGCGATGCGCGAACTGCTGGCCCTGGCTGGACCGCAGGATCGAATTCAAGTTGTCTCTTTCGCCAGCAAAACGGCCAATCTGTTTCCCGATTTTGTGCCGGTGACGCCGGTCAACGTCAAGACGGCCCTCGCGTTCAATCAGCAGATGCAGAGTGGTGGTGGGACCAACATGCTGGAGGGGGTCCGGGCGGTACTCAACGAGCCGCTCCAGGGCGAGCGCATGCGCACGGCGATCATGTTGACCGATGGTTTCATCGGCAACGAGAAGGAGATCATCGCCGAGGTCGGCACCAAGGGCAACGATCGCATTCGTTTCTGGTGCATTGGCATCGGCTCATCGCCCAACCGCTATCTCATCGATGGGGTGGCTGCCGCCGGTGGTGGCATGGGTGTCGTGCTGGGTTTGCATGACAATAGCCGAAGCATCGCCGATGAACTGATGCAACGCATCCAGCATGCCCAGATCGATCACCTCAGCCTCGATTGGGGCGGCCTGTCGGTGACCGACGTGGTGCCGACGCGCCTACCGCCGCTGTGGTCGGGCCGGCCGGTGGTGGTGTGTGCCCGCTTTGCTGGTGCAGGCAGCGGCACGGTGGTCATGCATGGCGAGGTCGACGGGCGCAAGATCGACATTCCGCTCCGGCTGGAACTGCCCGCCAAGGCCTCGTCCAACCGGGCAGTGCGCACCCTGTGGGCACGCACCAAGCTGAGCGAGCTGCGCCAGCAGGAGACCACCGGAGCAGGCTACGATCAGGAGGCGGTGATGACCGGTCTCAGTCTGACCTACTCGGTGATGACCGAGTACACCAGCTTCGTTGCGGTCGATGAGCGCGTGATCAATCCAGGCGGCGTCAACCGCCAGATCAACGTTGCGGTGCCGTTGCCCGAGGGCGTCACCACAGCAGCACTTCCGATGCTGTCGGCAGAGCAGGTACAGGCGATGGGTTCCGAGGTGGCAATCGCCGACAGTGAGATTGGCGGTGCTTTCATGGCGATCGGTGCCGGTGGCGGCTCAAGCGGCATGTTCGGGTCGCGCAGCTGTGGCCGTGTGGCCTCCGAAAGTGCATTGGACGCAGCCTTGCGCTTCCTCAAGAGGCATCAGTCGGCGGACGGCAGGTGGGATCCATCGTCCTACCAGGAAAATTGTACCGAGAAGCCCACGTGCGAAGCCGGCATCGGCGGTGCTGACGACACCATCGTCCTGACGGCGCAGGCCACCCTGGTTTTCCTTGGCGCCGGCTACGACCATGTGACGCCGTCCCGCTACAGAGTGGTCGTCGCCAAGGCGCTGTCGTGGATCCTGGCACAACAGAAGCCAGACGGCAGTTTCGGCACAACGGTCGAGTCGACCGCGAGTGCGACACAAGCTCTGGCTGAGGTGTACGGTATGACCTCAGCCCCGGCCGTGCGAGTGCCGGCGCAGCAGGCGGTCAATCGGCTGCTGGCCATGCGTCTGCCCGGTGGCGACCACCTGCCGTTGGCCTGGGGGACACCTGCGGGCTTCCAGACGGCGGACACGACCCGAGCGGTCATGGCGCTCAAGTCGGCACTAGCGAGTGGTCTATCGGTTGGTGATGGCCTGGAGCGTGCCAAGCGCTGGCACGAACTGGCCTGGCGGGCAGCGAACCCCAGCTGGGCAAAACCAGAGCTCGTGACATCTTCGGAGTTCCCGGCCCAATGGTCGACGTCTTCCGGAGCTTCGGGTAGCGAAGTCGAAGCGGGTGCGGCCTGCGCCGTGCTGCTTGGTCGGAAGGCTGGCGATCCCATGCTGGATTCGCTTGTAGCGACCATTGCTACGCTCAAGCCGGAGGTTCGGCAGGGCGATCTGCGTCGGGTGCAGCTTGGTTCATTAGCCCTGTTCCAGCTTGGCGGAGACGCGTGGAAAACCTGGAACACGTCAACTCGCGACCTGCTGACCGCGAGTCAGCACAAGGGCGATGGATGTCTTGATGCGAGCTGGGATCCTCAGACGCAGGTCAGTCTCGGTTGTCAGCGGGGCCGATTGGCCAGCACTGTCCAGGCTGCACAAATCTTTGAATACTACGATATCCGTGCACGGGTAAAACCGAATCCACCGGCCCCAGCAGCTCAGCCGCCTGGTGGAGTATCGCGATAACCCATGCGGGTCTGCTTGTCGGCGAGGTGGCGCAGGTCGCTGGCGATGCCTTCCATCTTCTCGCGAGTCTGCTGGGTCGAGCCGACATAGCGGCCGAGCAGTTCGAGCACCGGAGCGAGCGACGTCTCGATGACCTTCAGGTGATGGTCAAAGACCTGGGCGTAGTACTTTGGCAACGTATTGACGACTTCGACCTTCGGGGCTGCTGCCCGGATCGCCTCGGCGGTCTGGGTGATCAGCCGCTCCAGTCGTTCGACATCGGCGGTACGTGCGCGGCCAGCTTCTCCAGACAGGGCGGTGAGTGCTGACTGCAACGCTTCGATGCGTTCCCCAACCTTCGCTAGCTGAACCACCGCCTGGCTGGCCGGGTCGTCTTTGCCAGACAGTTCCTGACGACGCTTGTAGACCACCGTGATGTCGCGCCAGCGCGCATCGTCCTCGGGGGTGGCGCAGCCAAGGAGCAGGCGCAGCTTGATCAGGTTGATCTCTGCCCCGGTGGTCAGGGTCTGGGCCTCGGCGCGGTAATGCGCCAAAATCAGCGTATCGACCTCGGGCTCGGTCATCGCCGGCACCACCCGGCCAGCGATCTTGGCCATGTTGCGATAGCTGCCCTGCAACTTGAACGGCGGTTCAGTGCGGAATTCATCGGCCTGGGCCGCCGAAGCTATGTAGGTCTGGTTGACCGTCAGGAGGGCGCGCTGCACTCGCATGAGTAGCCGCGTGGTGGCGCTGATCTCCGCGACTTCGGCGGCGGCGTAGGCATGTTCCAGTTCGCCGCGGGCGCCACTGTCGCCGGCGGCTATGCGCACGAAACGGTGCACGTCGGCCTGCGGTCGCGCCAGCAACGGCTGCAGGACAGGATTGACCGCCAGGCAGTTCTCAAGGTAGGACAGTGCGAAGCTGTCACCGTGCGAACCCGCTGCGTCACCCAGATTGTGGGTGTCGGCGCGGTTAGCGAGCATGTCGGGGATGCGGAACTTCTCGCCGGATTCGGTGTAGGGGTTGCCGGCCATCACCACGACGACTTTCTTGCCGCGCAGGTCGAAGGTGCGGGTCCCGCCGTCCCACACGCCTTCAATCTTGCGCTGGCCATCGCACAGGCTGATAAACTTTTGCAGGAACTCTGGGTCGCAATGCTGGATGTCGTCCAGGTACAGCATCACGTTGTTGCCCATCGCGAACGACAGGTTGACGCGTTCAACTTCCTGGCGCGCCTGGGCATTGGGCGCCTCGACCGGATCGAGCGATTTGACCCGGTTGCCCAGGGCGGGTCCGTTGACCTTGACGAAGGCCAAGCCGAGGACGGCGCAGACGTATTCCATCAAGGTGGTCTTGCCGTAACCCGGCGGACTGATCAGCAGCAGCATGCCCTGTAGATCAGTGCGCCGGCCCTCGCCGAGCGAGCCGATCTGCTTGGCCAAGTTGTCGCCAATCAACGGCAGGAACACCTCGTTGATCAGCTTGTTGCGCACAAACGTGGTCAGCACGCGGGGACGGAACTCGTCGAGGCGCAGGCGGGCCTTTTCGCGATCAACTAGTTCCCGGCGCAGGCGGGCGTAGGCCCGCCAGGCCGGTACGTGGATGCCGCAGAGCGCGGTCAGCCGATCACTGAGATCGTCGATGCGCAGTTCAAGTCGCTTGTTGGAGATCCGGGGATGGCTGCCGAGTAGACCGTCGACTGTGGCCGCCGTGCGCGCCGAAACGTCCTCGCGCGGAAGGTCCTGGGTTAGCAGGCCGGCCACCACTTCTGGGACGGCGTGGACCAACTGCGGCTGTTCGCGACGGGCGAAGGCCCCGACCCAGGCTTCGGCGAGGCGCATCGCAGCCGCTGGATCGTCTGCCAGCGCGCGCAGATCGGCCGCCAGCTCGTCACTGCCCGGATGCAGGCGCTGATGGTCGGCGAAGCGGGCGGCCAAGTCGACCGCATCGCCAGATCTGACGAAGCGTAGCGGACCGGGTTGGGCCAGTTCTTCTGCAAGGTAGGTGGCTGCCTGGGTCAGGACATGCGCTGCCTGTCCATCAAGATGCACGCGGCACAGTTCGCGGCAGGCGGTGATCACCCCTTCCAACGCGGTGCCGTCGCCGAAGCGTTGGCGCACCACCGCCAGCGACTGGGCCTGGCGGCGCAATCGCTCGGTCTGGGCGTGGTCGGTGCAGCGCGACCACGCCACCACCGCCAGGGCCCTGGCGGTGGCGGGATGCCGGAGCAGGCCGCAGGTGTCGGCGAGGTGCAGCAGGCTGCGCAGAATGAGCGTGGCATCGGCGTCATGTACACCGCGTTCGTAACCTTGATCGACGCGTCTGGCGGCGGCCTCTTGGACCAGCGTGCCGAGCTTGTCGCCGGCCTCGCGCAGTCCGGCCAGGGTCAGTCCTTCGCGGCCCTGCTCGGCGGACTGCAGCACCTGCCAGGCGAGGTATTCGCCGCGATAAACCGACGGTGTCTCGCCCTCGACCGGCAGTTCCCAAAACGGCGCTGTTGCGGCGAAGACAGGGTCGGAGACCGCCCGCAGATAATCGGTGCCGGTGAGATGAAAATGCATGCGTACGCCGTCAGACGTCGGGCGCGGCAACATCACTAGATCAAGGGGCGCCGAGTTGACGCTGAAGCGATGCTTGCCCAGGCGCACCGCCTGATCGCCATCGAACAGTTCGCTCTTGTCGCGAACCGAGCGCAAGCCGTCCTCGCGCACTGCCTTCAAGCGGCCTTCCAAGTCATCCGCCTTGACCTGATCGCCGATACCGCGCAGATCAGCGATGATCGAGCGGATCTTGGCGATCAGCGGATCGGAACCGTACCAGGCGTTGAGCTCGTCCGGCTTGGCAAAGCTGGTCGCCCGGCCAGAGGCTGACGTAAGGATACGTTCAGCGGCGCGCAGCCAGCCGTCGGCCTTGCGGCTGCGTTCGTCAACCAGGGCTTGGCGCTTGGCGGCTATACGTTCGGTGACGTCGACGCGGCGGGCGGCAAGCTCGGCTGCGTACTGGTCGAAGTCGGCAAAGCGCCCTTCCAGCTCCTCGACCTGGACCTGCAGCTTGGCCGCAAACTCGTCGCATTTTTCTGGGGAATCGCACAGAGCTACGGCATTGGCCAGGGCCTGGGCGAGCAGACGATCCTGGACCGCGAAGTCGGCGGCAGCTTCTTTCGAACCCAGCTCGTTCTTCCGTCCGGACAGCACGGCTCGGGCGCGGTTGAGCTGCGCGTAGGTCTCGCCGATACGTTCGAGCACAGCGGTACGTGCCGCCGCTTCGCTGAACTCCAGGCCATTGACGATGCCGACCAGCTGGTCGAGCCCGTCCGCGGCACGGTCGATCCGCTCCAGTACAGGTTTGGCTTCGCTGACTGCGACCAAAGCGGAAGCATTCGCCTCGGTGGCGGCGATCTCGCTCTGCCAGGCTTGCAGCGCTTCAGGTTTCAGCAGTAGCGCGACCGCGCCCTTGGCCAGTTCGTCGGATACGCGTGCAAGCCGCTGGTCGAGCTTGGCCAACCTGTCGAGGTCGAGGTAGCGAACCGACTTCAGGGTCTCGGCGTGACCGCGGGCGGAGCGCACTTCAGTCAGTGGCGCGACGAAGCCTTCGATGCGCGATTTGTCGCCCAGCGCAGTATTGCGCACCAGTTCGTCGGCGGACTTCTCGGCGGCGGTCAGCTTGGCCGCTGCCTGGGCAGTTAGCGCGACGACCTTCTCGAATTCGTCGATCACCCGTTCGGCGGTGACCCGCAGGGCATCGAGGCCGGCCCGCACGCCGAAGGCCTCTGGCGCAGCCAGCCAGGGATAGGTGTCGATGACCCGGCCGATCGCCTTGAGCAGTTCTTCGTAGATCTGGCGGGTCGGCCGCTGGGCGGCGATCAACCGGGCGAGATGCATGCAATCAGAGACCGCCCGCACCAGTTCACGGTTGCCAAGCTTGGCTAGTTCGCCCGTGGCGGGTGGCGCCTGGCTAGCCGCGACCTCGTCATCAAGGAAGGGGGTCTGCCAGATCTGCAGGGCGTGGACGCGGGTCGGTTCCGGCTCGGCACGCAACACCACCAAGCGGCCATCAGGCAGGCGGCAGTATGACGAGCAAGCCACCGGGCTGGCCACCTCGCGGGTGATCAGATTGTACTGCAGCAGGATGTAGGTGCCGGTGTCACGGCGATAGAAGACGTAGGCAACATCCTCACCGTTGGGCGCGCGGAAAGTACGTTTGAACTGCATGCCGCTGGCATCCAGCGGGAAGATCTTGTGCGATCCGGTCGAGAGGTAGTAGCCGCCCGGGAAAACTAGGCCGTGGCCCTCTGGCAATTGCTGGCAGGCTAAGCCAATAGCGTCGATGCGCACCGCCTCATTGGTCTGGCGGTTATAGACAACGTAGCGGTAGGTGGTTTCGCGATATGGCCGGATCTTCAGCAAGATGCACGACGGCAGAATGGCGAAGTGGATCTCGGCGTCGTCGAGGCCCTGGGTCGCATCATCAACCGGTTCGGCGAAGATGCCGGTGCCGGTGGTGGTGTTGTCCTCGATCTTGATGGTCAGGTCGCCGCCGACGCACTCGACGAAGATCTCGTCGCCGATATTGGTGTGCGGATGGGTTCCTTGCACGTGTTGGTCACGTGTCGTGCGGGTCCAGGCGAAGTCATGGGAGACCGGGAAAACGTAGTCGCGCTCGCCTTGGTTGTCGAGGTACTTCAGCGACTCGTCAGCACCGCGGCCGGTCAAGGCCCAGCGCAGCACGCGCAGGTCGCTCAGGCGTGATCCGGTCTGGAAGGCGGCCAGCAGCAGCCGATCGGTCCGCCGCAGGTGGAGCAGACGGGCATCCTTGTAGTACTGGAAGACGTCGCGGAAATCCTTCTCGAACGGCGCTTCGGCGAGCAGACGCGGCAGGTGCTCGGGATCGAGATTGGCAACCCCAGTGCCGTCATCGCGCAGTTCGGTGAATACATCAGCGACGGAGAGTTGGCTCTTCAGTCCCAGGAACACCTGGTAGCCCAGCAGCAGTCGGTCGCCAACGTTGACGATGTCCCGCGGAATGCAGTTGTGCTCGGTACGCACCCGTGCGCTCGACAGCAGGCGCGTGGCTACCCCGCCGAACAACTCCAGCCTCCGCGCATTCAGCTGTTGGGCCAACGTGGCCAGCCCGCTGCCCTGCTGGTCCAGCCGGGCGCGGACGACCTCGAAGGTGCCTTGGTCGATCTCAGTCATGGCCGCTCCGTCTGCTCATGTGCCATCACAGCATGCGGATGGTCAGCGGATAACGCACCATCTTGCCGTCATTGGCCTTCATCGCATTGACGATCACCATGACTAGCCAGAAGATCCACAGGGCGATCAGCATAGGGATCCCGATGAGGATGAAACACAGCGGGATGCATACCACCGAGTAAATCAGGACCGAGATGCCGAAGTTCATCGACTCGCGGCCATGGGCGTCGACAAACGGCGAGTCATTCTTCTTCACCAGCCACATGACCATGGGCCCGAGGATACTGCCGAGCGGGATGCCGATCAGGGTGGTCAGGGCCAGGAGATGGCAGAGCATGCCCCAGGTACGGTGCTCGGTCGGGATCATGGTCGGGACATCGAGGTCCATGCCCGCGATTGCGGGCTGTTGAGGATAGTTCACTTGAGTAGTCCCAGTTCACGAGCCTTGCCCATCAACTTCTCGACCTTGGCGGGATCCTTACCGGCAGTCACCTTGGCCAAGGCCCCGGCGATGCCGAGGTTGGCGAGATCACCGCTGCTGATGCCCGAGAGAACCTCTTTAAGGTCGTCGGGCAGACTGCGGCCTTCCAGCAGATACTCTTTGCCGACGGTCTGCAGCACGTCGCTGTGCTCGACCGTGGCGTCGATGCTCTTGCCCATCGACACCGCGTTGACGAAACGGTCGAAGAATTGGCCGTCGCCGCCGACGATTTCGATCTTGGCCTTGCCCAAGCTGTCGCCCAGCACCTTGGCTCGGGCGTTGGCGATCTGGATGTCGGCGTCGATCTGTACTTTGCGGATCGCGACTTCCTGTTCGAGCTTCAGGCGGAACTCCTCGTGCTGGCGGGTCTCGCCGGTCAGCTTGCCCATGGCGACCGCCTTCTCGGTCAGGCCCTTCGACTCGGCCAGCATACGGTTCTGCACCGTACTGGCGTCGGCTTCACCCTGACGCTCGGTGGCGTCGGCGTGTGCCAAGTCGACCGCGACCTGGGCCAGGCCCTGCTTCTTGCCGGCTTCGGTCTTGGCCTCCATGACGCGGGCCTCAACCATGCCGAGCTTCTCGGTCGCATTGGCGTCGGCTTCCTTGACTTTGGCGTGCGCGAGACCTTCAGCTGCGGTCTGGGCGAGCGTGCCTTCGGCGCGGCGAATGGCGGCCAGAGTGTCCTTCTCGGCGGCGACCTGTTCGGCTTCGGCCAGGGTGATCTTCTGCTTGGCGTGGAAGAC
>JBBQCI010000062.1:0-24250 GCA_038318565.1 Planctomycetota bacterium
ACGCTCGCAGGGATCACGGCCAGCTTCCATCGTTCCAGGGCTGAATCGCCCTGGCGCAGCCAGCGCACATCGACACCCCACGCACTAGCTACCGTCGCCGCGGCAAGCAGATCGCCGGCCGTGGTGATGGCCACGAGCTGGACCTTTCCGCTGATGCAGGCCTGTTTCAACGGTTGCAGCCAGGCCTCGGCTCCCCGGTCTGGCAAACCGAGGAATGCCACCAGGACCATTGAGCTCTCGGGAATCACCCCACCGCTTACCGGGGTTCCTGGTAGTGCCGGGCTGGTGGTGCCGACCGATTCGTAGAACTCAAGTAGTCCCAAGGTGTTGAAATGGGGTATCTCGGCATTGAGCTGGACCGCCATCGGGCGTGCCTCGGCTACCCGGCCAAGACGCAGCAACGCCTGGACGCGCAGGAGACGAGCCGAGGTGCGAAAGGCGGGGGAGGGCAGCCGTTCCAGGCGCTCGGACATGCGCAGCACCTCCTCTGGACCTTCGGGTCCACCATGGACCAACGTCCACTGGGCGAGCATGTAGAGCGGTTTGTTCTCGTAGCGGGTGCCTTTGCAGGACTCCAGGTCTCGGCGCAGACGCGGCCCGAAGGCGAGTTCAGCCGCAGCTTTGTCCCCAGAACTGAGCTGGGTAAGATTGGCCAGGTCGGCATCAAGAATGCGGGCGGCCTCGGCGGCCTCTGGCGGATCGGCCATCGACGGCGCCGGATCGATCCGTTCCCCGCATGCGGTCAGAACAAGAATCGCAGCAAGGGCGATAGACAAGGCAGCAGCGGTCCAGGGCATGCCAGGATCCTGAGGCTATACGGCAGGGCATCAAGGAAGTCGACCGTTGTCGCCCCGCGAACCTGGTATCCGCCCGGTGGCGCGCAGATGCCTGGCCAGATCCTGGTCTGCCTCTGTGATGTGCGAGAGCATCCAGCCTTCGAGGAACAGCAGGACCCCGGACACCTCGACCCTGCGCCCATCGAGGTAATCGTTGCGGAATCCCATCAGGATCGACCGAGCCCGGTGATGTTCCTGTCGGTGGTCCTCTAATCCAGGATGGCGACTTTCCACCATCAGGGATTCTTCGCGGGCAAAATGCCGCTCGGCATAGTCGGCCAGAATCGAGATGCTGGCCGCATCCATGATCTGGCTGCCGCCACCGACCGCAGCACGCAGTCCGCCGATCAGAGCGAACATCTCGGTGTGATCGTCGTCTAGATCACGAATGCCGGTCGCCGGTGGCGCCAACACCGGCTTTGGCATCCAACCGGCTGCGCTCAGCGGGTAAACCTCCCCCTCTTCGCGTGCAACCAGGCGGAATAAGGCGGCCCGCAGCACCCCCCAACCAGAGGCGAACCCCCGTGGATCCGCCTCTATCCGACCGATCCGGGTCCATGCTCCGGAGAAGCTCCGACAGGCCTCTGCCAGGGTTTCGGCCTCACGACGACGGGTTTCTCCTGCAAGCCGCACCGCAGTCCCCTGTGGCGCAGCACACAGTTGCGACAGGGTCTGATCCTCTGCGACAAAGTGCTCGGCCAACCGAGTGGCAAAAAGGACAAGTGAACGACGCAACCGTTCGGCCATCGGGGAGTCCAGCGGATCGCATACGTCGATGGACGAAGCCAGGGTCGCCAACGCGACATGTTGGCTATGTAAGGCTGCGAGGCTGGTCATGGGATCTCTTCCGGGGCAGGCAGTCGGGTACGAACGATGCGAACGCCTTGAGCTGTCCGCATCAGGGTGTCGAGCCACATCGCGTCCTGCCAACGATAGCGGATCTGCATGCCACGGGCCCCGGCAAGCAGCGCGCGTCGACCTGACTCCACATCGCAGTCGCCCGCATGGTCGGTGCCACCGCCCTTGACCATGACCTGCAGGATCTCGGTCAGGCTGGTGAGATCGATGAACAACTGTTCAAGGGTCGCCTCGTCCAAATCGGCGGTGGTCAATGGAGCCAGATCGGTCATGGGCGATCCAGGGGCATCACCAGCACCGCGTTGCGCGGAGCCGGACAAACATGTTGGCAGATACCGCAGCCGGTGCAGGCCTCCGCCACCACCTGAGGTCGGCCACGCGTCAGTTTGATGGCGCCCTCTACTGGGCAGCGCTCGCTGCATGAACTGCACGTCGTGCCCTGGTGGGCCAGGCAGTCGACGGTTGAGATGCGCGCCACACCGATGCGCGGAACGGCTGCGCTCGCAGGGCGCTTGAGCACGCCCGGGGAGCAGGCGGTAATGCATGGGGTATCGACGCACATCAGGCAGGGCTGCTCGGCTGGATCGATGATCGGGGTGCCGGCAGCTACGCGCAGGCGCTCTGGGGCCAGTCGAATGGCCTGATGTGGACACACGCGGATGCAGTCACCGCAACGGGTGCAGCCAGCAAGGAAGGTCGCCTCGGCAATCGCGCCGGGTGGACGTAGGACGGGAAATGCCTGTCGTCGGGATTGCGACTCGGGCGTGGACGGCGATGCCGAGGGCCGCTTGAGAAAGCCACCGCTCAACAGGGCACGTCGGCTGAGCACCGCGGCATCGCTGGGTGGCGGAGCAGTGACCGTACGGAGGAGCGCTGTCATCCACCTCATGTCAATTTTTCGCCTGTAGACGGGTCCACGACGCGACGTGCCACACGCCACCGCTCCACCACGGTGCAGCGGCACAACTCATCTACTTCGCCAGTCCTTCACCAGCCCACGGTGGGGGGCTGGGGTCGTCAAAACGGATCTGATCCAGAGCAGCGCTTGGAGCGTGGCACTGCAAGCAGTTGACTCGCCAGGGGTGCGAGGAGCGCAGACCGGTAAGTCCGAGGGTACCGTGGCAGCTGGTGCAGTTCTCCCGCATGCTGGTGGCATGCGGGACGGTCGGTGGAGCACCAGCATAGGCGCGGACGCCCCGGCCAGGAGACGGCAGGCCAGTGAAGGTGTTGTCGACGATCAACTCGTCAGCCGTGCCAGGAGTTCCGACTGCCACCGGAGCGTGGCACTGGGTGCAATTGGTGTAGCGTTGGTGGCTGATCTTCGGAGCGATCATGTCGCCGATGACCTTGCCCTCGCCATGGCACTGGTAGCAACTGGTGACGTCGTTGGCATCGACCGGATGTGGAATAGTCGGCGGAGCGCCGCTGTACGCCCGGCGTGAGGCGCGACGGGCCACCGCTTCGGCCCGGGCCTTGGCATCGAAGGCAACCGGTTCCATGAGGTCCGGCCCGTGCCCGATCAGCGTCGCCAGATTGCTGGTATACGACCTGTTGGGACCGCGCGCCTTGCCGTTCATGTCACGATAGACCACCGCTGGCAGCGCAGCGCTCAGGTGGTCGACCGGGACCTCCACGGTCGGCGTCCACGCGGGTGCTGGATGACCGAAACCAACCAGCATCCCGACCAGGGCGACCGCGACCACGCAACTGGCGCCGATTGCCAGGAGCTTCGACGGGACGACCATGACTCAGGCCTTCCGCACGCGGACGGCGCACTTCTTGAAGTCCGGCTGCTTCGAGAACGGGTCGTGGTACTCCTTGGTCACCAGGTTGATCTGCAGGCGTTCGTCGAAGAACGGCACGAACACGCTGCCTCTGGGCGGCTGGCCACGTCCCTTGAGCCACGCCGGAAGGGTCAGCGAACCGCGCCGCGACTCGACCGTCACCTGGTCGCCACTCGCGACATTCATGGCTGCCGCATCGTCGGGATGAATCTCGATATAGGCATGCGGCATCGAGCGGCGCAACGGCGGCACTCGCATGGTCATGGTGCCAGAGTGCCAGTGCTCCAGCACGCGACCGGTGCATAGCCAGAATGGGAATTCGGCGTCTGGTTCCTCAGGCGCTGCCTCGTACGGATGCCACCAGATGAACGCCTTATCGTCCTTGGTGTTTGAATGGTAGAATTGCATGCCTGTACCCGGCTTGACGTAGGGATCCTTGCCTTCGACGAAGCGCCACAGGGTCTCCTCCCAGACGCCTGGCTTGGTCTCAATGACCGGCCAACGCAGGCCGTGAGCCTTGACATAGGCGCTGTACGGCGCCAGGTCCTTGTGCTTCACCTTGGTGAAGGGCCGATACTCCTCGAACAGCCGCTCGTCGACATTGACGTCGTAATAATGCGCGAAATCCCAAACCGGCGGCACGCTTCCATCAGGGTTCTTCAGCGCCTTGGCGAACAACCATTCGCCATCCTTGTCCTTCATCCCTGGGAAGCCGGCATCGAACATCTGTTTGGACACGGCAAGGATCTGCCAGGCGTCGGGGCGGGCCTGGCCCGGTGGGTCGACCATCTTGAACCACTGCTGCTGCTTCCGTTCCGCGTTGCCGTACATGCCGTCCTTCTCGACATACATCGCCGAGGGCAGCACCAGGTCGGCCAATGCGGTGGTCGCTGTAGGATAGACATCGCTGACGATGAGGAACTTGCCCGGCCGATCCTTCTTGGCGAGAAACAGCTTGTTCTGGTTGGGCAGGGTTTGGCCGGGGTTGGTCACCTGCACCCAGATGGTGTCGACGGCGCCGCCCTCCGTGCAGAACTCGTCCCACATCTTGACCGTGTGGAAACCAATTTTGTCCGAGATGCGGCCCTTGGGCAGGTGCCACAGCTCTTCGGTCAGTTCCCGGTAGTGCTCATTAAGCACCGACAGGTGCCCAGGCAGCAGGTGCGAGAAAGTGCCGACTTCGCGGGCTGTTCCGCAGGCGCTGGGTTGACCGGTCAGCGAGAATGCACTGGCCCCCGGCTTGCCCCATTGGCCGGACAAGTGATGGATTGAGTGGAGCAGCGAGTTCATCGCTGTGCCGCGGGTGTGCTGGTTCGGACCCATGCACCACCACGACAACACGCGCTCGTTGGGATCGGCCATTTTCTCGGCGATCAGACGAATCAGCGTCGCTGGGACTCCGCTGATCTCCTCGACCTTCTCTGGCGTGTAGAACTCCAGGTTCTTTATGTATGCCTCGCGCGTGATGTCCTTGCCGGCGAGGTTCTTCGGATGTATCGCCTCGGCGTCGTAGACGTCACGCTTGGTCGGATCCGGAGCATACTCGGCGACCCGCTGGCGCAGTCGGAAGTACTTCTCGACCCAAGGCTTGTCGAGGAAGCCTGCCTTGACCAGCAGATGGGCGATGCCGTTGGCGATCGCCAGGTCGGTGTTGGGCTTGAAGAAGGCGACGTGATCCGCCTGCTCGCTGGAACGGGTCCGCCGCGTAGTCAGGTCGATGTAGAGGACCTTGTCGCCGCGCAGCCGGCGGTCCATCACGCGCGAGAACAGCACCGGATGCATCTCGGCGGGATTGTTGCCCCAGTCGATCAGTACGGTGCAGTGATCAAGGTCGTCATAGCATCCGGCCGGTTCGTCAACGCCATAGGTGGCGTTGAAGCCGGCAGCGGCGCTGGCCATGCACAGGCGCGCGTTTGGGTCGATGTGGTTGTGGCCGAGCCCGCCCTTCACGAACTTGTTGGAGGCGTAGCCCTCTGGAATAGTTTGCTGGCCGGAACCGTAGAACGCGAACCTGCCAGGATTGGCGGTGATGCGATCGCGGATGATAGTGATGGCCTCATCCCACGAGATCGGTACCAGCTTGCCATCGACCCGTTTCTGCGGCGTGGTCAGGCGATCCTGCCCATAGAGGATCAGGCCGACGTGGTAGCCTTTGACGCAGCACAGACCATTGTTCACAGTTGCGAGCTTGTCGGCCTGCATGGCTACGATCTTACCGTCCTTGGCACCCAGCAGTACACCGCAGCCGGTTCCGCAGAACCGGCACGGAGCCTTGGCCCAGGTCAGCCCATCGCCCAGAGGCGGCGCCTCGCCTTCGGCAGCGCTGCCGAGGCTTGGCAGGATCATCGCGGCGGCAGCGGCCATCGCCGAGGATTTGAGGAAGGCGCGACGGTCGAGTTCGATCATGGGAGGTCCTAAAGGTATTCGGCGGCGACGCCGGCGGGCAGCGCTTCGTCGTCGATGTAGGCGCGCACCAGGGTGACCAGGCGCACGCCGGCATGGTCGCGCAACCAGTCGAACGCCGTCGTGTCATCGAGCACTGAGGGCGTGTCGAGCACGATGGCGTGACGGTTGCCGTTGGCCGGTCCAAGCGTGAAGCGAGCATCTGCTCGCAACACGTCGAGGAGTTCGGCCCCATCCACGTTGTCCGCGACGTCGATGACCATGCTGCTGATCGACATGAGTGATCCTTGCAACTGACAGGATCCAGCTGCGGCCAGAGAATGCCTTGATCTGGATCAATCCCGCCGGTGAGGGAATCCCCGATCCGCCGAATTGATCCAAGTCAAGGTGACGCCACCGCCCGATTGCATCATGTCGGCGTCGGAGTCCTCATGTCCCCACGCCTCAGCGCCCTTGGCGTCGTCCTTGCTGTCCTCGTGGCTGCCGCGTTCGCCGCCGAGATCGCTGACCGCCCCGTGGTCACCACCACCGATACCACTCCGAAGGCCCAGCACCCGGTGGTCCGTAACAGCCACCCGGCACCCAGAGTCCAGACCGGCATAACCGACCACGCAGGCAGGCCGGCGACGATCGCCTGCTCGACCTGCCATGCCATCCGCACGCCCAATCCAGCCAATCACGCCGGAACTGATCTCGACCAGTTCCACCAGGGCCTGCAATTCCAGCACGGAGGTAGCACCTGTCTGTCCTGCCATGACCCGGGGAACTACGATAATCTGCGCCTGGCTGACGGCCGCAAAGTCGCCTTCGAGAACTCAATCGAGCTGTGCAGCCAATGCCATGGCCCGCAGCGCCGCGACTACGATCACGGCGCCCATGGTGGCATGAACGGTTACTGGGACCTGACCCGCGGCGGCCGCTACCGCAACACCTGCATCGACTGCCACGACCCGCACGTGCCCAAGTACCAGGCCGCCATTCCCATGCCGCATCCGCGCGATCGCTTCCAGTTGCCCACCGGAGCCATCCATGAGTGACTTGACCAGGCGCACTGTGCTAAAGGCAGCCGGGGCTACCCTCGGTGCCACCGCTTTCGCCGCAGCTATCGCCCCGTTGACCCAGTGGAAGCCAGCCGAGTCGGTCGACGAGTTCCTGCGCAAGCACTACAAGGAACTGGCCCCGGACGAGTTGGACGCCATTTGCCGTCGGGTCGAAGCAGAGGCGAAGACGAGCCGCGGTATCGACGTCCACGTCGCCGCCCCGCAGCCCATCCCCGGCGTGCAGTACGGCTATGCGCTCAACCTGTCGATCTGCGTCGGCTGCCGCCGCTGCGCCGAAGCCTGCCACACAGAGAACAACCACGACCGGCCATCGCACAACAGCTACATCCGGGTGTTCGAGCTTGATAACGGCTCGATCGACCTGGCTACCGGTGATGCCACCTACGAGCATCCGGTGCCGGCCAAGGGCAAGTACTACATGCCGGTGCAGTGTCACCACTGCGCTAACGCGCCCTGCACCAAGGTCTGCCCAGTCGAGGCAACCTGGAAAGAGCAGGACGGCATCGTCGTGGTCGACTACAACTGGTGCATTGGTTGCCGCTATTGCGAAGCGGCCTGCCCGTACCACGCCCGTCGCTTCAACTGGAAGAAGCCGGAAATCCCCAATGACGAAATCAATCCGGACCAGGGCTATCTGTCCAATCGCGTCCGCCCCCAGGGAGTGATGGAGAAGTGCACCTTCTGCCTGCACCGTACCCGTGAAGGTAGGTTGCCGGCTTGCTTGGAAGCCTGCCCGACCGGTGCCCGCGTCTTCGGCAATCTCGCCGACCCGGACAGCGAACTCCGCTGGGTCTTGGCCAACAAGCGTGTCTTTATCCTTAAGGAAGACCTCGGCACCAAGCCGACGTTCTTCTACTTCTTCGACAAGTAGGCCACTGATGACGACCACTACGCTCCCTCGTCCGAGTCTCTTCGCCTTCCTGCGCCAAGCTTATAGCCATGCCACCAACGGTGGCCCGCTGTTCTATGCCTGGATGACCTTGCTGACCTGCGTTGCCCTGGTCGGGGTCAATGCCTGGGCCAACCAGGTGGTCGGCGGCATGCAGGTCACCGGCATGGGCGACCACGTCTCGTGGGGCCTGTACATCTCGAATTTCACCTTCTTCGTCGGCGTCGCCGCCGCCGCAGTGATGATGGTGATCCCGGCCTACCTCTACCACGACCACGAGATGCACGATGCGGTGATCGTCGGCGAACTCCTGGCCATCGCCGCCATCGTCATCTGCCTGCTGTCCGTGACCGTCGATCTTGGCCGTCCCGACCGCTTCTGGCACCTCATGCCGGTGATCGGTCGATTCAACTGGCCGATCTCGCTGCTGACCTGGGACGTCATCGTCCTTAACGGCTATCTTGGCCTGAATGCCTGGATCTGCGGCTACCTGCTGTGGAGCCGCTGGCGCGGCGTGGCCCCGTCACCGCGCCTGTATCTGCCGTTCGTGTTCCTGTCGATCCTATGGGCGGTATCCATCCACACGGTGACAGCGTTCCTCTATTGCGGGCTTGGCGGGCGTCCGTTCTGGAACACAGCCCTGCTTGCACCCCGCTTCCTGGCCAGCGCCTTCGTCGCCGGTCCAGCCCTGATCATCGTCGTGCTGCTGACCCTGCAGCGCCTGGGTGGATATCCCTTCGGCGACAAGCCCGTCCACATGCTGGTCCGCGTCGTGCGCATCACTGCGCTGATCAACCTGTTCATGCTCGCCGTCGAGTGCTTCACCGCTCTGTACACCGGCAGCACGCACGCCGCCAGCCTGCGATACCTCCTCTTTGGCATGCATGGCCACCACGCCCTGGTACCCTGGATGTGGAGCGCGATCACGCTGAATGTCGTGGCCGCTGCCGCCTTCCAATGGCCGGGTTTGCTCAAACGACCGCGACTGCTGATCACCGCCTGTCTGATGACCTTTGTCGGCATTTGGATCGAGAAGGGCATGGGCCTGGTCGTCCCAGGTTTCATCCCCAGCACGATGCATGAGATCGTCGAATACGTGCCGTCGCTGACCGAGTGGAAGGTCACCTTGGGCATCATCGCCGGTGGTGCGCTGATCTACACCCTGCTGCTGAAAGTGGCCTTACCCCTTATCGCCGGCTGGACACCAGGCTTGTCGGTCGGCGTCGAGGCGATGGATGCTCAGCACCGCCGGTTATTCGAACAACTCAACGTCCTGGTCGCCGCCGTGCGCAGCGGACGAGGGGCCGAGGAACTCGGTAGGACGTTGGATTTTCTCGATGGCTATGTCCGGGAGCACTTCACCGACGAAGAGAAGCTGATGAGCGACGCCGGATATCCGGCGGTTGAGGGCCATCGCCGGCTGCATGCCTCGTTCATCGCCGAACTGGAAGCCGTGCGTGCTGGTCTGGCCACGGCTGGAACCGATCGCCAGGTCCTGGCCGAGCGCCTGCATCTGTCGCTGCGCGACTGGCTACTGCGCCACATCCAAGTCGAGGACCGCGCCTACGGCGAGTTCCTCGCCGCTCGCTCCTGACTCAGTGGCTGCAGGATCCGCCGCCGCGCGGATGATGCTCATCCCAGTCGGCATCGCCAGAGACGCGCTGACGCGCCAGCGCGACAATGGCGTGATCGAGTACCCACAATCCGGCACCTTCGCTAGCGACATCGGCCCCAAGCAGGCCACGAGGCACGGCGGCGATCTCGGTTTCGGCCTCGCCGAGCCGTTCGATCGGCAGATCCCAGCGATGCCAGGTCGCCACCGCGAACACATCGGTCAGCAGCGCGTCGGTGTGGACAGCATCGCGCTTGGCCAGCACGGTGATGCCGACCGCCATCGCCTGACTCGCCAGGGCACCAAGCCGACGGACGAAGCCGGTCAACTGCCGATCAGCAAGCACCGCCAACTCGGCTTCCTGCGCAGCGAGATACTGCCGCAGCATCGCCTGGTCGCCCAGGGCTTCGATCAGGGTGGCGGGATCGGTCCGGTATTGTTCGCAACGCATGACTACCACCTGAATCCAAACGAGAAGTATCCGGCCGTTTCCTCCAAGCCGTCGATCTGCCTGACCACCCCGACTCCCGGAGCGAAGCGCACCAGCCAGTAGGAAAATTCGAGGTGCAACTCGGCACCGGCCGAGCGGTACCACTTGGCGAATTCGTCGTCGAAGGTGTCTCCGACGCGCCCGGCGTCATAGAACGTCTCCACCACGACCTGCCTAGTCTCCCACGGCGTGGTATCAAGGCCACTGAAGGGCCGCAGCAGCGGGAAGCGATAGGCCGCGCTCAAACCCTCCAGGGTGCGACCACGCGCCATGGTGTTGGGATACCCGCGCGGGATGCCATGGGAGATGTTGCCGCCGAGCCCGAAACGTCCCTGCAGGTCGTGCGGCCCGTCGCTCCACCCGAGCTGGCCGGCAAGCACGATCTGGTGTCCCTGCGATGGCCATACCGACAGGCTGTAGGAAGCCTCGGCGAGCACCCGGTTGCCACGTGGTTCACTGGCTCGCGCCACCAGGGCCAAACTGGTTCCGTCCTCACGGTCATAGCTGGTCGGGAATAGCATGCTGTCATCGTAGGCGATGGTCGCCTCTAGGTAGCGTTCCGTGCCGATGAACGGCGCCGGCAGACCCGTCGTCAGGCCCTGGTAATCGTCACTGGCCTTGGCCACCGTCTGATGCCGATCGACGCCAGCAGCGAGATAGACCTGCCAGCGCCGCGCCATGCCGCCAAGCCCATAGCCGATGCGCCCCTCGACGGTGTCGACCGTCTCGACGTAGTCGTAGAAGTTCAGGTCACTGGCCACGATCTGCTGGTCGTAACCGAGTTCGGAGCGTTTGACGATGAGACCCAGACCGGGATTCCAGCCGGTATAGGTCCAAGCGACCAGCCCGACCGGGCTGTGCTCATGATAACCGAGTCCCGCCGAAGCGATCACCTGGTGGGTCAGCAGGGCATCGGTGGCGACCGCGACCGCGCCGATTGCACCCTCGGGCACGGCCATCGTCGTTGGCGTCCAGTAGCGCGGCCGCAGGCTGGACAAGCCGCTGTATGGCCGGGCTGGCGCCAGGGCCGGCGCTTCGACTGTAACCGATTGCGGATCGGGCAGATCGGTGCCGGTAGCGTCGGTGCCCAATGGCTGACGGGCCACCGGTGCTGGCCACGGCAGCGCGACCTGCGGGATCTGCGCCGGCCAGGTGGTTGGATCGAGCGAAATCACGCCCAGGTAAGGCCCCTGCGCATCATGATCGAGAATAGCCAGTTGCCTGCCATCTGGCGACGGAACCACGGCGAGCACGCCACCAATCGTGTTGGTGATCGGACGGGCCTGGCCCTCAAGCGGTATACACCAGCCATTGGCGACACCGGAGACGTCGCTGGCACAGAATATCCGCGAGCCGTCCGCATCCCACACCGGATGCAGGATGCGGCCACGCACCTGCCACAGGATCCGCCGTTCCGATCCATCAAGCTTGGCCAGGATCAGCTGGGAACCATCGTGATCGGTCTCCACCCAGCACAGCTGGTCATGACCGGGACGGAACGCTGGCGTCCATGGGCGGGGTCCGGTCGGCAGCTGCACTCCGTCGAGCACCAGGGACTGCGCACCAGCGCCATCGAGGCGCACCGCTACCATGTGGTAATCATCCCCTACCGGTCGGGCGTCCGGCATGATCAGGCGATCCACCGGCCACGAACGCACGACGCGGCCACTCGACGTCAGGATGCGCACTCGGCTGCGGTTCCACTGGTCACCACCAACTGGGGCATCAGCCTGCACGATAAGGTCTTCAGTGACGCGACGGACGTTGCCCAGTAGCCAAGCCGAGACGCCCAGATCATCGCTCGCCAGCTTGCCTGGCCTAGGCTGGGCCCGGTACAGCCCAGGATGACCCTGCGGTGGATCGCCGGCGTACACCAACCGGCCATCAGCGACCCAGGCCGGCGCTGCCACCCGCCAATCCGGCTCGGTCAGGCGGGGCAGTGCCGTCACCGGCTGCGATCTGATCTCGGCAAGGCTCTGCTGTTGCTCGGCCAGCAGGTCCTGCCGGGCGCGGGGGATCAGTTCGTCGTGCCGGAATCCGACCGAAGTCGTCGATCCGCCGACGAACGCGAAGGGCGTGTTCAGCCGCCCTTGATCGTCGACCATGCGCCAGAGGCCGCGACGATCGCCGAAGGCTCCGGACAGCCAGCGCGTGTAGGCCAGCCCATAGAGATACGCGCGGTTGCCGTAGGGCCAGTGCTCGTAGGACAATCGCCACTCGTCGGCAGTCGGGATGAGGCCTCGTGCCGCATCCAGCCGCCAGACCATGTGACTGAGGCTATCACGTCCGCGGCCACCCCAGGCCGCGGTAGGATCGGCATAGACGGTCTCGGACCACTGCGCGATGCCCTCGTGCCAGAACGATGGAGACAATACATGGTTGGGAGTCGAGAAAATGAACACCAGCAGGGACAGCGGCTCGTTGGGCAGCACGCGTCCGAAGATCGATTCCAATGCCCCACGCCAGCCATGATTGCGATCGTTGGACAGATGATGCGCCAGTTCGTGGACCAGGGTTCGCATCGATTCATCATCGCCGGCGAACAGGCCGCTCTCCGGTTTGGTCGGTCCCAGCTGCACGTTGACCAACGGGAAAGGCACCACGGTCGAGAAGCCGTTGTGCGAGTCCTGGTCATCGGTCAGTACGAGGTGCAGCGTGCGATGCGGAATCCAGCCGGCATCGGCGCGCATGCGCGTATACATCGCCACCGCCCGTTCGGCAAAGCGTTGCAGCCTGACGGCCTCGGCCGTGGGAACATGGATCTCGATGCCCTGCCCAGTAAAGGTGCTGTAGCGCACGTTCGGCTTGAAAGGCCCGTCCTCGGCCGCCATGGATGCGGCCCAGAGCAGGCCAACGAACAACGGCACCAATCGTCCGTTCAGGTGCGCCTTCAGCCAGCTCATCAGAAAATCCGCTCCTGCTCGCCAGCCACCTCGACTGGTGGGGCAAGTCCCAGATGCCGGTAGGCCAATTGCGTGGCCAAGCGCCCTTGCGGCGTTTTTATGATGAACCCCGCCTGGATCAGAAACGGCTCATGCAGGTCCTCGATCGTTGGCTCCTCCTCATCGACGGTCTGAGCCACCGTCTTCACGCCGACCGCGCGACGATGGCGGCAGAGGCACTGCAGGATGCGCCGGTCGATCTCCGTGAGACCTGAGGGGTCGATGCCAAGCATGCCCAGCCCCTGCTCGGCCACAGCGGCGCTGATCAGGTTGCCATGGTGCACCTGGGCGAGATCGCGGATGCGACGCAGATGGTTGTTGGCGATGCGCGCGGTGCCGCGGCTGCGCGTCGAGAGGACCGCCAGGCCCTGATCATCGGCCTGGACGCCGAGCAGACCAGCGCTGCGACGCAGGATTCGTCCAAGCTCAGCCGGACTGTAGAGGTCGAGGCGCTCGCGGATGCCAAAGCGGCTACGGAATGGTGCGGTGAGGCTGCCCTCGCGGGTGGTCGCTCCGACCAGGGTGAACGGCTGCAGGTTGATCGTCAGCGACTGGCTGGTCGGACCTTCGCCGAGATTCACCGTGATGCGGAAATCCTCCATCGCGCTGTAGAGGTATTCCTCGACCACCCGCTTGAGGCTGTGAATCTCGTCGATGAACAGGATCGACCCTGGACGCAGGGCCGACAGCAGGGCCGCGAGATCGCCGGGCTTCTCCAGCATCGGTCCAGAGGTTTCTTTGATCTCGGCGCCCATTTCGACAGCGAGGATGTGGGCCAGGGTCGTCTTGCCGAGGCCCGGGGGTCCGGCGAGCAGCACGTGATCGAGCTGCTCGTTGCGCTGGCGGGCGGCCGCGACCGCCAGGGCGAGGTTGCGGGTCACTGCCTGCTGACCAGTGAAGTCCGCTAGCGTTTTCGGGCGAAGGGCCCGGTCGGAGACGTCATCACGCTCGCCCAGCTGTCCCGGCGCCTGCGACATCTAAAACCAGTAGCCCAGACAGAGGCTGGTCGACGAGGTTTCAATGTCACCGATCTTGCCGGTATAGTTGTAGGTCGCTTCGACGAAGACCCGGTCGGTGATCAGGTAGCCAAGCATGCCTTTGGCAGCGAGGCCCCAGCGGCTGTCAGCGTAGAACGGACGACCAGGGAGTTCGTCCAATTTCAGTTTCACATAGTTACTGCCTACCCCGAAGCCGAACCAGGTCTGCCCGCCCACCAGGACGCGCTCGGCGTAGTAGGCGCTGAACGACGTGAATTTGCCATCGCCCTCATTAGAGACCTGCAGATTGAGGTCGGTGCTGGGCACGCCGATCAGGGCACTCTCGGCGATCAAGACCGACAAACCCGCGCTGTAGCCCCAATCGGTATTAAGTTCCTGACGCAGGTTGGGACCCAGATACGTGCCACCGACCTGTAACAGGATCGGCGTCGTGCCGGCCGGTTCCATCGCAGCAAGCATGGGGACCTGGAGTGCACACAACGCTAGCAAAGAGGCGATTCGCATGTTGCGGCATGATCGTCGAGACAGGCACGGCGCAACGGCCAAGCTTTGGCAGTGATCTTGCCTACTCAGGGCTAAGCTGTGGCCGATCAGGGAACGGCGATCAGGGTCAGACTGATGCGGCCTGCCTCCGCGGTCACCCCGGCAGGTACCTGCACCAAGACCGGCAGTTCGCGCTCACCTGGGCCAATCGGGGCGGCATGGAGGTCGACCCAGGCTACCACATCCTCGGAACGCAGGCTGCGGACCACCGTCTCCGGACCGGTCAGGCGGACCTCGACCTGGGGCGGATCTCCCTGCACCCGCCAGCGGCCGGCATCGGCCGGACCAAGCAGTACCGACACCGGGATACGGTGGCTGACCGTCGACGTCCGGGCCGGGCGGATCGTTACGCTGGCCACCACCGCCTCAACCGGCTGTGGCTGTCCATCCTGCGGCACCAGCGAGACCCGCTCCTCGCGTTGGGTGGTCAGCGCGGGATCGACACCATCGATTCGCACGGGAGCGAAGCGCAGGGGTGTGCCAGCACTTTCAAACTGCTCGACCTGCACACGCGGACCGCGCACCTGAACACGGGTGCGGTCGAGCTTGACCTCGGCAGCGATACCCCCTGGCAGTCCCACCACGGCAGGAGGCTCGGTCGGCACCATCGCACTGGCGATCGACGACAGGCGGATGGTCAGCGTCCGCACTTCGCCTGGTTCGGTGCGCAGGATGCGAATATCAGAGTCCAGGCCAAGCATGCGACTGGTCAGCGGAAACTCGACTTCACCAGGTCCCCGCCGTTCACGTGGCAGCGCCAGCTGTGGCCGCAGAACCTGGTCGCGCAGATCACTCAGCTTGGTGGTCGGCACGGACAAGACGACAACGAACTCCGACGGTTCGATGGCTGCCACCTGCAGATCACTGGGCAGTCCGCCGACCTGGGCGGGGGACAATTCGACGAGAATCTCGCGTTCGACCCTGACCTGTCCGCTGGTGTAGGTCCACAAGGCAACCGCGACCACGAAGCTGACCAGCTTCAGTTCCCAGTTGCCGATCAGCCACCTCATGATTTCTTTCCCGAAGCGGCGGCCGCACGGAACACCCGGGCAAAGAGGATCTCCAGATCCTGACGCGACAGGCCGCGGGTGAACTTCCCGCGATCGGCCATGCTGATCTGGCCGGTCTCTTCGGAGACGATCAGGGCGAGAGCATCGGTGTCCTCGGAGATGCCTATGCCTGCGCGATGACGGGTCCCGGACAGCGACTTGAACTCGATGTTGTTGGTCAGCGGGACGATCACGCCGGCCGCCGCAATGCGGCCGGCGCGGATCACCACGGCTCCATCGTGCAATGGGGCGTCTTTCCAGAACAGGCTGACCAGACTTTTCGCCGTCAACTCGCAATCGAGCGGGCTGGAGGTTATAAAGTTGTCCAGCCGGTCGTTGCGCTCGATCACGATCAGCGATCCGATGCGACGCTCGGCCATCTGCATGATCGCCTCGACCAGCGGACCGACCAAATGCAGTCCGGTGCCGGACTGCCCGTGCGGCAGTAGCCCACCCAGGCGCGAGAACAGTCGACGCAACTCGGGCTGGAACACCACGATCAGGATGACGGCGCTGAAACCGACCATCGTCTGCAACAGCCACGAGATGGCGTGCAGATCCAGCCAACGGGCGACCAGCCAGGCCATCACCACGCCCGCTAGCACCAGGCTGATGCCTCTGATCTTGCCACCCGCAGAAATGCGTTCGAGGGCGCGCAGCAACCAGTAGACCGCCAGCCACAGGATCGCAATCTCGGCAGCGCCACGGATCAGGTATGGCCAGTCGCCCTGCTGCAGGGCCGGGATCGGCAACCAAGAGATAATGGCGGGGGCGGCCATGTCAGGCAGCTTCACGTAGGGCAGTGGACAGACGCAGAGCAGCACGTGCCCCGGCCACATCATGCACGCGCAGCAATGCGCAGGCCGGAGCCAGCAAGGCGTGCATGGCCTGACCAGCTGCATCTCGGCCATCAGCGGCGACATCGAGCCCGCCCACCACCGCCAATATCGATTTGCGGCTGACGCCGATCAGCAACGGCCGTCCGAGTTCCGCGGATAGTCGCGGCAGGGCGCGCAGCAGGGCGAGGTTGTGGGCCACCGTCTTGCCGAAGCCGATACCGGGATCGAGGACCAGCGCCGATTCGGCAACACCGCGCTCCACCGCCTGCGCCATCGCGCGGGACAACGAGGCGCGCACCTCGTCAACCACGTCGCCATACGCCGGAGCGGTCTGCATAGTGCGCGGCTCACCTTGCATGTGCATCAGCACGAGGGGACAACGGGCGGAGGCAGCGACTTCCAGGAGGTGCGGATCGCGGCCGCCGCTGACATCGTTGATCGCATCAGCACCGGCAGTCAGGGCGGCAGCAGCGACCGTGCCCTTGCTAGTGTCGATGCTGATGGGCATGCGCACCCCGGCGGCGCGCAGACCACATATTACTGGCGCTATCCGGATAATCTCGGTCGCGGCATCGACCGGCTGAGCACCGGGCCTCGTGCTTTCACCCCCGACGTCCAACCAATCTGCCCCTGCGGCAGCAAACGCGCAGCCTGCCCGAACGGCAGCCGCAGTCTCGGCATGCAGGCCACCATCGCTGAATGAATCCGGAGTCACGTTGATGATCGCCATAAGTCCCGCCGGCTGACCTACGGCGAGGCCTCGCGCAACATCAAGGACCCAGCGGCGTGACATGCTCTTGAATAGCGACAGGTACCGCCCCCCTCAAGCGCGAAGCCGGGTTCCCATTGCGATTGTGGCGTTCGGCTAGGCGACCAGGGACCCGGATGCGCAGGCGAGATAGCGCTCTTTCTTTAGGCCAACCTAGCGATGTCTAGGAAGCCTGCTGCCAGCACAGCGCTCCACCGGTCCCATCTGCACTGACGAACACGTAGACGATTCCACCATCACCAAGTTTGAGATTCACGAGCTCGCCAGCGATGCGGTGGTGGAAGGTGTGCGGTGCCTTCATCACCCGGTCGATGTCGAGTGGCTCATTGGCCCACAGCGGATAGCCACCGATCTTGGTGCAGTCGCAACCCAGCTCATCGACCATGTCGACCCACGCATCACTTGCCGCCATGTCGAGGGCGGTCGGGTCGACATCGAGATCGACAGGCTCTTCGATGACGTCACCGAACATCACCTTCGCCCCCTTCCAATCCCCGGGGCAGACGCCATTGATGATCGACAGGCCAACCTCCTTGGCGGGAACGATCGCCACGCAATTATCCCCACTTCCCGGCTTGTAATCGAAGGTTTCTCCATGATCGCTACGGTCCATGAAGGACAGCACGAGGCGGTCTGAGCCTGGTGCCAATGGGATGGCACTGACCAGCGCCATGGTCGCGTTCGTACGCTTGCCTTTGGGATGGCTGAAACCCATTTTGACATGGCCGCCAATCTGACCGATGGCGAGTTTGGGATTCGGCGCGCGGATGATGCGGTGGGAGGACAGTGAACTGCTCATCGTGGACATCATGCGCAGGTGTCTGCGCAGTCGCAACGGGCAGCGTACCACGCGCCGGATAACGATCGTGAGGTTCCGGCAAGGAAAATATTTGCGAAATGCTTGTCACTCCGTTATATCTCTACGCAAGGTTGCTGATCCCAGCGACCCCCGTCGAAACCAACCCTTGACCCAAGGAGCTCACATGCCCGCCAAGAAGCCCGCCAAGAAGATCGCCAAGAAGCCCGCCAAGAAGGTCGCCAAGAAGCCCGCTGCCAAGAAGAAGTAGGCCTTAGGCGTCTCTTCCGGTGGGCGTGCCCTGGTGGCATGTCTCCGAAAGCGAGATTCTGAGAACACCCCTGTCGTTACGACGGGGGTGCTTCTTTTTGTGAGGTTTCCCAGCAAAGATTATCACTCCCGTCGCGACGCTCAGTGTCGCAACACCTTCCAGACGAGGTGTCCGCGGAAGGCGGGAGGTTGCAGCACGAAGGCTCCGCCAGGATGCGCCACCTCACTGACCGACAACATGACACCTTGGTCGGCATCCCACCATTGGATGTCCAACCGACCTGCCTCGACTACATCAGCAATACGGATGGTCGCACCCGCGACCAGTGGCGGTTCTCCGCCGCGAGCACCCCATCCGCTGGCGAGCACATAGCCGAGCGCCCGACCGGGGCGGATCCACGCCCGGCACCACAAGCGCTGGTCGGGCGATTCGCTGACCAGTGCAACACTGCTGGCGTCGCTGCCACGCATATCCTCGCCAGCGATGAATCGACGAACCGCGCCATACGGCGCCCATCGTCCGCCCTGATCGACCCACTCCCACCACCACAGCATCGGCGCTGCTGCATGACCGCTGACCAAGCCGGTCCAACCTCCGATGAGATGATCGACCGCCCTGAAATCTGCGGGACTTTCGCCGCTACTGGCGCCGAATTCCGTGACGATGACCGGCTTGGCGAACCGTAACAGGCCACGGGTAGGATCATGCAGGCTGCCGGCGAGAATATCGACCAGCGGGATGGGGTCCTGCTCGGCGCGCGCCCGACGGTAGGCATCCAGGCAGAGGTAGCCAAGGTCTGGCAAAGCTGCGATGGCGGGATCGACCCGGCGATAGTCACCTGCCCAATGGGTAGTCACCGCACGGCCGCTGGGGTCGAGCTGACGCCAGCGCTTCGCCGCCTGTTCGTGCCAGCGCACGAGCGGCTCGCCCTTGCCGGCGGTCAGATCGACCTCGCTCCACAGCTTCCAGCCCCACACCGCCGGATGGTCGGCATAGCGCGCAACGATGTAACGGCGCACACGATCTTGAAAATCCAGGGCAGCCGGACTGGTGAAGACGTCTGCGGGATCGCTGCACGGCCCGCCATTCATAGCGTTCAGCGGGTTGTCCTTCCACTCGCGATCGGCCTTGGGACTGGCCTGACCGTGGTTGTTAAGCACCAGATTCACCCGCACGCCGCGCAACAAGGCGTGGTCGAGGACGGCGTCCAGGCGCTCGCCATTAGCCAGGTTCAGGCCATGCAGGCCCTGGAAGCCAGGCCAGTCGTCGCGCCAGGCCAGCCCCAGGTTCCAACTGCTCATCCACACCTCGGTCGCATCACCCCCGGCAGCCGCCAGCCGATCGATGATCGCCGCATAGGTCAGGCTGCCGCGGGCCGGTGTCAGCCTGGTCGCATTGACGTCGCGGCTGCGGATATCATAGGTGTTGTGCAGATTGAGACCAACCGGCCACCAGAACCTGCCATCAATGGAGAAGAACCGTGAGTCGCCAGGATCCACTCGGACGATCCCCGTGGACGCGAATCCTGCCGCCACGACGTCGGGCAGTCGCACTTCGGCGGTTCGGCCATCGCGCCAGCGGGCACTGAGGGTCAGCTGGTGGACGCCGGGCATGCGGGGCCGGTACCGACAGGCGACCCGCAATGCGGCAGTGGCCCGAAAATCCTCTCGGTCGCCGCGATCGTGGGCTGCCATGGGCTCGCGCAGGAAGCCCTCGACCTCGCGAATGGCGCCATCCGGTTCCGCAATCCGCAATGCCACATGGGGGTCGTCGTTGAACGAATCTGATGGCAGTGGCTCGGGGCGGACCGCCACCTCATAGCGTTCACCGACCGCCAGGCGCAATGGCCCAGGTTCAATAGCCCCCAGTCTAACAGCTAATTGCGCTTGCTGGCGCGGCTGCACCGACAGGTCAATACCGATGCGCGCCGTGCTCAATTGTGCCGACCAGAGATAGACGCCGACCCGACCCGCCCGACGCGACATCGACCAGCTTGCCGGGGGTGGTTCGGCGGCCAGAGACGCGCCGTTCATCAGCGCGACCGTGAATCGATGCGTGCCTGGACCGATCAGACCGAGCGGCTGCTGCCACCACCGGCCATCACGATCCGCCACGAACAGGCCGACCCCGAGGTCACGGGGGGCGTCGGCGGGTACCCGGACCTCCAGGCTCGCTGCTGCTGATCCAGGTTGGCAGATCTGTTCCCACGTGGTGGTCAACGGGGCGCGCAGGACGACGTCCCCAGCGGTTGCGCAACAGGCGATCAGGAGGATTGCTGGCAGACGCACGGAGGACATCATGGACATGCCCTGTCCGGGTGAAGCCGCTCCTGTGTCATGCCTTGGTCAGGAAACCCTCGACCTGCACGCGCAACGCGGCGTGGTCGGTGACCACCGGGAACTGCGGGAATTCCTTCACCACGTTGGCGCTTGGACAAAACAAGATGCCCTGGTCGGCAGCGCCCAGCATGGTCGTGTCGTTGTACGAATCGCCGACGGCGCAGGTGCGGAAGTTCAGCAGGCGGAACGAGGCGACCGCCTTGCGCTTCTGGTCAGCCTGACGCAGACGGTAGCCGGTGATCCGGCCATCCGCGTTGATCTCCAGGCTGTGACAGAAGATGGTCGGCCAGCCCATCTTGGCGAGGAGGGGCTGGGCGAACTGCACAAAGGTGTCGGACAGGATAATGACCTGGGCATGATTGCGCGCCCAGGAGATGAACTCGACCGCGCCAGGCAGTGGATCCAGCCCACCGATGACCTGGTGGATGGTGTCGATGCGGATGCCGTGCCGATCAAGGATCTCCAGCCGACCACGCATCAGCTTGTCGTAATCGGGCTCGTCACGGGTGGTCCGGCGGAGCTCGGGGATGCCGGTCCGCTCGGCGACGCCGATCCAGATCTCCGGGGTCAGCACCCCTTCCATGTCGAGGGCGATGATGGCGGGGTTTGCGCTCATGGCGCGGAAGTGTGCCGGGATCGCAGCGGTCGCAAGATGAACACTTCGTGCCATCGCCCGTTCACCCAGCGGAGGCCTGCCTTGCGCCGCACGTTCCCAGCCTCAGCCGGCTACGAACTCGACCTCGTCCCGCTCATCGATGTGGTCTTCCTCATCCTGCTCTTCTTCATCCTCTGTGGCCGTCTGACCATCCAGGAACGGACCGAGCAGATTTCCGTACCTCCTGCCAGAACCGCGTCGGTCCAGTCCCATCCCGACCACGTGCTGCTGAATATCCGCGGGGACGATCGGCCGCTACTCTCCCTCGGGGGCGATGGGCAATGGCTGGATCCTACTGAACCAGCGACCTGGATCGCCCTACGCTGGCGAATGGACCAGGTATGGATGCGCTCGGATAAGGTCGAACGCGACGGCCAGACCGTAGCCGACACCGTGATCGAACTGCGGGCAGACGGCAGCGCCACCTTTGGCCTGATCCAAGTGGCTCAGCAGATCATCAGCGGCAGCGTCGATCCGGTGACGTTCCTCCCGCGGCGCATGGCCAACAATCCATTCGTCATGGTCGATCTGACGGCACGAGCACCGCTGTAGTCGACAATTGCCCCGTGGCGCTATTCGGGGACGACCATCCAGCGGTTCGAACCCTCGCTCCACACCCGCAGCAGGACCTCGCCCTTGGCCAGACGCAACTGCTGCACGGCAGCACTGGCGTCAGCCACCTGGCGGCGCTCCACCTCGGTGATGACCATGCCAGTCCGCAGTCCGGCAAGATCGGCACGCGAACCGTCCTCGACCTGGGCTATCAGCGCCCCCTGAACCTTGCCCGGGACTCCGGCCTGCTGACGAGTCATGGGGGTCAGGTCTTCAAGCGCGACGCCGAGCCGACCCGCCTCGTCACTGGCACCTGGTCCGGTCGCAACGGCGCCTTCGCCAGGGAGTTCGCCAACGGTCAGGCGCAGCGTCTCTTCAGAACCGGCGCGCATCACCGTCAGCTGCACCTCGGTACCCGGCGCGATGCCAGCAACCTGAAGGCGCAATTGGCGCGGCTCGCTGACCTGGATGTCGCCAACCTTGACGATCACGTCACCGGCCTGCACGCCAGCCCTGGCCGCAGGACCACCCTCCAGCACCTCGCCAACCAGCGCGCCAGTGCCAGGCTGCACCTTAAATTTCCGCGCCAGCTCGGGGGTGACCTCGCCGATCTGCACACCGAGATAGCCGCGCACCACCTTGCCGCCGCCGATCAGCTGATCCATCACCCGCTTGGCCATGTTTGACGAGACGGAGAAGCCGATGCCGATGTTGACGCCATTGCGGGAGTAAATCGCCGTATTGATCCCCATCAGCCGTCCAAGGCTGTCGACCAGCGCGCCACCGCTGTTTCCTGGGTTGATCGAGGCATCGGTCTGGATGAAGTCCTCGTAATCGGCGAGGCCGACGCCGCTGCGGCCAGTGGCGCTGACGATGCCCATGCTGACCGTCTGACCGACGCCGAATGGGTTGCCGATGGCGAAAGCGAGGTCGCCAACACGCACCCTGTCGCTGTCGGCGAAGGTGACTGGACGCAGCCCCTTGGTGTCGATGCGCAGCACCGCGATATCGGTTTTGGGATCGGTGCCGACCAGCGTTGCTTTGACTCGTTCCTTGGCCCCATGCAGCTGGACCTCGATCTGGTCAGCGCCTTCAACGACGTGGTTGTTGGTCAGGATCACCCCGTCGGCGGCCACGATCACGCCTGATCCCTGACCGCTTGCGTGCGGCGAACGGCCCTCGCCTCCACGACGGCCGAACGGACCGCGCGGCTGCGGCTCGTCCTCCTGGAAAGGCATGATCATACGACGCTGCTGGACAGACTTGCTGGTATAGACGCTCACCACCGACGGGGCGACGCTCTCGATCATCGGGGCATGGGTGGCGGGCTCGCCTGCACGGACAGCTGCGACAAGCAGCAGGCAGGCGACTGGAAGGGCGAGGAGGCGGTGCATGCCGTCTCAGACGCTGGCCGATACCCCAGCTGTCCTGGTTTCCCGACCCACCCGGCGATGGCGTTGAAGGGTGCCTCCTATAGCTTAGCTTGTGGCCAACTTAGGAGCCCACGATGAGCAACCCCGCCCTCAACCCGGATCGTTGGAGCGCTGGCACCCGTGATACGGATATGGCCAATAGCGGCTTGATGACCGTTGAAGGCACGGTCATGAAGACCCTGCTGCTCACCGGCATCCTGTTGCTCAGCCTGGGGGTGATGTGGTCGCAATTCTGGCGCGCGGGCGAACCGGACATGGCCGGCATGATGCCGTGGCTGATCGGCGGCTCGCTCGCTGGACTGGCGCTCGCTGTGATCGGCATGTTCGCCCACCGTTTTGCCGTCATCATCGCCCCGCTCTATGCCGTGACTCAGGGCGTGTTCCTTGGTGGCCTGACCATGTTCTTCAGCATCAAGTACCCCGGCATCGCCGAGTCAGCCGCCGTCTACACGGTTGGGGTCCTGGTCGGCATGCTGCTGCTCTACCGTATGGGCGTCATCAAGGCGACCGCTGGGTTCAAGCGCGGCGTGGTGGTCGCCACTGCCGGATTGATGATCGGTACTCTCGCCCTGTGGGTGTTGGGCATGTTCGGCATCGGTCAGGGACTGTCTGGCATGCTCTATGGCAACGGCTGGATCGGCATCGCCTTCAGTGTGTTCTGTGTCGGTCTGGCAGCACTAAACCTGGTGGTCGATTTCGCCTTCATCGAGGAATCGGCCGAGCGCGGCGCACCCAAGCACTATGAATGGGTCGGGGCTTTCGCCCTGCTCGTCACCCTGGTCTGGCTCTATATCGAGATCCTCCGCCTGCTGGCGAAGCTGCGCGGCCGCTGAGCGGCCTGCTCAGCCGCCACCGACCAGCGTGACGACCTCGACCCGAGACTGCGGCTGCAGCACGTGGACGGCATGCTCAGCCCGGCGGACCAGTTGGCGGTCAACCTCGACCGCCGCTCGGGTCGATGGCAATGCCAACAAGGCGAGCAACCCGGCGACCGTGCAGCCCTCGGGAACCTCGCGGGACTCGTCGTTGACGGTGATCAGCATGGTCGGGATGGTACGGCCATGAGCGACGCGCCAAGACCGGGTCCAGAACTGGTGATCGCGATCGCCTCGTCGGCGTTGTTCGACCTTG
>JBBQCI010000063.1:0-23672 GCA_038318565.1 Planctomycetota bacterium
TGCGCGCCGCGGGATTCGTTCAGGCTGATCATGGGGATCCTCTCGTGGACGTGGCGGCGTGTCGCCGCCGGGTGGTTTACACCCGAGAGGATCCCCGTTTTTCAGTTGGCGACTACAGGCCTCCTACACCAGGGGCGGACAACTGTCCGTATCCCAACAACGAGGAATCTATGAAACGTATCGCAGATGTCACCGGTCCGGAGACAGCTGATCTGAAGGACCTGCTCAGAGAACTCAGCGCCATCAGGGCCGATATGGTTAACGGCCCGGCTCTGTCGCAACCGCATCTTGACAAAGTTCACGCAAATAATCGTGACAGCGCCAGAAACCTGCTCCACTACCTTGCTCTCCGACGTCACGATCTTCGTTCGCTGCAACTTCGGCTGGCGGCAAGAGGACTTTCCTCACTCGGGCGGACTGAGTCGCATGTGATGGCCTCAATCAATGCCGTGATAGCGGTTCTCCATGCTCTGGATCATAGCCACGTTTTGCCGCCTGAGCAGAAGCCCGAGGCAGTCGATTTTGTAAGTGGTCAACGGTTGCTCGCCGATCATACGAACACACTGCTAGGCACAGTCCCGGCGGGGCGCGAAGTCCGGATCATGGTCACCATGCCCAGTGAGGCGGCGGATGATTACCTGATTATTCATAATCTGCTCCAACAAGGCATGGACTGCATGCGCATCAACTGCGCCCACGACAATGCTGCAGCCTGGTTGCGGATGATCGGGAATCTGAAAAAGGCTGAACTTTCGTTGGGACGATCATGTCGGGTTGTTATGGATCTGGCCGGTCCAAAGCTGCGTACTGGACCGTTGGGGAATGGTCCGGCCGTGGTCCGGATTCGTCCCAAGCGCAATACGTACGGAAAAGTCATGACTCTCGCCCGGGTCTGGTTGACCTCGGAAGCTGCCCCACAGCCTCCCCCCAAGCCGGCGGACGGCTGTTTACCTGTGCCGGGGCGGTGGCTGGTCCATCTTCGTACAGGAGACTTGGTGACCTGTACCGATGCGCGGGGCTCCAAACGAACCTTTGAAACCATTGACGTGACCGAAAACGGGTGTTGGGCCGAGACTGCAAAAACTGCCTATATTATCCCAGGCACTAGGCTCTACCGGCTGCGCGGTCCAGGCAGGAAAAGCGACCGTGTATGCCAGGTCGGCAGCTTGCCATCCGGTGACAATTTTATCACTCTTCAGCATGGGGACGCGCTGATCCTGACCCGAGACCTGAAACCGGGCCGCCCGGCGACCCATGACAGCGGCGGTACCGTACTTACCCCGGCCACGATCGGATGCACCATTCCGGAGGTATTTGAAGATGTTCAGGCCGGAGAGCCGATCTGGTTCGACGATGGCAAGATCGGTGGCATTGTTGACAAGGTGGAAACCAAGCGGGTGCATGTCCGAATCACCCAAGAGCTTCTGAAGCCGATGAAACTCCGAGGCGACAAAGGCATCAATCTTCCCGACAGCACACTTCATCTTGCTGCCCTGACAGCCAAGGACATCAAGGATCTTTCATTTCTGGCTCGGCACGCCGATGTCATCGAACTGTCTTTTGCCAACCACGCCCATGACGTGGAGTCGCTGCAAAAACGATTGAAGGGTTTGGGCCAGAAACAGCCTGCTATTGTTCTAAAAATTGAAACTCGCCGTGGTTTCGAGAACTTGCCAGGTATGTTGCTCGCTGCCATGCGGGCCCCGTCGTGCGGGGTCATGATTGCCCGGGGTGACCTGGCTGTAGAGTGCGGATTCGAGCGCTTGGCGGAAGTGCAGGAAGAAATTCTCTGGATCTGCGAAGCTGCTCATGTTCCGGTGATCTGGGCCACCCAGGTCCTCGAAACCCTTGCCCAAAATGGAAGGCCTTCACGGGCAGAGATCACCGACGCCGCGATGGGACGACGCGCCGAATGCGTCATGCTTAACAAGGGGCCCTACGTGGTGAGCGCGGTGAAGGTGCTGGATGATATTCTGCGGCGAATGCAGGAACATCAGGCCAAGAAAACCTCCATGCTCCGGCACTTGCGTTTGGCTGATGTGGTTCCAGTCCAAGCAGGCAAGCAGTTGGCCAAAGATAAAACCAGGTCGCTTGTGGCCAAAAGCAATTAGGATCTGTGAGCGGGATCTTGCTCTGCCTAACGCGGTCGGAGCGAGTGGACCATGCCACGACCCGCTGTCATGTGGTCGGTGCGCTCTTGAACCAGGTGGCGATTGCTGGACGGTAGGGTCAAGCAATCGCAGGGATGGTTGGCTGAGCGGTCTATAGCATCTGTTTACTAAACAGACGGGCTCGAAAGGGTCCCGGGGGTTCGAATCCCTCACCATCCGCCACAGAAAAGCCCTCGGCGCATCGCCGGGGGCTTTTCTGTGGCACATGGTGAGGGGTTCCGTGAACCTTGACCGGCCAGGGACGGGAAGGCCGATCGTCGCACCTCGCATACCAGACGTTAGTTGTGCCTTGGTTCCGTCTCAGCTGATCTGCAGACGTAGACTGCGCATCTGCACGGCCTGCGCCTTGCACAGCACCAGGATCTGATCCCCGACGGTGAGGCCCAGACTGCGCATCGCTCGTTCGGCAACCTCGGCTAGCAGTGGGACGCTGGCGCCGCAATCCACCGTCACGATGCAGCGGTTGCGACTGCGCGTCAGCTGGACGATCCGGCCGGGTAGGCGGTTGGTCAGGGACAGGGCATCGACCAGGGGTGCGCGTGCCAGGACTAGGTCCTCGGGACGTAGCAGCGCATCAACGCGGTCACCCACGGCGGCCGGGCAGTCGCCGCAGGCCAGTTCTGCCGCCCCAGGTCCATCGAGCCGGATCCACGCCAGGCCGTCCTCGTCGCGTCGGTTCAAGGTGCCCGGCAGGGCGAGGACCAGTCCGCAGTCGTGCAGCAGCTCCAAGGTTGTCGGATCAGCCGCCAAAGTGGCGAGATCGCCCTGGCCGGCTATGCGACCTTGGTGCAGCAACAGCAGGGAGTCAGTGAGCGCCAGCAATTCGCCGAGATCGTGGCTGACCATCAGCATGGGCAGGTTCCAGGTGTTGCGGATGCGCCGGAGGTAGGGCAGGATTTGCCGCTTCAGTCCCCGGTCGAGACTGGCCAGGGGCTCGTCGAGCAGCAGCAGACGCGGCGCACTGAGCAAGGCACGTCCCAACGCCACACGTTGGCGTTGTCCGCCGGAACACTGTGCGGGCATGTGGTCGAGCAGGTCGCCGATGTCGAGCAGTTCGACCACCTCGGCCATCGCCGGAGCCTGTGCGCTCGGTTTCGCATAGCTGAGATTCGCGCGCATACTGAGATGCGGGAACAGGCGATGATCCTGGAAGACCATGCCGAGCTGGCGTCGGTGGGCAGGAGGAATCAGTCCGGTGCTGGTGTCGACCAGTACCTCACCGTCGAGTTCCAGGCGCAGTTGTTCCACCGGGATCAATCCGGTCAGGGCGAGCAGTAGGCTGCTCTTGCCCGATCCCGATGGCCCGAAGATGCCAGTGGCACGGCTGCCCAGCTGGCTGGACAAGGCGAGCGTGAAGCCGCCGCGCCGGACCTGGCAGTCGATGCGGATCATGAACGCCGATCCGTGGGTCGCGGATTGGCCCAGGTGTTGACCAGCCACAGCACGAGGATGCCAAGCCCGGTGAGTGCGAGGACCAGTCCTTGGGCCTGGGCGTCACGCCCACTCAGTAGGTGGTCGTAGATCGCCAGCGGCGCGGTCTGGGTGCGACCAGGAATGTTGCCGGCGACCATCAGGGTGACCCCGAAATCCCCCAGTGCCTTGGCGAATCCAAGCATGCAACCACCGATGATGCCCCGGCGTGCGAGCGGCAACAGGATGGTCCACAGCCGACGTGGGAAGCCGGCGCCGAGATTGGCGGCAGCTTCCATCAACCCGGGATCGACAGCTTCCAAAGCACTGCGGCTGTTCTTAACCACAAACGGCAGGGCGGCGATGGTGGCTGCAAGCACGCAACCAGTCATTGAGAAGACGATGGGACCGCCGGTGAGCGACTCCCAGAATCGACCGATCGCGCTGCTGCGTCCGACGCTGACCAGCACGTAGTAGCCCAGCACAGTGGGCGGCAGGACCAGCGGCGCGGTGACCAGCACCTCGAGGAGATTGCGGCCCGGGAACCTGTGCAGGGCAAGCAGCACGGCCAATGGCAGGCCGACAGCCACAGCAATGGCGAGACCACAGAAGGTCACCTGAATTGATAGCCAGAACGCGCTCCAGTCGGTCATGGCGCGTCAGGCGTACGCAGCAGGGTCGAATCCAGGGCCTCGCCTGGCAGGACGAAGCCGTAGCGGCGCATGATCGTGCGGCCCGCCGGGCTGGCGACGGCGGCGAGGAAGGCCCGGGAGGCGATGGGATCACGGGCCTGCGTCGTCATCACGGCGACCTGGTCGATCGGCGCATGCAGGGCATCGTCGATCAGCATCCAACGGCCACCAGGCGCGGCCACCGCCAACGATAGGGCGACGATCGCAACGTCGGCGTTGCCGCTTTGCGCCAGCTGCAGGGTCTGGCTGACATTTTCTCCATACACCATTCGTGGTTCCAGGCGGTCCCACCAGCCGCCATTCTGCAGCGCTTCTTTGGCGGCTTGGCCATAGGGCGCGTGCTCGGGATTGGCGATCGCGATGTGGACGAAGCGATCAGCGAGCAGGTCGGTGAGCGTGACCGGAGCCGGAGCCGGAGCGGCAGCGCGGGTCCACACCACGATGCGCCCTCGGCCATAGAGCACAGCGCTGTCCGCCACGCCATGACCGTTGCGTACAAGATCGTCGGCAAAGCTGCGGTTCGCCGCAAAGAATAGGTCAAACGGAGCGACTTGAGCGATCTGCCGGGCAAGCAGGCCGGTCGATCCCAAGACGACGGTGATCGGCTGAGGGTGCAGCCACTTCAGCTCGTCCATGGCCGGACCGAGGTCTGAGGCTGCAGCGATGATCAGCGGCTCTGCCGTGTTCAGGAGGCTTCCGCTGTGCAACACGCAGAGGAGCATGCCGACGAGCAGGTCACGGCACGGGTGCATGTGACGAATGTCCGCCGAAACGGCGGCCGATCAATCAACTCTGCCGGTTCAGACTCAGGCAAGGATGCGATCGAGGTCTTCGTAGGTCCGCGACAGCCACATCTTGACGCGCTGGCGCTCGAGCAGGCCGAGCGCCTTGTCGTCGCCACGATGATTGATCGCGGCCCAGAAGCTGGCGTCGTGTTTATCGATCTTGTGCATCGAGGTGTCGTGCAGGGCGCGCAGATCCAGGATCTTCGCCCCGTGTTCGATCGCCAACGCCTTGGTCGGCGACGCGTGGAAGTGAGCGAAGTCGCTACCGCGGCCATGGTTCAACACCACGACATAGCTGACCGTGCCGCCGAACGACATGAGAAGCCGGTCTAGCAGGCTGATCGAATCTACCCCGTCGTCCATGACGTGCCAGAATCGCACGGGGACGTGTTCGCCGGCAAGCAGTGGCAGAACGCCAGAGTCGTCCAGCCAGCGCTTCAGCGGCGGCATGGTCTGAGCCGCGAGATCGACCAACACGCGCCGTTCAGGTACAGCGGTGATCGCTTCGGCGATGCGGTCGAGGCTGGCGAAATCGTCGATCACGACTTTGGAGGCGAAGTCACCGTAGAAACGCAGGAAGGTCGAGTGTGAGCGGTCGGTGTCGAAGCCGATCAGCGGCTGGCCCTTGTCGATGCAGTATTGGGCAATCACCCGGGCGAGCACCGACTTGCCCACGCCACCTTTTTCTCCGCCGATGAATTCGATGCCAGCCATGTGGGATTCCTTGGGCCGGGGTAGTAGGCTCATCGGCAAGTTTGGCAAGGAAGCGGCAGTATACAGATCCAGGTCGGTCCTCGACGCCTGTGCTCCAGGTAAAAAGGCTGCGGCCCGGCCCTCGCCGACTGGCACATGGCACGACAGTCGTCCATCCACGGCGGGCTGCTAGCCGCTGCCAGCCGCTGTCCACTTCGATCCTCGCGTACCTGGAATCACCCCATGAAGAAGATCCTCCTCGGTCAGAGCGGCATCGCCGTTTCCCAGATCGCCCTCGGCTGCATGCGCTTGTGCGACCTGACGCCGACCAAGGCCGATGCTTTCGTTGGGATGGCCCTCGATGAGGGGATCGACTTCTTCGACCATGCTGACATTTACGGCGGCGGTTGCTCGGAGGAGGTCTTTGCTGCGGCGTTGAAGCGGATCTCGCGTCCGCGCGAATCGCTGTTCCTGCTTTTATTTTTGTTTTCCTGAATCTACAACCCGATCCAGTTCTCGCTCCTGGGATCGACAGTTGCATCTCGTGTCAATACGAGGGTGTCATGTATTGTTCCTGCACAGGAACGGTGCTCGAAGGTCTTTCGTCGGGTGAACGGCTGGACAGGCGCAGTCGAACCCGCAGCCGCCAGGCGGACGGCGTGATGGTGGGTGTGTCCTGGGTAGGCAATCGACCGGCGCGGGGATCATCCGATGCATCTTTCGCAGGGGCGACTTGGAAATCGGTGTCACCGCCGCCCGGCCGTGCTGTACGGGTTGGAGCGGATGTATGGTTGGCGGGCATCCGATCGGCTAGCATTCCAGCCTCCCGTCCAGTGGGACGCCATAGGGAGTCTCGCCAACGGTCGGTGGCGGCAAGGTCGATCGCATCCTTATTTTCGCCGATTTCCTCCCATGTTGCGAGACTCGCGGGCACTTCGATGTCTCTGGCTTCGCGTTGCACGCCGAGCCAGACTTCCGCTTCCTGGCCATGTTGCAGGGCGGTGCGGAATGCGGTAGGGTCGGCAACTCTGCTACCGTCAACAGTCAGAATGATGTCCCCGGACTGCAGGCCGGCCATTGCGGCTGGCGATCCGACGGCGACGCGCCGTATGAGCACCCCGTTGTCGGCCTTCACCCCGGCCAGTCGGGCGGCCGAGGGCGGCAGTGGACTGACCACTACGCCAAGGGCGTCGCCGGACCGCGTCAGGCCGTCCTCGTAGTCGTCAGCAGCCTCTCCGCCTGCCGCCAGGGCGGCGGCGAGGACGAGGGCGGACCAGCGCATGTTTAGTTCCCGTTGGCGGGGATCGGCACCAGCGGGATGTTCTGGTTGTGTTCGCTCGGGGCGGTGAGTCCAAGCGCCTTGAGCATCACCCAGAAAACATGGGTGTTGTCGATCAGCCCGGTGCCACTGTTCCAGCTACCTTCATACCTCTTGAACAGGCTCGCACCTGCGCCCTTGGCGTAGAGGCAAGTTGGTTCGTTGGTGTGGTTGGTGGTTCCATAGCTGACCGTGCCGTCAGTGGGATGGCCGCTGCCATCGACCGCTGGCAGATCACCCTTACCGAGCACTGAGCGTAGGCGCATGTAGCTGTTTGAGTGGTCGGACGTGACGATGATCAGAGTGTTGCTCCAGGCCACGTTGTCCCCGGGGATGTCGACGAAGGCGATCGCCGCCTTCACCGCCTGGTCCAGATCGTAAATGCCGCCGATCATGTTGGGGAAGTGGTTAGCGTGGTTGGCCCAGTCGATGTCGCCCTGTTCGATCATCACGAAGCTCCCGTCGGTCGAGGCTCCGTTGCTGGTCAGTACCTTGAGCGCCGCGGTGGTGCAGTCGGCCAGGGTTGGATTCTCGGCGCTGCCCCTGGTGAAGCCTGGCGTTCCCGGGGTGTCAGACACCGTGTAGTATTCAAAATTACCACCTGCACCGCCGAACAGGCCGAACAGCTTCTTGGTTGTTCCGGCGGCTGTCGCAGCAGTAGCAGCAGCAGCGAGATCAGTGGTGCCGTTATGGCCGGCGGTACGTTCGACGAACTGGTACTCGTTGGTGGTGCCGCCAGCCTGTACGAAAGAGTAGTTGGTGGCATGAATGTAGTTGTTGCCTGGCGCCCAGGTCGGATGTCCGCCGCCGATGACCACATCAGGCTTCACCGTGCGGATGATCTCATAATCGATCGCCGCATCGCTGGTGCCCGCGTAGTTGTTGCGACTGACGTTGTGGCTGACGAAGCAAGCGGGGGTGGCATGGGTGAAGGGCACTGTCGAGACCACGCCGATCTTCATGCCGGCTGTATGGGCCAGATCGGCGATGGTCTTGAAGGAGCCGCCGGCAGGATCGCCGGTCATCCATGCGACATTGCCGTCGTCGGTCTTGCGGCCACAGGCCAGGGCGGTGCCGGCCGAGGCAGAGTCGGTGGCCGGTTCCTTGCCCGCAAGTTTGGTCAGGTAGTAGGCGTGCGCGATGGGGTCGTCCAGCATCGAGGGGGTCGCTCCGCCCTTGAGGTTGTCGTAGCCGAGCAAGGCGAGGAAGTTGTCGTTCGCGTAGGGGAGATCGCCGACGACAGAGGAGTACTTATTGTAGGTGGAGACGTCCCAGGTCGTGACGTAGGCTTGGTAGTCGAAGGCGTGGAAGGACAGGCCCAGGTCAGAGCCGTAGATGTAACGGCTTCCTGCCACCTCATGGCTGATATTCATGCCGTCGCCGATCAGCAGGATGACGTTCTTGGCGATGCTTCCGCTGTCATCGTTGGTAATGGTCAGACAGCCGCAGGCACGTGCGATGGACAGGCCATTGCAGGGTTCGTAGAGGTCGACGAACATTGTTTCGTCGCCTTCAACCGCGGCATCGCCCACGACCGTGATGTTGATCGCCTGGCTGGTTTGGCCGGCGGCGAAATTCAGGGTGCCGTAGGAAGCCGCGCAGGTCCAGTCGGTGGGGTTGCCGGCGCTGCCAGCGCGCACCCGGTACTTCAATGTGACCGCGCTGGTCGGTGCTGGTGCCAGAGTGACGGTCATGCTTTGGACGTGGTCCGCAGCGCCTTCGGCGACACTGGCATCAGCGATCGCCGCGGTGGGCATGGCTGGGGCGCCAGCGTTGCCGTCAGCGCCGTCCTTGGGCGAAGTATCGCAGCCAACGATGCTCAGAGTGGCGCCGATGATGAAGAGAGTTGGTGAGAATCGCATGGGTGTTGGCTCCGTGCGGGTCTTATGCGGTCCCGTATGAAGTCGACGTGTAGTCTTTCGTCATTTTATATTGACAATTTTACTACGCCAATAGTTGCAAAGTGACGACTACAGGCCTCCTAATACCAGGGGCGGACAACTGTCCGTATCCCAACAGAGGCAGAGCCATCGTCCCATCATGGCGCGGAGTGTTCGCAGATGCCGTCACCCGGCAACCGAATCCAACTCAAGGCACCCCACTGCGCGGGGCGAGGGATGCGATGGTCAGCGCGGCGGCGATGCCGATGCTCAGGATGATGGTGAAGGACAGCAGACCGATGGGCAGGAACTCGGCGAAGCCGAAGCGCAGCGGTTTGCCGTCCGCGGTGACGATGCCGGCGCGCTCGGTCATGGCCTGGGCCAGTGGCCCCGAGGTCGCGGCGGTGAGGAAGAGGCTGCTGCCGGCGCAGACGCCCAGGGCGAGCCCGACGTAGACCGCCGTCTTCGGCATCGTGGTGGTGAGGGCCGGGGCGACTTCCAGCAGGGCCGCCATGCTCGGGCCGGCCGAGAAGACCCCGGTCAGCACCGCCGCGACGGCGATGAAGACCGCCAGCTTGGCCTGGCCAGGTAGCTCCAGGCCGGTCAGCCAGAGCGAGATGTCGCTGAACACCCCGGTGTGCCGAACCGCGCCGACCATGATGAACAGGGAGAGCAGGAATAGGGTCGCTTCGACATCGACCCGCGTCCGCACCAGGCGCTCGCCGAGACGGGCGCGGCTGAGCAGGGCCGCGATCACCCCCAGCCAGCAGATGAGATCGGGGGTAACGCCGGTCGACTGCGGGATGGAGGTCCAGGCCACGACCATGGCCAGCAGCATGATCGCAGCCGGGACCAGGATGCTGGCGTCGACGCGCACCCGCCGATACAGCCGGTCCATGACCACTACGGACAGGCGCCGCGACAGCCGATCGTCGGCCATGCCGCGTGCAGGTTGGATGAGAATATTGGTGATGAACAGTAGGGCGATGAGCCCGAGTCCGGCGGCGGGCAGCGCATGCACTAGGTAGTTGCCGAAGTCCAGGCTGCCGTTGCCCAGCAAGAGGATGGCTGGGAAGTCGCCGATCGGCGTCGCCGCGCCGCCCAGGTTGCAGGCGACCAGCAGGCTGCCCAGCAACCAGACGGCATAGCGTCGGTCGGCACCCATGAGTTGCAGCAGCACCAGCACCGGCGGCAGGACCAGAACCAGGGCGGTGAGGTTGTTGACCAGGCCGCTGACGAAGAACATGCCGGCGGTGAGCGCCACCATCAGCAGCCGGGGATTGCCCTCGCCATAGCGGGCGAGCTGGGCGGCGAGAACGCCGAACAGGCGCGAGGAGGCCAGCATTTCGGCGAGAAGGCCCAGGCCGACCAGCATGACCAGGACGCCCCATGGCACCTCGGCCATGAGTTCGCGCGTGGTAGCCAACCCCAGACCGGTGGCGCAGGCACCGGCAATCGCCGCCGCCAGGGTGATGATCAGCATGCGCGCCTGGGGGATGATGGCCTGGCTGATCAGCGCCCCCAGGAGAATGCCGATGAGCAGGAACTGGGATCCGCTCATGCGTCCTCCATCGCGGTAAAGTCGCTGACCTGCACCTCATGAAACCAACGTGGGTAGACGGCGAAGGGCGCTGGAAGCACATTCCACCCGATCAGGGCGCGGAACTGCAAGCGCATGTCCGGCCCATGCAACCGGAGCCAACCCGGCGGCGCGTAGACCGTCCCGCCGTCCGCGGAACCATAGACGAAGCACAGCACAGCGGAGTTCGGACCAGCCCACCCGAAGATGCCATCCAGGTCCACCGCCGTGACCCGGCCGCCGCAGTTGGCGATCACCCGGTCCCAATCAGCCGGCAGGGCGCTCCAGGCCAGCAGCGCGATCTCGAGCGATGGCACGGCGTCGACCAGGGCGTCGAGATGGCGGGATTCGAGGCCGACGACGACCAGACGGCGGATGCCATCGAGATGCCGCCGTATGTGGTCAGTCTCGATGATTCCCGGCCGCCACCCCTCTAGCCAGCGGCTGGCAAGGGCATCCGCGACCGGGAAGTCCCGTCCCAGGATATCGCGGAAGGCGGCAACCCCGTCGTCGCCGCGATCGGCGGCAATCTCGTTCACGAACACCTCGGCAGCACCGGCATGGCCCAACTCGCCGGCGGCGGTGCGGAAGGCCTGGGCCAGTCCAAGCGGCAAGGTCACGCTGGTCATGGCCGCGCCTCGACGCGCCGCAGGATGGCGGACAGAAGGTTCAGCAGCGCGACGTTGGCGAGGGCATGATGGGGTGGCCCGTCGGTCAGCGCATCGGTCAGCACTTGGCGGATGCCATCCTTGCCGCCAGCCAGTCGATCAAGCCCGTCGGCATCCAGCCGCAGCGGATAGACCTGCGGCTCCACGCCGGGACGCTCCAGGTGCGGCGGCAGCCGCATGGGCACCGATACCCCAGCGCGGTCGGCAGGCGGGGACGACACGCCGAGTCGCGCCGCGATCTCACCCGCCAGAGCGATCAGCGCGTAGGATGCCCCGCGATGGTGGATCGGTCCCTCGCCGATGATGCAGCGCACGAGGAAGGTCCGCTCCCCGGCATCAGGCACCCAGGGCTCCAGCACGCGAGCCAGGCGATCGGCGTCGAGGACCAGCGCGATGGCCGAGGCGGCGGCACGGTCGTGATGGTGATGATGGGGAGGTGGCATGGGATACTCCCGGGTCAGGTCAGTCAGGTTGGCAGGAGGTGCACGGTCAGGACGACGTGGGATGGTAAAACCAGGTCTCTTAAGGCGTCTGACGCACGGCGGTGAGTTTGATGCTGTCCAAGTACGAGGCAGCGACCGCCGCAACCGCTTCGCCACCCAGGTCGACGCGTTGGTTGAGATCGGTCATGGTGGCATCGTCGATGCGGCCGGCGAGTTCGCCCCAGAGTCCAGCGATGGCCGGATAGCGATCGAGGCAGTCCTGGCGCATGACCGGCACCGCCTCGTAGGCGGGGAAGAAGCGCCGGTCATCGCTCAGCGCCAGCAACCCGAACTGGCGCAGCCGGGCGTCGGTACTGAACGCCGAGATCACGGCCACCTGGCTGTCGCGGACCGCCTGGTACATGTGCCCTGGGCTGAGGTCCACCGGCGGGCGGTCCAACTTCAGGCCGTAGTGTTTCGCCAGGCCTGGCCAGCCGTCGGGGCGCTGATTGAACTCGCTGGTGAAGCCGGCGATCAGCGTCGGGTGCTGCGCGAGGTCCGAGATGCGCGTCACGCCGAGCTTCGTGGCCTCGTCCTGGCGCATGGCCAAGACATAGGTGTCGTTGAGGCCAAAGGGTCTGCCCAGGACGAGATCCCGGCGGTCGGCGAGGCCCGTCCGCACCTGCTCCAGGGCGGCCTGCGGATCGGATAGCGGCGACTGCTTCAGGATGTCGGTCAGCAGGGTGCCGGTGTATTCGGGGTAGGCATGGATGGCGCCTTTGGTCAGGGAGTCCCAGCACAGACCGGTCGAGCCGAGTTCGCGGCGCTTGACCGTGATGCCGAGCCGGCGTTCCACCGCCTGCGCCATGATCTCGGCCAGCAAGCGGGATTCGGTGAAGTTCTTGCTGCCGATCACCAGATCGGCGGGCCGGTTGAGCAGCAGCAGCGACAGGACGGCCAGCAGCAGGGCGCCTGCGACAGCTACCGCGCCGATGAGCAGGTGCTTCTTCTCGGGTTCCATGTCAGGTTCCTCCCAGCGGGGTCAGGCGTCGTCCACTCCACGCGAACAGGGCATCGACCGCCAGGGCCAGGGCCGCAGCTGGGACGACGCCCAGGAGAACCATGCGGGCGTCCACGGTTTCGATGCCGCGATTGATGAAGACGCCCAGGCCGCCGGCGCCGATGAAAGCGCACAAGGTGGCGGTACCGATGGTCCACACCGCGGCCGTGCGCAGGCCAGCGACCACCACTGGCATGGCCAGGGGCAGACTGACCTGCCACAGCACCTGGTCGGCGGTCATGCCCAGGGCGATGGCGGCCTGTCGGACCGGTGGCGGGGTGGTCCCCAGGCCGACGATGGTGTTGCGCAGGATCGGCAGCAGGGCGTAGAGGAAGAGCGCCAGGACGCTCGGCACCCAACCGATGCGGCCGGTGAGGACCATCAGGAAGCCGAGCAGAGCCAGGCTGGGCACGGTCTGGATCACCGAGCACAGTCCGAGCACCGTGCCTGCGGCGCGCGGCAGGCGGGTCAGCCACACGCCCAGGGGTAGGGCGATCAGGCAGGCGGCGGCCAGGGTGGCGACGCACAGCGCGACATGTTCGCCGCTGCGCCACAGCAGATCGTCCGCATGTGCAGCCAGGAACTCGGTCCAGGTCATGCCGCCCCCCGCTGCAGCAGGTCCCACACCGCCCGACGCTCGAAGGGTCCCAGGCGCTGCCCCTGGTGCAGTACGGTGAAGCGCTCGCCGCTGATGCGGGCCAGGGCACCCAGGGCGTCGGCGATGGTGCGCTCACCCGCCAGTTCGGCGCTGCCGTCACCGGAACTGGTTGGCAGATGCAGGGCCACGTCCGCCAGGCGCAGGTAACGCAGGCGCAGTTCCAGGGCCTGCTTCGCGGTGAACGCCGCCGCGACCGCATCGCTGGGCGTCAGGGCGATCTCCACCGGGGAGCCGATCTGCACCAGCCGGCCCCGGTCGATGAGAACAATCTGGTCGGCGACGGCGAAGGCCTCGGCGATGTCGTGGGTGACCAGGATCACGGTGCAGCCCAGGCGTTTGACCAGGGCGCGCAGTTCCTCCTGCATCTCGGCCCGGATCGCCGGATCGAGGGCGCCGAAGGGTTCGTCGAGCAGCAGGAGCCGTGGCCGAGCAGCGATCGCCCGAGCGATGGCCACCCGCTGCCGCTGACCACCCGACAACTGATCGGGGCGGCGGTGGCCAAACTCGGCGCGGGGAATCCGCGCCATCTCCATGGCGCCGGTCACCAGGTCGTCGCTGGTGCGCTGATCGCAACCCAGCAGACGCGGCACCAAGCCGACATTGCGCTCGGCCGACCAATGCGGGAACAGCCCGCCCTCCTGGATGACGTAGCCGATCGACCGCCGCAGGGCGACGGCATCGCTGCTCTCGACCGGGCGTCCATCCAAGCAGACCTCGCCGACGCTGGTGCGCTCCATGCGATTGACCAGTTTCAGCAGCGTGGTCTTGCCGCTGCCGCTGCCGCCCATCAGGGCGCAGATGGAGCCGGCCGGAACGCTAAAGGTGACGTTGTCGAGGGCCTGCACCCCGTTGGGGTAGCGCAGGCTGACTCCGGCGAAGGCGACCTCGGGGGCACGATCAGACATGCGCTCTCTGCGGCGCTGCAATCCCGGTATCTCCTCGATCGTGCTCCCAGCGTGCCACCAGCCATTCGCTGCCGGCTGGAAAGCGGGCGGTAAAGATGGCGCGGTACCGCTCCGCCTCGCGCTCGGCGCTGCCGAAATGCCGGCGTAGGGCCTCGGCGGAGCCGGTGCCGTGGTCGAACTGCTCCTTGGCCCGCCAGGCGATCTCTGGCGGCAGCACCCGCGCCGCCGCCTGGCGCAGGATGAATTTATGGAAGCCGCGGGCGAGCTTGAGGTCGGGCGGGATGGCCAGGGCCAGGGCGACGACGTTGGTGTCCAGGAAGGGCACCCGGGCCTCTAGGCCGTGGGCCATCGACATGCGATCGACCCGCTGCAGGTTGATGTGGTGCAGGTTTTTGATCGAGCGCCGCAACTCACGGTGCAGATGCACGCCCTGGTAGTCACGATGGTAGGCGTAGCCAGCGAACAGTTCGTCGGCGCCTTCGCCGGTCAGCACGACCTTCACCAGCTTGGCCGCCTCGCGCGAAACGAACCAGCAGGGCAGGGCACTGCGTACCAGATCGGGATCCCAGGATTCGAGATGCCAGATCACCTCGTCGAGCGCGGCGACGAGATCCGCCTCGCTGATCGCCACTTCATGATGGATGGTGCCGAGATCGGCCGCGACCTCACGCGCCCGCTCCAGATCGTTTGAACCGGGCAATCCGACCGCGAAGGAGTGGAGGTTGGGCACATACCGGCGCATCAGCGCGGCGATCAAGCTGGAGTCGAGTCCACCACTGAGGAAGACGCCGACCGGCACATCAGCCATCAGGCGCTGGCGGACCGCCTCATCGAGCGCCGCCAGGAAGGCGTCCGCCCAGGCCTCGACATCGCGGGGCTGGTCCTCGGCCGTCCAGCCAGTGGGCAGCCGCCACATCGGCACGATCCCGTCATGAGTGGTGTAGACATGGCCTGGCGGAAAAACCTCGATCGTGTCAGGCGGCACCACCGGCAGCAGGGCCTTGATCTCGCTGGCGAAGACCAACCCCTTGTTGTGGCGGCTCCAATACAGCGGCTTGATGCCCAGGGCGTCGCGTCCCAGGCACAGCGTCTCGCCATCGCTGCCAGCCAGGGCGAACATGCCGTGCAACTGGGCGACCGCCGCGGCCTGACCGCGCTCCTCGGCGGCGTGCAGCCAGGCTTCGCCATCGCTGTGGGTACGTGGCTGGTGTAGGTTCGTCAGCCCGCCGAGCACTGCCCGGTGGTTGTAGATCTCGCCATTGTGGACCATGCAGAGGTGTTGGTCCTCGCTGAACAGCGGCTGCGTGCCGCCGGCGACATCGACGATGCTCAGTCGTCGGTGGCCGAAACGGCAGTGGCCCGCGTCATGCCAGCCCTCGCCGTCCGGCCCGCGATGGGCGATGGCGGCCAGGCCGGCAGCCAACGCCTCGGGATGCCGGCCCTCGGGATGCCAGGAGCCGATGAAGCCGCACATCAGCGACGCCCCGTGACGCTGCCCAGTTCGAGAACGGCGAGCAGACCATGGCCGCAGCCCAGGCCGCGTTGGGCATGGAACTCTAATTGGCGCAGGAGGAGACCGAACTGCGGTTGCAGCAGGTTGGCCTCGGGGTCGCCGGGGTTGAACCACGCCAGCCGTTTCGACTGCTCAACCAACGCCTCCATCCCTTCCTGCAATACGGCTGGTACCCTCCCACCGGCACTGCACAAGTCAGCCGGACTGATGGGATGACCGCCAGTGATCAGCCGTCCGAACCAGCACACCAGGGTGTTCCATGCGCCGACGTAACTATCGAAGAAGACGTCTGCCTGCGGGTCCAGGGTGGAAGGAAGCGGATACATCATCAGTTCCTCGGGAGTGGATATCTGATTGAACTCGAACAGGGCGTTCACCGCCCGGCGCAGGGGCTTCACCCCGGCGTGGAAGCAGGCGGTATCCATGTGCCGCCCGACCAGCACCGACCGATCGACCAGGGTCAGATTGCGCTGCCGCTCCGCCACGCCTGGGATGCTGGCGAGGAAACTCCGGAGTTCCTCGCCGCGCCAGTAGCGGATGCGGTAGTTCGCCTGCTCCTCCAAGCGGGCCTCGCGCTCGGCTTCAGGGTACATCCACACCATGTTGTAGGGCTGCATGCGCGGCGCGGCGGCATCCCGGCTGTAGTTCCAGTAGGTCGGCCATTCCGGGCTGTACTGGCCATGCACGTCGAAGAGGAGAGCGCAGGGGCCGTGCTGATGGTCAAGCACGCCTTCGACCATCCGGCGGAGTTGCCCGTCATCGAGGTGCGACAGGGAACCGTAGCTGTTGTAGTAGAGGTCGAAGGGCTGCTGAGCGCGCAGGTGATGGCCGAGTTCGGCCAGATCGCCCACCGCGAAACTGGTCTGCGGCACAGCGGCGAAGCGTTGCTGCGCCTGGGTGACCATGGTCGGGCAGAGATCAATGCCGTGGTAGGCGGCGAGATCGTCCCAGCCGATCAGATACCGGCCACGGGCCGTCTCGGTGCCGACCGGCACCTTCAGGAGCAGATCCAGGCCTTCGCCGGCACCGCAGCCCAAGTCGGCGATACGCACGCCGCGACCGGCGGCATGCGCTTCACGGGTCAGCCGCTCCAGGGCCGGCCGGATGGCGAAGCGGGTAATCTGGTTCTCCCAATTGCGGCGGACATTGTCGAACTTGCCGAAGAGACCCGAAGGGGCATCGGCATAATGGCCATCACCGACCAGGCGGGAGTATCCCGTGGGATCGCGCTGCTGGATGGGTTTCATCGCAGCCCCGTCAGGGCAACGAGGGCCCACGAGTCGACGGGGTACACGGATCTGACGACAGTTGCTGAACAGCACATGACTTGCTCCACACGGATGGCCTGGGCAGGGCGCCCGCAGGACCATCCTGCGGAGCGCTACCTGGCGACGGGTGGGTCGCCGTTACCGCGATTGAGGCCTTCGTGCTTCTCGCGCAGCAGTGCGTTGAGCGTCAAGGCCGAGCGCATGAGCGATTGGAGCAAGGATGCGCGCAGGCCCGCAATCTGCCCCGTCACGACGGCAGGCTGCCAGTGCGTTCCGCTGCTGGCCAACGCCAGTTCACCGAATCGGAGCCGAGGGGTCATGTCGTCATCAGATGATGGGCAGTCAGTCAGCCGTTCGGCGACTGGTGTGGAGGCGGCTGGGGAATGGGTCCAGACGCCAGTACGGCGGAGTCATCAACCGCCCCGGCACCCAGGATGTCGACTAGCTCCTCCAGGTGTTCGGCTAGCGACCCGCAGCGCACCGGACCGATGGCCGGCAGGGCGCGGACGAGGCGCTCGTGCATGGGCAATGGAGCAGTCCCGGCCACCTGACGGCCCTTGTCGGTCGGCACTAAATGGATCCGACGGCGATCGACGGTGTCGCGCTGGCGAACGATCAGCCCCTTTCCCTCCAGGCGATCGAGGACGCCGACGAGCGTGCTCGCCGAAAGGAGGATGTGCCGACTGAGTTCAGCCTGGGTGGTCGAGCCGTGCTCGCAGATGACGAGCAGACTCAAGAGCTGGGGTGCGGTCACCCCATGCGAGGCTTCCAGTTCCTTCGATCCCAGCTCGACCTGACGCAGAATTCGCCGCAGGGCCTGGAGAATGCGTGCCTCGGGAGTTCCTCGCAGCACAGGAGTTGTGCCGGATGACAGCGTCAGACTGGATGTATCTGCCATGACCCGTTGCTTATAGAGGCTGATGATAACGGTCAATACCTTTTCATTTCAAATCATTTGATAGCGTGACATCCTCGTGCGTTCCATCAGCCGTCTCCTCAGCCGTCTCCTCAGCCACCTCCGCACCTTTCTGCACCGCTGGACACTGAATCCCACCAGTCGATGGGTGCTGATGGCCGGCGTGGTTGGCGTCCTCTGCGGCGTGGCCGGGGGATTGTTCCAAGCCACGGTCGATGCGGTGTCCTGGCTGGTCATGCATCAGGCCGTCGGACTGCCGGCCGTCCTGGTCATGCAGCGTACGGAACTCCAGACCGCGCAGGACGTGGCATTCCCGTGGGTGCCGGCCCTGATCATCATCCCGGTCCTCTTTGCCGCCGGATGCTTCGTCGGCTGGCTGGGAATCCGCTGCACCCGGTCGGTCCTGGGCGGCGGCACCGGCCACGCCGTCGAGGCCTTCCACCGCGGGCAAGGCAGCATGTCGGGCAAAGCCGGCATCTGGAAGTTCGTCGCCTCGGTCGTGACGCTGGGCTGCGGCGGCAGCGGCGGACGCGAAGGCCCGATCGTCTTCATCGGCGCCAGCTTCGCGAGCTGGTGCGCACGCCGTCTGGGTACCACCACCCATGACCGGCGCATCCTGCTGGGCGCGGGCATCGCCGGCGGTATTTCAGCTGTCTTCCACGCGCCCCTGGCGGCCGTGCTGTTCGCCGCCGAGATCCTCTACCGTGGTCCCGACCTGGAGGCGGCCGTGCTCATTCCGGGCTTTGTTGCCGCCATCGTTGCCTTCTGCGTCGCCAGCGGAGTCGACGTCGGGGTATCCTTGCTGACCGGATGGCCCGCAGGCCACGGTGCCACGCTGTTTCGTCCGGACAGTGGCCTGGGGTTCAGCGCCGGTGCTTGGCCCAGCCTGGCCGGATTCACCGTCATGGCCATCGTGCTGGCCCTCTGCGCCCGGTGGTTCATCGCCATGCTGGCAGTTGTGCGCGAGCGCCATCTGCAGTGGCCAGTGCCGACCTGGATGCGTCCCGGCGTCGGCATGGCCTGCGCCGGGATCGTGGCAGTCGCGGTGGGCGCAGCCATCTGGCGCATCATGCCGCCGGGGGTCCACACCCATGCCGCCCTGGGCACTATCGGCGGCGGCTACAGCATCATCCATTGGTTCCTGGCGGGTGGCGGAGCCGGGACCGCGGCCCTCTGGCTGGCTCTGTTGCTCGCTGTCCTGGGCCTGGGCAAGATCCTGACCACCTCGCTCACCGTCGGTTCGGGCGGCTCGGGCGGACTCTTCGCCCCCGCCATCGTCATCGGCGGTTGCCTGGGCGGCTCGATCTGTTTGGCGTTGAGCGGACTGCCGATCGCTCCGACACCGCAGTCCGGCGTGGTCATCGGCATGGCAGCGATGCTGGCCGCAACCCATCGCACGCCGGTCGCCGCCATCCTCATGGTCAGCGAGGTCGCCGGCACCTACGATCTGCTGATCCCGGCCATGTGGACCTGCGGCCTCGCCTTCCTCCTGATGGGCCGTCGCAGTATCATCCCGTCGCAAGTCGACTCCCAGGCTGACAGCCCAGTCCATCAGGCGCCCGGTGATTGGGGCAAGTCGAGCAACCGCCGACTGGAAGAGATCCCCGGCCTGGTCGAGCGGACCCCCGCCCTCCTGCACGATGCGCGCCTTGAGGAGATCCGGCGAGCCTTCAGCCGCGAGCAATGCGACGCCCTGCCCATCGTCGACCCGGACGGCGTCCTGCGCGGCGTTGTCCTCCTCCGTGAGTTGGCGGCGCTGGGTGGCGAACCCGCCCTGGAGGATCTGCTGCGCGCTGACGACCTGGCGGCCGGTCGCCAGATCGGGCTCTTGAACACCACCCTGATCAACCGGGCCTGGCAGATCTTCCGCGAGCAGCACGTCACCGCCTGGCCGGTGGTCGACGAGGCTGGCCGTTACCTTGGCATGGTGCGGCAAGAGCGGATCCTGGCGCAACACCAGCTCGGTCAGGTCACCCAGGTCAGCAGTGACACGCTGATCGCCATTCCGCCGCTAGCGGAACCGAAGCTGGCTGAAGATGGCGCCCACGGGCGATGACGCTGAACCGGGGCGGGAGATCCGCAGCGGGTGGCGACAGCAGTCGCCTGCCTGAGGTCCGCTGCTGGACCACAGCCGTCCGAACCGCAAGACTAGAGGCGCGCCACCTGCCGACGCCTCACCTACCGAGTCAGCTTCCATGGAATCCATTCTGCTCGCCCTCGGCCTCTTGGTCTTCCTGGGACACATCCTGGTCGCGGTGTTCAAGCACACGCGTATTCCCGATGTGCTACTGCTGATCGGGGTTGGCGTCCTGCTCGGACCGATCGGCGCCAACTGGGTTCAACCCGAGCACTTCGGCAAGGTCGGCGGGGTGATGACCGCGATCGCCCTGGTGGTGATCCTCTTCGAGGGCGGCCTCAGCACCGAACTGTCCAGCATCGGCAAGGCTGCAGTTGGCACCGCCTCGATCACCTTCGCCACCGCGGCGGTGACGGTCGGCCTGATCGCCGTCGTTGCGCAGCCGTATTTCGGCGCCTGGATGCCCGCGTTTCTTGCCGGCGCCGTCCTTTCCGGCACCTCCTCGGCAGTGGTGATGCCGATGATCGCAGCCCTGAAGCTGGGCGACAAGACCCGCACCATCCTCTCCCTGGAGAGCGCTCTCACCGATGTGACCTGCATCGTGCTCACCGTTGGCTTGCTCGACGCAGCGACCCGAGGCGGGGAGGCCAACGGCCTGCATCTGGCTGGCCGGGCAATGTCCTCGCTGATCAGCGCCGGGGTGATTGGCCTGATCGCCGGCCTGGGCTGGCTGCTGATCCATGAGCGCCTGCGCGAGGTGCCCAACACCCGCCTGGCGATCATCGCCGGCGTGCTGGTCCTCTACGGCGCCGTCGAGGCGATCGGTTTCAGCGGCGGGATCGCAGCCTTGGCATTTGGCGTGACGGCTGGCCACCTCAGCCGCCCTGGCGGGCCGGGGACCATCGGCGGGCACCGCATCGGCCGCATCAGCACCGACGAGCGTCAAATCTTCAACGAATTGGTCTTCCTCTGCAAACTCGTGTTCTTCATCTACCTGGGCATCAGCCTGCGCTTCGACTCGCCCAAGCCGTACATCTGTGCCGGCGTGGCGATCGGCGTGGTCTACGCCGCGCGCATTCTGCTGGCGCGCTGGCTGCTCCCGCGCGATTGCTCGGTCCGCGACGCGGCGGTGACGGCCATCATGGCGCCCAAGGGATTGGCGGCAGCCGTGCTGGCCTCGACGGTGGCGCAGGCGCTCGACGCGGCGGGTCTTCCCATGGGCGCAGAGATCAAGGAGTTCGTCTACGCGGTGGTGGTGGTCAGCATCGTTGTCACCTCAGTGATGGTGCCGCTGATCGAATTGCCGCCGTCGCGGTGGTTGGCGCGGCGGTTCTTCGGTGGGCATGCCGAATGACCGACGCTGGCATCTATGTTGCGGCCTCGATATCAACCGTGACAGCCATGAGCGCCCTGGGGGCGATCCTGTGCTGGGGGCAGTCAGCGAGTGATCGACGCCTGCTCATCGCCATCGTTCTCACGGGTCTGCCACTCAGCGCCTGCGCTTTCCATCTTATCCGCATGCCAGTCGACCGGTGGCTAGCGGATAATCTCGTCAATTGGCCCGGCCTGCTGACAACGTTACGAATTTGCTACGCGCCATTGACCGAGGAACCGGCCAAGCTTCTGATCTTCTGCGTTCCCTGGGTGTGGCGGCAGGTCAATCGCCGGAACATCCCCCAAGTTGCCCTGGCCGTCGGGTTGGGGTTTGGAATCGGCGAAGCTTGGATGCTCGCCGAACTCCTGTCGGGCAAGACCGAGATCGCAGGACTACCCTGGCATGCTCTGTGGGGGTTCATCGTCGAACGCGCGCTGGTCTGCTTCATCCATGCCGGGTTCACCTCGGTCGCTCTGCTAGGACTGGTCCGCCGACGTGCACTGCCTGCTGTACTCCTGATTGGATTGGCAATGGCGCTCCATTTCGTCGCCAACTTCCCAATCTACTTGTCTGGCCGCGATCTGTTCAGCCTCGGCAAGGGGACTTGGTCCGTGCTACTTGCCCTGTGGGTCCAGTTGCTCGTGGTCATGTCGGTTCTCTGGCTGGCGCGCCTTACTAGCTGGCGCATCCGGGATTTCATTTTGCCGGGACAGGTGCGATGCCCTGGATGCGGGATCATCTACAAGTCACCGCTACTGGGGGTCAACCTCCTAGACCGTCGCTACGAACGCTGTCCCGCTTGCATGTCCTGGCACATGATCACAGCTAAGGATCGAGTGCTGATGGCTATGGAACCCAGGCCGCCGCAAACGAAATGACGAAACGGTCCGGCCTGCCTTGTCCGGCCCCGTTCACGTGTAAGAAAATTGTATCCAGTTCGACTTACAAACTCAGGGAGGCGCAACGCCCGTGCTCATCGCCGTCATCCCTGCCCTGGACGAAGAAGGCTCGATCGGAGCCGTGATCAGGCGATTGCTCGCTGGTGGTGTCGCTCAGGTCATCGTTGCCGACAACGGCAGCACGGACCGCACGGCTGAGGTCGCCCGCGAGGCCGGGGGCATAGTCGTCCCCGCCGTGCGGCGGGGTTACGGCTCAGCCTGTCTGGCTGCTTTGGCCGCCCTGCCAGCGGATGCCAAAGCCGTGGTGTTCTGCGATGCCGATGGCGCCGATGACCTCGACCGACTCGACGACGTGACCGGCCCCGTCCTGGGTGGAGTTGCTGACCTGGTGGTCGGCAGTCGGGCCCTGGGCCGTTCCGAGCCAGGCGCGCTGACGCCGCCCCAGCGGGCAGGCAATCTGGTCGCGATCTGCCTGATGCGACTGCTCTACTGGCGGCGGGTTACCGACCTCGGCCCGTTTCGCTGCATTTCGACGGCCGCCCTGGCCCGCCTGCAGATGAGCGACCCGGCCTTTGGCTGGACGGCGGAGATGCAGACCAAGGCCCTGCGCCTGGGCCTGCGCTACGCCGAAGTCCCGGTGAATGCCAAGGTCCGCACCGCCGGCGAATCCAAAATCAGCGGCCGAATCGGTCCGATCTTCAAGGCGGGGTGGGCGATCATCACGACCATCCTGCGCCACCGCTTCGGGCGCATGCCTGGAGCCGTGTAAGAAAACGCCTAAGTTCCCGACTCACCCGTATCGTGGAGATACCTTGCGAGCCATCGTCCTGACCTGTTGCGCCAGCCTTCTGGCCGCCCATCTCACCGCTGCCGATGACACGATCATCCAGTACGACTGCATTCCCAACTACGCCAACTGGGCCGGGGTGACCGCTGCCTACAAGGCCAAGACCGGGGTCACGGTGCCGCCTGACATGAAGGGCAGCAGCGCAGCGATGGCCGCATTGGAGGCTGAGCGCGCCAGCCCGCGGGCCGATTGCGCTTACTACTCCGGAGCGATCGGTTTCCAGGCCGCCAGCAAAGGTCTGCACCAGCCGTACAAGCCGGCCGGTTGGGAGCGCATCCCCGACGGGCTCAAGGATCCGAACGGGGCCTGGTGGACGGTGCATGTCGCCCACATTGCCATCTTGGTCAACATCAAGGCCCTGGGCGGCAAACCGGTGCCGCGTGGTTTCGCCGACTTGCTCAAGCCGGACTACAAGGGCATGGTGGTGTATGACCATCCCCGCATCCACGGCACTGGCTTCACCTTCGTCTACGGCATCGACGCCGTCATGGGTGGGACCGGTGACGGCGAAGTCGGCTTCTCCTACCTGCAGAAGC
>JBBQCI010000064.1:0-22981 GCA_038318565.1 Planctomycetota bacterium
CAGCCGGCTCCCCGACGTCCGCGAGCACAAAGGTTACGGTGTGTGACCCGATGGTGCCGAGGTATGGCGCATGAGACTCTTGGAAGGCCAACGGCAACTGCTTCCGTTCGGGATGCGGCACAAGGTCGCCAGCGAGAGGGACGCTCTCAGACAAGTACCGCTGTAGGCGAAGGACGAGCGCCGGAACCATAACCTAACTATAACATGGACAATGTTATGGTCAATAAAACAGCGTTATCAACTTTATAGGCAATACTTTAAGAGTAAGCATGACGATCAGCACATGACCGCAGCTTTGGCCAAGTACGGCCGGCCTACCGCACCTCCGAATCCCCGTGCCTTCGGCTCGCTGAACCTGATCACGCTCCCTGCGTGTCCCAGTGGACTTCTTCCATGATCCAATCAACGCCGAGAAGGTCATCGTCCAGTTCGGGGCGAAGGCCGACAGCCTGCAGACCCTCCCCGAACGAGGCAGGGTCGTCCCTGAACTGCGTGCCATCGGCGTGCTGTCATATCTGGAAGTCTTCCACAAGCCCTGGCGGATGGTGTACAAGATCCAGAGCCGTGAGGTGTGGATCATGGCGGTGATGGACGGCCGACGTGCCCTGGCAGACCTCTGTTTGAGCGTCTGGCGCGAGCCTGACGGCATCTCCGTGATCTGACGGTCACGCCGCTAAGCTGATAAAGGACATACGCATATAGCTGATAAATGACATATGATAAAGGACATACGCATATTGACGGGCCAGCTTCGCCCGCGTCAATAGGCGACGGCAAGCCAGCTGCCGCCCCCCAGGCCCCCAGGCCGTAGCGGAGCGCAGGCTGCGGTCGGCGCCTGGGATACGCCAAGCTGGGTCGCTCCTGCACAGCGGGCTATGTCGTGAGCGACACCCGTTCCGGCCGCAAGGCCGCTCCCCGTCCGGGTCCGGGCGGTAGCCTGGTCGCTGGCCGGTCAAGGCGCTGTCGCCAGGGTTAGTCTGGACCCTGGCGGCGTCCCGCATCGTCCCATCGTATCCGTCCCGGAGCACCCCCATGCGCATCGACCACGGCCTCCTCCCCGGACACGTCCTCCAGCGCACCGCCACCGGCGCGAGCGCCACCATCACCGGCACGACCGATGGGCCATGCACCTGTCCGATCACCGCCACCGTACGCCGGGGCGCCAAGCCGCTGCCCGGGTTTTCCGGCAAGCGGATCGGTCAGGCTGGTGAAGGCCGGTTCACCGTCGTGCTGAAGGGCCTGCCCACCGGCGGACCCTACACCGTCGAGTTGCAGTGCGGGGCGGAGCGTGCGGTAGTCCGCGAGATCCTGGTCGGCGATCTCTGGCTGATGGCCGGGCAGAGCAACATGGAGGGGGTCGGCAATCTGTGCGACGCCACCGAGCCACACCCGCTGGTGCGCAACTTCGCGATGCGGCGCGAGTGGGAGATCGCCCAGGATCCTCTGCACTACCTGGCCGAGTCGCCTGACCGGGCGCACGGGGGCGGGACCGGGCAGGATGCCAAGGCAGTGGTGCGCGCCAAGAAGCTGGCGATCAAAGGAGCTGGGGTCGGGGTCCATTTCGGCAAGCTGATGCATGCCCGGACCAAGGTGCCGCAGGGCCTGATCGCCACCGCCCACGGCGGCACCTCGATGGCGCAGTGGAACCCGGCGCTGAAGGACCAGGGTGGAGACTCGCTCTACGGCTCGATGCGGCTCAGCCTCCAGGCGGTCGGCCAGCCGGTGGCGGGCATGCTGTGGTACCAGGGCTGCAGCGATACCGGGCCGGAGCAGGTCGCAGTCTACACCCGCAAGATGGAGGAGTTGGTCGCGGCGGTGCGCCAGAGCCTTGGCCAGCCCAAGCTGCCATGGGTGATCGTCCAGATCGGCCGCTGGACCGACGGCGGGACCGCCGATCCGGTCGGCTGGCACGCGATCCGCGAGCAGCAGCGCCTGCTGCCGTCGCGCATTTCCGCCTGCGACGTGGTGTCGGCGGTCGATCTCGAACTTGATGACGGGATCCACATCGCCGCCACCGCCTACGCCGCGCTGGCCCAGCGGATGGCGCGGGTGGCTGCGCGGCTGGTCCACCGCGACCGTGCGGAGAGACCGGCGATCCAGCCGCGCAGCCTGCGCTACCGCGACCCCAAGCCGCCGTTCGGGCCGGCTATCGATATCGAGTTTGCCAACGTGGTCGGCGGCCTGGGCTCGACCGGCCTGCCCCAGGGGCTGGTGGTGGTCGGGCAGGATGGCCGGCCGCAGGGGGCCATCTACAAGACGGTGCTGACCGGTTCCCGCGCCACCATCTACCTGAGCGGCAACTACCTCCCCGGCTCACGGGTGATGTACGGCTGCGGTTTCAACCCGGTGTGCAATCTCGCCGATGCCCGGGGCATGGGCGTGCCAGCCTTCGGCCCGCTGCCGGTCAACGGACAACCGGGGATCAGCCGCTGGTTCGGGTGCTGGAAGGTCACCCCGATCCGGCCTGGCGAGGACCTCGCCGGGATGGCTTGCCCCGATCCAGCCGACCCATCGGCGGTCGAGCGCCGGTTCAACGAAGGCAACGGCTTCGTCAACCTCCATCCCGAGTGGGAGGGGCGCAGCGGTCATGTCGCCTTCCATGGCCACGTCGAGGCATCCGAGGCGATGCCAGCCGAGATCCGATTCGGTTACGACGGCCCGATCCGCTTGTGGGTCGATGGCCGCGAGGTGCACACTGACCTGCGTGGCACCAATCCGGCGATCCCGGATGCCAAGCGCATCCCGTTCGCGCTGGCCCCGGGACGGCACTACCTCAGCGTGCTGATGGCCCTCAATGGCGGCCGCGCCTGGGGCTTCTTCCTGCGCATGGGGCGCAAGCTCGCCAAGGGGCAGGATGGTGATGGCGTCGCGTTGCCGGTGCCGTGGGAATGAGGCGATGCGCGAGGACAGGCCTAAAGGAAGGACAGGCCTAAAGGACATACGCTTATAGGAGGACAGGCCTAAAGGACATACGCTTATAGGAAGGGGCCTAAAGGACATACGCATATTGGTAGCCTAAAGGACAGTACCCCCAGCATGCCCGTGTTGTCGAGGCTCGCCGTCAAGTCCCGGCCTGGGCCCAAGACGTTGGCCAGGACCAGTGGGAGGCCTGGGTGAAGCTGGTGGTGGGCAGGCAGACCCTGGTGATGCGGCTGATTCCGGCCGGCAGCTTTCGCATGGGTTCAGAGGCCGACGATGGCGACGAGAAGCCTGCGTACGAGGTGGTGATCACTCAGCCGTTCTGGCTGGGCGCCAGCGAGGTGACGCAGGGTCTGTGGCAGGCGGTGTTGGGTAACAATCCGTCGAAGTTCACCGGACAGAACGTTGTTGTCATCGTCAAGAGGTCAGCACCTTCGTATCGTTCTGTATGACGGCCAAACCTATCCCAGAGAGTACTCCGTGATCCCGATTCTGTCCGGCGTTTGGCGACTCGATTGCGGTGCGTCCGCCACCATCACCCCGGTTAGCCTGCGCGAACTGCCGCCTGACACAAATGCCCTGGCTGGGATGCCGGCGGTCGGCGCACCGGATATGTTCACCCACCTCACCTGGGAAACGACCGCGCGCGGCGTGGTCGTGCGCATCCCGGTGGGCGACGACGAGCAGTTCTACGGTCTCGGCCTGCAGCTCAAAAGTCTGATGCAGCGCGGAAAGAAGAAGCAGCTGCGGGTCAACAGTGATCCGGTCGCCGACACCGGCGATTCGCATGCGCCGGTGCCGTTCATTTGCTCGACCGCGGGCTGGGGCCTGCTCGTCGACACCGCGCGCTACGCCACCTTCCATGTCGCCTGCATCCAGCCGGTCGCTGAGATCACGCCGACCGCCGGGGTGATTGGCGGCTCGACTGCCGAGCTCTACGCGGGTCGCAGCGGCGGAAAGCGCAGTCTGGTCATCGAGATCCCGCACGAGCGTGGCGTCGCGCTCTACGTCTTCGGTGGACCGACCCTGCGCGACGCGGTGGCGCGCTATAACCTATTCTCTGGCGGCGGCTGCCGGCCGTCGCTGAAATCGCTGGGCGTGTGGTATCGCGCCTACGGCAAGGCTACCGGCGCCGAGTGCGAGGCGCTGCTGGAGGGCATCCGCGACGACCGCATTCCCTGCGACGTGTTCGGGCTGGAACCGGGCTGGCAGACCGCGGCCTATCCGTGCTCGTTCGTGTGGTCGGACGAACGGTTCCCCGATCATCAGGCCTTCCTCAAGCGCATCCACGCCAACGGCTGCGAGATCAACTGCTGGGAGCACGCCTTCACCCATCCGACCTCGCCGCTGGCCCCGGCTCTGCGTCCGTTTGCCGGCCCCAGCACGGTGTTCAGCGGTCTCGTCCCTGATCTGCTGATGCCGCAGGCGAGGCGCGCCTTCGCCGAGCATCATCGGCAGCTGGTCGCCGAAGGTATCGACGGTTTCAAGCTCGATGAATGCGACGGCAGCGACTACATCGGCAGCCCGTGGAGCTTCCCCGAGACCGATCAGTTCCCCTCGGGCCTCGACGGCGAGTGCATGCACAGCTTGCTTGGCATCACCTACCAGCGCACTGTCGATGCGTTGTGGCGCCAGACCGGCCGGCGCACCCTGCATTCGGTGCGCAATTCCCATGCCCTGGCCGCGCCCTATCCGTTCATCCTCTACAGCGACCTCTACGACCTAAAAGACTTCGTGCGCGGTGTGGCCACGGCCAGCTTCAGCGGCCTACTGTGGACGCCCGAGGTGCGTGATGCGAGCTCGACCGAAGACCTCATCCGCCGGGTTCAGGCCGTCGCATTGTCGCCGCAGGCGCTGATCAACGCCTGGTACATCCCGCTCCCGCCGTGGCGCCAGATCAGTACACCAAAGAACGTCGCCGGCGAGATCATGCCCGACCACGCCCAGGCAACCGCGCTGGTGCGCGAGGCTCTCTGCCTGCGCATGCAGCTGCTGCCCTACATCGACGCCGCATTTGCCCGCTATGCCGCCACCGGTGTGCCGCCGTTCCGAGCCCTGGCCATGGACTACCCGGACGATCCGGCCTGCCGGACCTGCGACGACCAGTGGCTGCTCGGCGAGGATCTGCTGGTCGCGCCGGTGCTGGGCGGGACCAGCCGCACGGTCGTGCTGCCGCCGGGCCGGTGGCGTCCGTTGAGTGGCGGTGTCGCGATCGTGGGTGGCCAGAGCTTCACCATAGACACGCCCCTGAGTCTGCTTCCGGTGTATGTCCGCGACGGGGCCGTCCTACCGCTGGCCGAACCGGTCGATCACATCAGCGCGGACACGGTGTTCGCCCTGCACGTGCAAGTCCACGGCGACGGGCATCGCGGGTGCAGCCTGATCGAGGATGATGGTGTGACCGTGGCTGGTCCGGCCAACCAGGTCCGGCTGGTATCCGATGGGGTCACGGTGCGTCTGGATCGCAGCGGCGACTGGTCGGGTAGGCGCTACCGCCTGGCCGACTGGGAGACCAGAGCATGACCAGATCATCGCAGAAGTCCGCGGATCAGGCTGCGTCCCAGACAGGACTCCGGTTCTAGCAAGTGCGCAGTCGTCTACCCCGCGCGACTCACCAGGGCGAGGCCGCTGGCCGGTATCCGGAGGAGGTGGACGCCAGCGGCGAACTCCATTGCCTCATCTTGGATGATCGTGCCTGAGCAGTCACGAACGACCAGACGGACATGCATGGACTGGGTCAGGGCGATCACCAGTTCGTCCCGGGCGGTGGCGTTGACCAGCCAGACCTGGCGAGGCGGCGCATTGCCAAGGCGTACCACCCGCTCGGCATAGATCGCGGTGATCCGCTCGTCGCCGGCGCAGGCGGTGACCTGCGGGCAGCCGGCTTCCGGCTCCTCCGCCGCCAGCGTGCCGTCCAGCAAGGTATCGCGGTGCTCTCGCCACCAGCCTAGCCAGAACGCCAGCATGGCGCGCTGTGCTGCGGTCAGGCGTTCGATCAGCACCGAGACCTGGGGGACGGCGAACAGGATGGCGAGGAACTGCCGAGCCGCGACCGCCGGTGGATCGAGCGGACTCCACATAAGCATGTCGGCGTGGGTCGCGGTCGAGCCGGCGAGCATGCGGATGGCGATGGTACGCGCGCGATTGGCAGCGGCGTCATAGGGGCAGTCGCCAGCGCGGAACAGGTTGCCATACGTGCGCATTAGCGGGCCGATGTAGCCCTGACGGAACTCAATCAGCAGGTCTGGACGCAGAGCGATCATCCGTGCAGCGATGTCCTTCATCAGGGCGTCGACCGCCTCGTCGAGGTCGCCGATGTCGCGTCCGTCGCCAGCTCCGAGAGGCATCCCATCAACCGGTTGCATGCAATCGACGAAGTCGAGCTTGACCCCGTCATGCCCCCAGGCTGCCAACTGGCGGGTATACAGGTCGGCAAGGAAGGCGCGGACTTCAGGATAGCGGGGATCGGCGATGGCGCAGCCCAGCCGTTCGTCACGGCGCAATAGGCAGCGTTCGAAGCGGCGGTAAGCAGCGGTCTGGAAGCCGATCAGCGGTACGGCATACCATAACAGCACACCCATGCCGAGCGCGTGCACGCCGTCGACGAAGGCGCGCATGTCGCCCATGCGCTCGGGCTGCCAGTCTCCCGCCAAATGGTAGCCGCGGCTGGTGTCGAGGGTCTGCCAGCCGTCGTCGACGATCACCGCGGTGCAGCCAAGTGCGCGGGCGCGACGGCATTCCGCAAGAACCGGCTTGGGATCGCAGGCCTGATGGAACGAGTACCAGGTTGAATACATCGGTTCGCGCCCGGCCGCCGGTACTGCCAGTGGGGTATGCCCCGGCATCGCCTCCCACCAGCGACTGACGTCCTGGATCGCCTGGTGCCAGGGAATGGCACGGACGTCGAGACGCAAACGCAGGCTGAAGGTGCGTCCGGGGGCGCGTCCGGGCAGGAACGGTTCGAGGTGCCCGATCAGTCGGCCGTCCTCTTCGCGCACCCCGGCGCCGATGAGACCGCCATGCAGAGCGTCGGCGCTGGCGATGGTCAGGCGGTTGCCGCCGTCGATGCCGTGCAGGCACAGGACTGGCGCCTGGCACGAGGCCCGGGACGCTAGCCGGTCGTTGGACCAGTCCGGCAGGATACCGATCGACCCACTGCGGTCCGGGCGCCAGGTGTGGGCGATGCCGGCAGCCTGGCCGGCAAGGCGGAGGGTCAGCGCTGGTGGACTATGGGCATTCTGAGATGTCACGGTGAGTTCGACCAGGACGACCCCGTCGATGATGGGATTGACGGCTAATGCGCAGCTGAATGGACCGGGATCACCGGTCACATCAAGGCGTAGGCCGAGAACGTCGATGCCGGTCAGGGCTGGGCGGCAGGCGAGTTGTTCCATGTCGCCATGTTGCCAGTCCGTGTCCGGCTTCCCATGGCGGGTTTCCCCCCATCATGTCGCAGCTGTGATCACAGATGTCCCACCCGGAGCCACTGGTATTGTCGTCAGTACGCTCGACCACGCTGGCGGCATGCCTGCCGTCGATCGGATCATCCGCGAGCGGGGATCGGCTGGGCGTTACCGCCATAGCGGTGCTGGCCGCCGTACTGACATCGCGACGGTGCAGATCACGCTAGGCGGCCAAGGTCGGGTGTGGCAGCAGGGGGTCGTTGGCGACCATGGCGTGCCTGTGCCAGCGGGTTCCTGCCTGTCGTTCATCTTCGGCGAAGCGGTTACCTACGCTGCCGATCCCGAGTGGGATTTCGTCTATATCAACCTGTGCGGCTCGGCCGCATTGTCGATGATCGAAGAGTTGACCCGTCATCACGGGCACGTCCTGCCGGTCAATCTGGCGCAACCAGCGGTTGTCCGCCTGATCGACTTGGCGCGCGGCCCAGGCGTGCGCCATCAACGCCTCGGACTCGCCGTTTCGGCGCGCATTGCCGGTGACCTGCTCATGACCCTGGCAGAGGGTTGCCAAGGAGTCCAGGATCCCGAGCGTGACTGCATTGATGCCGCCTGTGCCTACCTGATCCGCCATCTTGCGCGACCGATCGATGTCGCTGATGCGGCAGCCGAAGTCGGGGTGTCGCGCGAGCATCTGACCCGCCTGTTCCGTCGCCGTCTGGGCGTAGCACCGGCCAGCTGGCTGCGTCGCGAACGTCTGCGTCACGCAGAACTGCTGGTGCGTGGTTCACGACTGCCGCTGCAGGAGGTTGCACGTCGTTCCGGCTTCGCCACGGCAAGCCATTTCGTCCAGGCGTTTCGCCGCCAACATGGTCTCACGCCGGGCCACTGTCGCGGTTGAAGAGAGCAGCCAGGTCCTGTGTCAGATGCTTCATGCCGGACGCTTGCAAACCATCGATTCCGGGTGGTCACATGCGTGTTGTCGACTAGGGTCATCCTGCGCTGCCGAACCGTACCCCGCGGAAACACTACCATGCGTCTGTCTGTGCTCCTGCTCTGTTCCGTCGCCCTGCTGAGCGCCCTCGATGTCCCTGTCGTGCAGATCCCGCACGCCGCCGTGGCGCCACCACTTGATGCGGCTGCGACCGCGGGTCCGGCGTGGCAACTGGCTGCGGTGATTCCAGCGCTGACCCAGTCAATCGATCGCAAGCGGGCCGTCCCCGATGTCCTGCCGGCAACCCAGGTCCGACTGATGTGGACCGACGCGTATCTTTTCATCCGTTTCGAATGCGCCGACCAGAGCGTCTATCTGCCTTTCGATACGCATGACGCGCAGTTGTATCGTGGCGACGTCGTCGAAGTGTTCCTTGATCCGGTGGGTGACGCTCGCCAGTGGTTCGAGCTGCAGGTGGCGGCCAACAATGCGACTTTCGACCAGAACCTGGTCCTGACTGGCGAGCCACGGAGCGATGCCGACGGCAAATTAGTTGGCGAGGTCCTGGCGCGCGATTGGTGGGCGTGGCCAAGCTACGAGATGGACGGCCTGAAGACCGCAGCCAGCAAGCGTGCCGATGGCTGGACCGTCGAGTTGGCCATCCCGGCCAAATCCGCCGGCAAGCGCGTGGGTGGCAAGGCCTGGACCAGCGGGCAGAAACTTCGCGCCAACCTGATGCGGTATGAATGGGGTGCGCCGGCAGCGGACGGCAATCGCCCGCTGATCGCGATGAATTGGGCCCCGGTGCTCAACGGCTGTCCGCACATCTCGCCACAGGCGATGGGCGTCTTCGAGTTGGTCGGCTCGCCCTAGACTTGCGGTCGACTGCGCACCCGGACACTGCCGCTGTGCCACGCATCGACGTCATCACGCTGTTCCCCGAGGCCTGCCAGGGCTACCTGGACGCCTCGATCGTGGGCCGGGCCCGTCGTCGCGGCTTGGTCGAGGTCGAACTGCTTGATCCGCGGCGCTTTGCTGGCGGCCGACACCGCAAGGTCGACGACCGGCCATTCGGTGGCGGTCCCGGCATGGTGATGAGCGCTCCGCCGATCGCCGAAGCGATTGAGTGGTGCCAGACGCGCTCAGCCGCGCCGCGTCTGTTGATGACCGATCCGCGCGGTGTGCGTCTGCATCAGGGCTGGGTCGAGCAGCTAGCAAAGGAAAGCCACCTGATCATCGTATGCGGCCACTACGAAGGCATCGACGAACGGATCGTTGAATTGTATCATCCCGAGCTGGTCTCGGTTGGCGATCTGGTCATTTCTGGCGGTGAATTGGCCGCCCTGGTGGTGGTCGATGCGGTGACGCGGTTGCAGCCAGGAGCCTTGGGCGATGCACAAAGCGCAGTCCAGGACAGTTTCAGCGCCGGCGGCGGTTTGGATCATCCCAGCTACACCCGCCCCGAGGAGTTCCGCGACCTGCGTGTCCCCGACGCACTGCTGTCGGGTGACCACAAGGCGATCGAGCGTTGGCGCAAAGCCGAGAGCGAACAGAGGACCAGGGCGCGCGGTCCGGTCTAGGTTCGCCAGCTGATCCTGTCGAGCCTTCCCGGCTGGTGCAGGATGTGCCAGCATGCTCAGTACCCGTGCTTTCACGTTCATCGAACTGCTCATCGTACGGTCTGTCACTGCAGCCGGATCCAGTCCACACCCTCCGGAAGCCACCATGCGCCACCTCTGCCTCCTGCTCGCCATCTGCCTCGCCAATGCCGCCGAGAGCATCGTCACCCGCATCATCGACACAGGCTCCGACGTGCCCTGGGTGCAAGGTGAGTACGTGTCCGCCGGTGGGCGGGTGCAGTTGGCAGACGACGCCCCGCCCGGGGTCGAGACCAAGCGTTGCATCGAGATGATCGCTGAGTTCCCCGGCAGAGGTTTTATGTTCTACAACGCCGAGCCGGCCAAGCCGCTGCTGGTGCCCGGCCGGCTGCAGAAGCTGACCTTGTGGCACAAGGGGCCGGGCGGGATCATCAACCTGCGCGACGGCTGGAATCGCAGCGAGTACAAGGGTCGCAAGTTCGAATGGAGTCTGACCGATGCCTCGGCGGGCTGGAAGCAGTCGACTTTCGCCATCCCCGTCGATTGGGTGCAGCCGATCCGCATCAGTGGCGTCGCCACGCATAATTGGGGCGAGGACGCCAAACAGCAGAGCAAGTCCATCCGCCTCGCCGCCATCGAGGCGGTCTACGATCTGTCCGACACCGATCCTGCCACCGGGGCGCTGAAGTCCTGGCAGCCCGATCCCGAGGCGTCCTCGCGCAAGGACGCACCCACCGAGTGCCCGCGCACGCCGATGCTTGAGCTATCGCTGGCCAGCGGACGCGAAGCCAACGTCTTTGCCGGCGAATCAGCCTCGCTTACGGTGTCGGCACGCTCGTGGCGCTCGGGACGCTCGGATGGCACGCTGAGCTGGCGCCTCATCGATATCAGCTCGGGTGCTGCGGCGGAGAAGCCGGTGGCCAGCGGCAGCCTGGACGTCGTGGTGGAGAACCGACCCTTCGGTGCCAGCGTGCCCATGCCGACCGCACGCCTCGGGCTCTACCGTGTGCAAGCGGTGATGGCGTGGAAGGATGGGGCCAAGGACGAGCGCAGCATCGATCTGGCGGTCATTGGCGCCGTGCCCAAGGACGACGCCGCTGCACGCGATGCCTCGCCCTATGGCCTTAATACGCATGGTGGCGGCAAGTTTGCCTGCGAGGCGTGGAACAAGGCCGGCGTCCGCTGGATCCGCGACTACGCCTGGGGCTTCGGTCAGATGAAGAAGGCGCGCGACCAGAACGGCGCCTTCACTGGCTGGCCGTGGTACCCCAAACTGCAAGAGCGTTATAAGAAGTACGGCTTTCGTCTGCTGCCCTGCATGATGGACGGCATTCCTGCCGCGGACGGCGGTGTGCCGCAGGTGCCGGTAACCTGGCGCAAAGAGATGAGCGCGATATTCGCCGCCTTCCCCGACATCACCCACTGGGAGCTGGCCAACGAGTGGGATCTCGATTGGGAGAACAAGCACGGGGCCAAGCTCGACCGCGAAAAGGACTGGCCGGCCTACCGCGCCTACCACAAGGCTTTCGGTCAGGTCGTTGGTGCGGTCGGCGCGACCGCGGTCGAGAATGGCCGTGCCGGCTGCTTTCCGGAGGATGTCCGCAGCATGGTGAAGGACGGCAGCTTCGCCGACATTCCGATTACCAACGGGCACTTCTATACAGGCGTCGACACGCCCGAACTGAATGCCAGCAACGCCAACACCGGCAGCGGCGGCTCGGCCACCAGTCGCAAGCTGTGCTACCAGGATCTGTTGCGCGAATCCTATCGCTCGTCGCAAGCGGACGGGAAGAAGCGAACGTTCTGGCTGACCGAATTCGGCTACGACACCAAGGCCGGTTTCATCGTCAGCCATTTCCAGCAAGCAGCCTATCTGCAGCGGGCGTGGATGATGTCGTTCGCCAACCAAGTCGAGAAGTCATTCTGGTTCTTCGACTTCGACGCTAACAAAAGCACGGCGTTCTTTGATGGTTGTGGCATCATGAACGACGCGGTGCAGCCCAAGCTGAGCTACTGCTCGCTGGCCGCTCTGACCCGCATCCTGCCCAATCCGACCTACCGTGGCCCACTCGACGCCGGCCCCGACACCTGGGGCTACCTGTTCGAGGACCATGGCACGTTGGTGGCGGCGCTGTGGACAGTCGAGCAGGCCGAGGGTCCGCGGGTGACGTTCGCGTCTGGCAAGCTCGTCGACTTCCTCGGCAACCCCGTGCCCGGCACCAGCGTGAAGCTCGGTCTGGCACCGGTGTTCTGTGTCGGCGTCGCACCGACTGACCGCTGGGCGAAGCAGGCCAGTTACGAGGTGGACGGTCTGCGTCTGCTGGATCTGGCGGCCGGCGATCGGGTCGACATTTCCGTCGCAATTACCAACCACCGCGCCGCTCCGCTGAAGGGGCGCCTGCGCCTGCATCTGCCCGAGGGCTGGAAGGCACTGGCCGACGATCAGAGCGTCGAAGCCGCCCCGGGGGTCGGCACCAAGGCCGGACTCGCCTGCACCATCAATCCAAACGCCAAGCCCGGCGAATACCAGGTAGGCGTTGTGGTCGAGGAGGACGGCACGGCGCTGTGCGAACTGCGCGTGCGCGTCCTGGTTGGACCGGCCTTGATCATCAGCGTCCCGACACTGGGCAACCAACCGGGAACCAGCACGGTCGCCGTCACCGTGGTCAATCGCTCGCAGCGCGCCCTCGATGGCACGGTGACGCCGCAGCTGCCGACAGGCTGGAAGGCCGAGCCGACCAACCTGCCGGTCAGTCAGCTCGCTCCTGGTGCCAGTCAGGTCCTGCCGATGCAGATCACATGGAACGCGCAGTGGAAGCCGGGTGAAGAAGCGTGGATGCGCGTCGCCACCAGAGACGGTGTCAACACACGTGCTGCGCTGCAGCCGGGCGTAATCACCATCCCACGGCTGGCGAAATTCACCGCCGACGGTGACCTGGGCGAATGGCCGGCCTCCGCCCGCTTACCCGAGTGGGTGGTCGGCTGCACCGAGGGCATGTCCAACGCCGAGATCCGTCTGGCCTGGTGCGACCAGGGTCTGGTGGTCGCGGTACAGGCCAAGGACTCGCGGGTGCAGAACAGCGATCCGAAGGCATTCTGGGAGATGGACGCACTGGAGTTGTTCGTCTCGTCCACCGCCTCGTTCACGCCGCGCGCCTTCGTCGCCACCGATCACCAGTTCTGGTTGGTGCCACTGCCGGCCGAGCAACGTGTCTTCCTTGGCCGCTGGAAGCGCAATGACGAGATCCCGGCGACGATGTACGACGTCGCCGGACTGGTCAGTCATGCGAAAGCCATTCCAGGAGGCTATCGCTACGAGGCGCTGATCCCGGCCGTGCAGATCAACGGCTTCATCGCCAAGGCCGGCGCGTCGTGCAGCATCGACCTGATCCTCAGCATCAACGGGGCGACCGGGAAGCGCGAGGTGTACTGGCCATGGGGCAAAAAGGACGATGCTGGCGGCAAGCCGCAGAACTGGGGTCTGGTGCACTTGGGGGAATAGCCGGGTCAAATCCAAGATATTACGCTGCAATGACTTGCGTGGCGTCCACGGAGTCGATTCCTGACTCCGCCTGGGGTTGCACAACCGGCAGGGGGTCCATAGTGCCCCGATCCCCATGACTACCTCTGACGGCTCCGGTTCGGTTGGCGAGATTCACATCCACGACGAGATGAAGGAGAGCTACCTCGCGTACGCCATGAGCGTGCTCGTCGACCGCGCTCTGCCCGACATCCGCGATGGTCTGAAGCCGGTGCACCGACGCATCCTGCAGACCCTGCGCGACCTCAACCTGACGCCGGGCAAGAAGTTCCTCAAGTGCGCCAAGATCGTCGGCGACTGTCTCGGCAACTACCATCCGCATGGCGACGGCGCGGTCTACGATGCGATGGTGCGCATGGCCCAGGATTTCTCGCTGCGCTATCCGCTAGTCTTTGGTCAGGGTAATTTCGGTTCGATTGACGGCGATCCGGCTGCTGCCTACCGCTACACCGAAGCGCGCATGGCGGGTCCGGCCATCGATCTGCTTGCCGACATCGAATACGACACGGTCGATCACCGCCCGAACTTCGACGGTCGCATGCTGGAACCCTGCGTCCTGCCCAGCGCCATGCCCAACCTGCTGGTCAACGGCAGCAGCGGCATCGCGGTCGGCATGGCGACGAATATTCCGCCGCACAATCTGGGTGAAGTCTGCCAGGCGATCCGCCACGTCATCGACCATCCCGACTGCACCGTCGCTGATTTGATGCAATTCATCCACGGTCCGGACTTCCCGACCGGCGCGGTGATGTGCGGCAACATGGGCGCGCGCCAGGCCTACGAGACCGGCAATGGCCGCCTGGTCGTCCGTTCGAAGATCACCCGTGAGGTGATCGACGGCAAGGACGCCCTGGTCGTCACCGAGATCCCCTACGGCATCAAGCTGGGCACCGTCTACGAGAGCATCCAGACCGCGCATACCGAGGAGAAGATCCCCGGATTGCAGGGCATGTTCGGCGGCGTGGTCGGCGACGGCATCCGCCTGGTGCTGACGGTGAAGAAGGGCGAGGACCCCGACATCGTGCTCAACCAGTTGTGGGAGCACACCAACCTCCAGTACCATTTCGCAATCAACCTGATTGCCCTCGACGGTGGTCGGCCGCGCACCGTGACGCTCAAGCGCATGATCAACGCCTGGCTCGAACATCGCCAGGACGTCATCGTCCGCCGCACCCGCTTCCTGCTCGCCCGCGACGAAGCGCGCCTGCACATCGTCGACGGTCTGTTGGCGGCGATCGATGTGATCGACGCGATCATCGCGCTCATTCGTGCCTCGGACTCGTCGGAACAAGCCAAGCAGGCACTGATCACCCAGCTGCACTTCTCTGATCGTCAGGCCCAGGCCATCCTCGACATGCAATTGCGCCGCCTGACCGGCCTGGAGCGCGGCAAGCTGACCGCCGAGCGCGATGCGTTGCTGGCGGCGATCACCGACTACCGCGACATCCTCGCCCGGGTCGAGCGACGCAACAACATGATCAAGGACGACCTGGTCCGCCTGGTCCAGGCCTATGGCGATCCGCGCCGCACCGTGATCGGCGATCCGGTTGGCGACTTCGACATGGAGGACCTGATCGACGACGAGCCGTGCATCGTCACGATCACCGCCAGCGGTTACATCAAGCGCATGGCGGTCGGTACGTTCCGGGTGCAGCGGCGAGGTGGCAAGGGCGTCACTGGCGGCCAGCTCAAGGACGAAGCTGACGAGGTCGCCAAGGTCTTCAGTGCGACCAATCACCAGTATCTGCTGGTGTTCACCAGCCTGGGCCGCTGCCACTGGCTGAAGGTCTGGCAAGTGCCGGAAGCTTCGCGCACCAGCCGCGGCAAGCATCTCGCCAACGTCCTCGCCCTCGATCCGGGTGAAAGCGTCACCGAGATCATTCCGGTACGCGAATTTAGCGAGGACCGCTTCCTGCTCATGGCCACGCGCCAAGGCCAAGTGAAGAAAACCGAACTGTCGGCTTACGGCAATCCCAGGAATGGCGGCATCAAGGCGATCAAGATCGCTGACGGCGATGATCTTGTCGATGTAGTCATCACCAACGGCACCGACGAGGTGCTGCTGGCGACCGACGATGGTCAGGCTTGCCGCTTCAGCGAGACCGATGTACGTGCGACCGGTCGTGACACCGGTGGCGTCGGCGCGGTAGATTTGGCACCGGGTGCCAATGTCGTCTCGCTGGTACGTCTGACAGCAGGGGCAGAAGTTCTGACGGTCTGCCGCAAGGGCTATGGCAAGCGCACTCCGTGGGAGGAATACCGCCTGATCCGTCGTGGCGGCAAGGGCGTAATCAACATCGACACCGGCGAGCGCAATGGCCCAGTTGTCGCCAGTCTGCTGGTCGCGCCGGGCGATCAGATCATGGTGACGACGCGCAAAGGCCAGATCGTGCGCATGAGCGTCGACGGGATCCGTTCGACCGGTCGCGCCGCCTCGGGTGTGACGATCATCGATCTTGACGATGGCGATGAAGTTGGTGCCGTGGCCCTGTGCCCGCCTGACACCACGCTACCCGACACGACCACGCCTCCTGCGTCGCCCCCAGCGGCGAACTGACAATCAGCTCCTGGCTCGCCAAGCGGGCCAGGAGCCCCAGGCGGTGATATCCTCGGCCCCGATGCAGGCGCTCGATTCGGCAACGAAGCCCTTCACCGAACGTCCGTCGTCCAGCGGTACCGTTCCAATGCCCAAGGGGGCGGGGATGGACGCGACAAAGCTGCCGAATCCGGCATACGGTAGGCGCCACAGTTCGCCGGCGATGCTGCCGGTACCGTCGCGCAGTAGGCCTGGCTTGGGCGGCGTGGTCGGCAATGCGAACAGGCGGTAGGCCGGAGCGGTGCGGATCTCCCGGACCAAGCGTCCGCCGGCCGCGAGCAGTTCGCGATTGAGCGGCTGGCCGGTCAGATGTGCGCCGAAAACCGCGATTTCGGCACCGCCGTCGTCACCGGCGATGACCTGCGGTCCACGCAGGCGTTCGCCCATTGCGCCCATCGGTAGGGCCAGCGCATCTTGAATTGCGGCGCCAAGCCGAGCTGTCAGCAGGTCATGCCAGGCCGGCGCGAATAGCGTCACGCCGGTGGGCAGGCCACCGACAGTAAAGCCGCTTGGCACGGCGGCGGCACAGGTGTCGAGCAGATTGGCGAAGTTGGTGAAGCAGCCAAGTTGCGCATTGACGCCGACCGGGTCGGCGGCGACGGCAGCTAAGGTGGGATGGAATGGGGCGGTCGGCAGACACAGCACATCGCAGCGTGCCCACTGCAGTTCGGACTGGCGGTGCAGGGCGGCGACTCGGTAGATCGAACGGAACGCGGCAACGGCGTCGTGGCTGCGGCCAGCGCGGACGATCCGGCTGACCGTCGGATCGGCACCTACTGGTGCGCGGTCCAGTACCTCACCGACCGCAGCGGTACGCTCGGCCACCCAGGCTCCGCCGTACAACGATGCCGCCGCCTCGCGAAATGCGCTGTAATCGATGGTAACGATGTGATGACCCAGACTGCGTATAACGTCCAACACCCGCTGGTGACCGGTCAACCAGGACGGATCGACGTGGAGCAGTTCTGCAGGAGATGGCACGCCGATGCATAGGGGGCCGGTGGGCAGGCAGGGGGTCTCGCTGTGGCGGGACCACGGATCCTCGGGATCGAAGCCGGCCATCGCGGTCAGTGCCGCCCAGGCCTCCTGCATGTTCAGGGCGAACACCGAAACGCAGTCGAGGCTCGCGCATGCAGGCACCACGCCCCGGGTTGGGATCCAGCCCCGGGTCGGCTTCAATCCGATCAGATTATTGAAGGCGGCGGGAATCCGGCCGCTGCCGGCGGTGTCGGTGCCCAGGGCGATGCGGCAGGCTCCCGTGGCGACTGCAACCGCCGATCCGCTCGAAGAGCCACCGGGGATCAGCGTCGGATCGAACGGATTGACTGGAACTCCATATGGACTGCGCGTGCCGACCAGACCGGTGGCGAACTGATCTAGGTTGGTCTTGCCGATGATACGCGCTCCCCAGTCGCGCAGTCGTGCAACGCAGGCGGCATCACGTGCCGGCGTATAGGCGAACTCAGGACAACCAGCCGTGGTCGGCATGCCGGAAACGTCGATGTTGTCCTTCACCGCGGTTAGCGGGCCGTTCCCAGGCGGGGCGGGGATCTGGTGGATGAACGTCGTCATGCCCGTCTCCATCGTTCACGTTCGGCTGCAAATGCGGTCCGTTGCGTCTCTCTGAATCCGGCAATGTCGTCAGCATTCTCGTTGAGGAACCGGGTGTAGGCGGAGCCATCGAAGACGCCGTCTTCAATGCGTGGATTCCAGCGTCCGGCGCGGCAGTCGGCGCGCAGGTCGAGCAGTTCCTCGGCGCCGACCGGATACCAACGAATGCGATCAAAATTCTTCAACAGCGCCGGCTGGGGATCGCGGGTGCGCCAGACCGGGACGGTGCGTCCGACCAACTGGTAGCCCCCAGGACCCTCCATGCCGTAAATGCACATGTAGGCGCCGCCGAGGCCGACCGCGTTCTCCGGCGTCCAGGTGCGCGCCGGATTGTACTTGGTGGTGACCAGTCGATGGCGCGGGTCGGTCGGCGTCGCGACCGGCGCGCCCAGATAGACGTCCCCCAGGCCCAGCACTAGGTATTCGGCGTCGAAGACGATGCGCTGCACCTGCTCGACCGAATCAAGGCCGTTGATGCGGCGGATGAACTCGATGTTCCATGGGCACCACGGCGCATCGGCGTTCACGCTCTGCATGTAGATCGCGATCGCCTTGCGGGTGGACGGGTCGTCCCATGACAGCGGCAAATGCACCGTGCGCGACGACACCTGGGCAGTGTCTGCCGCTGGCAATCCGGCATCAAGCGCGGTCAGCAGGTCGACCACGCGATGCTGCGGCAGTCGCGCGGGATCATGATGGATCTGCAGCGAACGTACGCCCGGTACGACATCGAGGATGCCTGCGATGCGGCGTTCCCGCACTGCGCGGTCGAGCAGTTCGACGCGCAGGCGCAGCGCGAGATCGAGCTCTGCTTCGCCGTACTCCAGTAGGACGAAGTCGTCGCCGGCGCGACGTAGGCACAGCGCGGGCCGTCCGCGCCAGATCTGCCGGCGATGGATCACCGCCGGATCGGGCTCGCCACGCATGACGCTGCGTTTAGCCGGCGCGCTCAAATGCTCGACCAATCGGCCAGAGTCGGTGCGTCGGGCCTCGGCCTCGGCCGTGGTCAAACGGATGAAGCGTACGCTGTCGCCGGGGCGCAGCTGGCCCAGCTTCCAGCGTTCGGCCTGGACCACCACCATCGGGCAGACGAAACCGCCACAGCTCGGCCCGTCGGGGCCGAGGATGATTGGCATGTCGCCAGTCAGATCGACCGCCCCGAACGCGTAGGCATTGTCGTGGATGTTGGACGGATGCAGCCCAGCCTCGCCACCATCGGTCCGTGCCCAGCCCGGCTTGGGCCCGATCAGGCGGATGCCGGTGCGGTTGCTGTGCATATGCACCTGCCAGGCGGTGGCGTAGAATGTCTTCAGCCCGGGCGAGGTCAGAAAATCCGGCGCGGCGTGCGGGCCTTCGAGGACGCCTAACTCCCAAGTCTTGCCCAGCACCGGGCGCGCTGCAGGCGGCAGCGGAGCGGGACATGCGCTCAGCTCCTCTGGACCGACGACCCGGGTCAACGGCAGCCAGTCGCCGGCCACCAGCGGTTTGCCGGTGACGCCTCCGAAGCCGCCAAGGTCGAAGGTCGATGCCGAACCCAAGTAGGGATCGACGGCAAAGCCACCACGAATGGCGAGGGCGCAACGCGCACCTGCACCGGTCGGTCCAGCGATGCGCAGGACGCTGCCGGCCGCGACTGCCACCGCCCGCCACATCGGGACGGGTTCCCCATCAATGGTCGCCTGCACCGGGCAGCCGGCGATGGCCACGATGGCGGCGACGTGGAAGCGCAATGTCGGCCCGGCGAGGGTGATTTCCAGGCCTGGTGCACTAGGTGGATTGCCGACCAGTCGGTTGGCCAGGCGGAAGCCGAGATCGTCGAATGGGCCGGATGGCGGCACGCCGACTGCCCAGGTGCCGAGTCGGCCTGGCCAGTCCTGGACGGTGGTATGCAGGCCGCCGGCAATGACTTCGGCGGCGATTGGCGCATACGGCACCGCATCGAGGTCGCGGGCGCGCAGCCGGCGATCGCCTGCGGCAACCAGGCAGGTGCGCAGTAGGGCAAGCGTGTTCGGTACCCCGTAGAGGCGGACGGTGGCCAGGCGGCGGCGCAGATCAGAGCGATCGGTGGCCGGAAGGCGGGCGATCGGCGACCAGGCATCCTGATCGATCGAGCCATTGCCCAGCGGCTCGACGCCGTCGCAGCGGGTCAGTCGGCCGACTATGCGAGGGGTCGCGGCGGCTGGCTCCCCGGCGCAGATAAAGGCACCCGGATCGGATGGTGGCTCGGTGACGCCAACCAAGACCACGTCGTCGGCTAGGTCGAATTCTACGGTCAGGTCTGCCGAGCCGGCGATCGCGCAGGCTGCCTGGGCGAGGTGGTCGCGTTCGTTCGCCGCCAATTCGGCGGGTTCGCTCCACAGCAGTCGGCCATGTCGGCGCGCAGAAACGTCGGTACAGGCCGTCACGGCGCCGGACTGCACGCGGACGGCGATGCGCCGTCCGTCGGGTTGCGGCCCGCCCAGCATGGCGGTGATGCCGGCTGATTCGGCGGCGGCGCGCAGTTTCCAGCGGAGCGGCGTGCTCATGCCGCCCACGCCTGCACCCGCACCGGGGTCGGGTTCCAGCCGTTGCACGGATTGTTCAGCTGCGGGCAGTTCGAGATCAGCACCAGACTGTCGATCTCGGCACGCATTTCGACAAAGCGTCCGGGTCCGCTGATGCCGTCGGCGAAGCTGAGGCCACCCTCCGGCGTCACCGGTACGTTCATGAAGAAGTTGATGTTGTGGCCGCAGTCGCGCTTGGTCAGACCAACCTGGTTGGTGGCGATCTGCAGCAGAAACGTTTCGCGGCAAGCGTGCATGTACCGTTTGTCGAGGGCATACCGCACCTGGTTGCTCTCGCAGGCGCAGGCTCCTCCGAGGGTGTCGTGGCGCCCGCAGGTGTCCTCGGTGATGGTCAGCATGGTGCGGCCACGGCTGCTCATCAGTCGCGAGCCGGTGGTCAGGTAGACCCGGCGCTGAGCCTGCAGGGTGGCAGTGGCATCGTAGCGTTCGGCGCTGTCGGGATGGGCAAAAAACAGCGTGTCGACCGCCTGGTTGCCCTCGCTGTCGGTAATGCGGAAGCGGCAGCCGGCGGGTAGCACGTGGAGGAAGCCGTCACCGGCAGGAATGATGTGGTCGAAGATCATGCGATCACCGATTCGGAGAGCTGGAATGCGCGGGCGTTCTCAGAGCGTTTCGTTCGGCAGGGATCGTCTGGTCCAGGTGGCGGCACGCGGGCGATCGACAGTTCCACGCTGTCAGGGGCATAGTCCGTCCACGGATCGAACGGATGCGGCGTGTTGGAGAGGATCACCAGGGTGTCCAGTTCGGCTCGCAGGGTCAGTCGCTGGCCCGCAGCAGCATTGGGGTGCCAAGCCAGGTTGCCCTCAGCATCCGCAGCGATCTTGACGAAGGCGTTGAGGTTAGCGTGAAGATCACGTTCGGTCAGCTCCCACTTGCCGAGTTCGATCAGCAGATTGTCCCGGCTATTGCGGACCATCGCATTGCGCTCCTGCTGGTAGGTGCATTCGCCGTATTTCGCCAGAGCGCTGGCTGCGCTCATGTGGCCGCTGATGGTGTCATGCCAACCGCAGCTGTCATTGGTCACTGATAAAAGCACCCGACCCATGTCGGACAACAGGACACGTCCCGCGCTGAGGAAGGCGGTGTGCTGCGCTTTCAAACTGTCCGGCATATTGTACCGCTCATGGGTACGTCCGGCGCGGAAGGCCAGCAGGGCCACGGCGCTGCGCGGCCCTCCGGCGACCAGGGTCAGGGCGTGGTGTCGCGGCAAGATGAAGCTGCACTTGTCGCCGCCAAGCAGGGTTTCGTGGTGGAGTACGTCGGACATACGGTTAGAGCCCTGCGCCATGCAGGCGCACGAAGTGATCGCGGTGGTTGCGGCAGTGCTCGCCCTGGTCGGGGCGGTGCCTTACGTCATCGATACGTTGCGCGGGAAGACCAGGCCGAATCGCGCAACCTGGATGGTCTACGCCGTGGTCGGCAGTCTGGCGGTGGCTAGCAGCTACGCGGCTGGAGGCCGTTGGAGCCTGCTGTTGGGCGTGGCCTATGCCATTGGGCCGGTCGCCATCCTGCTGGCCTCGATCCGTCACGGCGAAGGTGGTTGGCGTCCGCTGGATCGCGGCTGTCTGGGCCTGGCAGCCCTGGGCCTGATTGGCTGGGCAGTGTCGGGCGACCCGCGCATCGGCGTCATCCTGCATACCCTGGCCGATGCCGCCGGAACGGTGCCGACCTGGATCAAGTCGTGGCGCGATCCCGCGCACGAGAACCGCCGTGCCTGGACCGTATATGCGGTCGCCTCGACTCTGAACCTGCTCGCAATTACCTCGTGGACGGTAGGCGAGGCCTTCTACAACGTCTGGCTGATGTTGTGCTGCTGCAGCGTCGCGGCGATCCTGTGGCTGCGGCCACGCAAAGTCTAGCGTACTCACCACAGCCTCAGATACCGTGCCATCTTCCTGTCGGAGACATGGGCATGATCGTCAGGCCACTCCTGGTATTTGAAGCCGGCATAAGAGCCGGCATCGCGCATGTCGGCGACCTGCTCCCAGATCAGCTTTTTCCAACGCACTGGTCCGAGCGGCATCGCTTCGCCGTTGCCGGGCCGTCCCGGCGTGCGTGTGATCCCGACGGGCCGTCCCGCCGGTGTGTGGTAATGAAAGCCGAGCGCCACAGCACGGTCGACCGCCCTCCTGGTCGACCCCACCACGGCGCCGCGGCTCTCGGAAGTCTCTATGCACAGCCCGTGCCATATGATGGCCATGGGGTTCATGCTCGCCCATGCGGACTCGGTCACGAGCTTGGCACGCCATTCGCCAGGGAGGGGCAGTCGGGAATCCAGCCCGTGACGCGCATCCTTCCGGCAGAAACGCGCTGCCGGCCACGCGGGACGGCCCGCGCGTGACCTACATCGCCGGGACGGCCCGGTCCGGATAGCTGACCGCGTGAACACACCTGCCTCCATCACCAGCTTCGTCCGCCGCAGCGACTGCATGCTGATGCAGCAAGGCGGACGGTGCCTTGATGAGCAGGCGCGTGAAAAGCGAGCAGACCGGTTTATCAACCAGCAGAGTACTCTGCAGGAGTTGTCATGACCGTAGCATGCAGGACCACCCTTTCCCTCCTTCTCGCATTCGCCGCGCTACCCGCCGGTGAACCGTCCCTGAAAGTCGCCTATTCTGACTGGCCGGGCTGGACCGCCTGGGAGATCGCCATTCAGAAAGGCTGGTTCAAGGAGGCTGGCGTCGATGTCGAGTTCGTGTGGATGGAATACGGCCCCTCCATGGAGGCCTTCCAAGCCGGCAAGGTCGACGCCGTCACTGTCACCAATGGCGACCAGCTGGTCATGGGCGCTGCGGGCAAGGCCAGCAAGGGCATCGTG
>JBBQCI010000065.1:0-22606 GCA_038318565.1 Planctomycetota bacterium
TGGCACCTCGATGTCGGCTCATCGCATCCTGGGGCTGGAGAAGGTCCCAAGGGTATGGCTGTTCGCCATTTAAAGCGGTACGCGAGCTGGGTTTAAACCGTCGTGAGACAGGTTGGTTTCTATCCGCTGTGGGCGCAGGACAATTGACGGGACCTGGCATTAGTACGAGAGGATTATGTTGGACGTACCTCTGGTGTACCGGTTGTTCCGCTCGGAGCATTGCCGGGTAGCTACGTACGGACGGGATAAACGCTGAAAGCATCTAAGCGTGAAGCCCACCCGAAGATGAATTGTCCCTATGACTGTCCTGGAAGACCACCAGGTGATAGGCCGGAGGTGTACGCCCGTATATCTAAAGGGGCTGAGCTGACCGGTACTAATCGCAGCACTGGCTTGGTCGTCGTTCGTGTCCACTCCATGATTCCCGCGTTGCCAATGCGCGCAGGGCCCACGGGGGCAGCAGCTCATGACAATGTACCATTCCTGGTGGCCATATCGATGGGGTCACACCCGTTCCCATTCCGAACACGGACGTTAAGCCCATCTGAGCCGATGATACTCGCAAGGGGAAAGTAGGTCGCTGCCAGGATTTTTCAGGTCACACAGCCCAGCGCACAAGCGCTGGGCTGTGTGCGTTTCTCGTGGTGAACCATGAGGCCCGCAGAACCCAGCAGACTGTTGCCTCTGTTCCTTCGGTTCTCCAGGTCGGCCTTTCGTCACGCTCCCGTCCACGCTCCCCATAGCCAACCGCAGCGCACCCATAGGCTAACCGTTCGATGTCCGCCTCCCCCGATTGGCTTCGCGCCCTTGCCACCGCCGACGGCTCTGAATTGCCGCCGACGATGAGCATCCGTCCGGCCTTGGCCGGGCACCTTGCGAATGCCCGTGCGTTGTGGCTGAAGCGCCGCAGTTCGGTGCCGCAGCAGGCACCACAAATCGACACGGTGGGCAAAGATGCTCGCCGCTTGGCCGATGTGCTCGACCCAGTCAACGATGGCGAAAAGCCATACGCGCTGCTGGGTCGCATCGGCGCCGGTGGCATGGGCGTGGTGCATCTGGTGCGGCAGCGTTCGACCGGCCGTGAAGTCGCCATCAAGGCGGTCCATCCCGAGAAAGCCCAGCCTGCGTATCTAGAAGCCTTCCGTCAGGAATGCCTGACCACCGCCGCACTTGAACATCCACACATCGTACCGGTCTACGACGCCGGGCTCGATTTCATGGTGATGAAGCGTTTGGCCGGTCACAGCTTGGAACATCGGCTGCGCGACCAGTCGGTTCCGTTGACCGAACATGTCGAAGTGCTGATCAAGGTGTGCGACGCCGTGGCCTATGCTCACAGTCGCGGCGTGCTCCATCGCGACCTCAAGGGCGAGAACGTCTTCGTCGGATCGTACGGTGAAGTGTGGGTGATGGACTGGGGTCTGGCCGCAGCCTTCGGCCCATCCCCCGAAGGTCGTTGGCTGGCGCCGTCGATTCCCGATGCGCAGGGTCTGTGCGCCGGCACACCGATGTGCGTCGCCCCCGAAGTGGCCACCGGCGATCTCAGCCGGGTTGGCGAGACCATCGACCTGTTCCTGCTCGGTACGCTGCTCTACCGCATGCTCTGCGGACATTACCCCTACGAAGCGAAGACCAGCCAGGAGTCGCTGAAGATGGCGGCGCGTCGCGAGATGCTGCCGCTACTTGTGCGTGCGCCCGGTGCTCCGTTCCGCCTGGTCCAGGCGGCCGAGCGGGCTACTGCGTGGGACGCCGATGATCGCGGCAGCGTGACCGACTTCGCCACCGATCTGCGCACCTGGCTGCACACCTCCGGCGCTTCCGCCGAGGCGCATCAGTTGCTGGAACGCTCAGTCGCTCATCTCGCAGCCGGCGAACGCGAGAGCACCCCGGAAGGCCGCTACCGCTCGCTGGGTGCGGCCATTGCCGAGGCGCAACGTGCCTTAGGCATGTGCCCCGAATTGCGCGGAGCCCACGAGCTGGTCGCCCGCGCTCGCGCTTCGTTCGCTGCTGCCGCTGAAGCTGCAGGCGACCGTAATCTGGCTCGCATGGTCGCTTCGGGTTTTGCACCACCGAGTGAAGTCAGCGGCCCGCACACCCTGCTGCGACCCTGAGGTCAATAGGTCGTCGGCTGTTCGGGCATCAACTCCTGGGTTGGCAGCGCCCAGCTCTGCGCGGTCGAGGCGGGCGGTGCTACGGCATGGGTGAGCTGTGCGGGCGAAGGTGGGGATGGCAACCCGTCTTGGTGTGGAGCCACATGGGTCAACGCGCTGACGACGGCGCTGTCAAGCTCATCACCGAGGTGTACTGTCTGCAGTTCAAGCAGATCGCTATGCGCGTGCATGCTGCGCATCCGTTCGATGGCCAGCAGTCGCACGAAGTTTCACGGCATGCCGCAGTTGCTGGTTGCTGCTGACCAATGACCCAGGTGTTCAGGCGGCGCTCGGTGATCGGTGGGGTTACGATACGATAGCTGCCTGCTCCGCACTCGTCCCGTCAAGCGTCGGAGCGTCGAGCGCCCGAGGTCGATACTGGCGCAGAAGCCGGGGTCGGCTCGCCAGGCTGTCCGGCGTCATCATCAGGTAGAGCCAGAATAATGTGGCTGAATGGTGTGGATTCCAGAAATTCTTGCCGCCTGAGTTCCAGATATTCTTGCCGGGTCCTCCCCCCGGCGGCGTGACGGCCTCTTGGCCCTGGGTGGTAGGTTCCTGCCACCGCAGGAGGCCAGCAAGTGATCGCCATCATGTCGCGTCTGAAGATCCATCATTACGCCGAAACCGGCCTTCCCCATCACGAGATCGCGCGCCTGAGCGACTGCTGCGAACGGACGGTGCGCAACGTCCTGGCTGAGCCTCCGCCCAGTCCTGTGGAGGTGGCTGGCGACCAGCGCGCGGTGCGCGGTCCCGGAGCGCCGTCGAAGACGGCACCTTATGCTGAGCGCGCCGTCGCCCTGCTGATGGATCGGCCCAGCGTGCCGACGGCGGAGATCCTGCGCCAAGCGCGGTCGTGGGGGTACACGGGTGGCGATTCTGCGTTCTTCACGCTGGTGAAGCGTTTGCGTCCGGCGGCGGTGCCGGTGGAGCCGCTGGTGCGCTTCGATGGTCTGCCTGGGGAGTTTGCGCAGTTCGATTTCGGGGTGGTGGAGGTGGTCTGCGCTGACGGAGCGACCGAGCAGTTCACGTTCTTCGCCGGCTGCCTGAAATTCTCGCGCTTCAAGCATGTGGCGGTGACGCCGGACCAGAAGTCGGAGTCGCTGGTGCGGGCGACGGTGGCGTGTCTCCAGGCGTTCGGCGGAGCGCCCAAGCAGTGGGTCTACGACAATCCGAAAACGGTGTGGGTCGACAAGCCGGGCGGCGGCAGCGTGCTCCACCGCGATCTGCGGCACTTGGTGGCGGAGTTCAATGTCCTGGTCGAGCCGTGCACGCCACGGCGGGCGAACCAGAAGGGCGCGGTGGAGAACCTGGTCGGGTTCGTGAAGAAGAATTTCTTCTTGGCCTACAAGTTCGCTGATCGCGCAGACGTGTTGCGACAACTGGCAGAGTGGCTCCAGCGCATCAATCACGAGCGTCCCTGCGATGCCACGGGCGAGATCCCGGTGGTGCGGCGTGAGCAGGAGTTGCCGCGCCTCAACGTCCGCCCGGTTCCGTGGAGCGCCGCTGACTACCCGATGTTGGAGACGGTGGTGGTGTCGCCCACCGGTTCGGTGCGCTTGCGTGGCACCGGCTACTCGGTGGATCCGCGGTATCTGGGCGCACCGGCGACGCTCTCCGTCTTGGCCACGCGCATCCTGATCGAGGTGGGCAAATCCCGCTGCGAGCATGTGCGCGAGGACTACACCAACGAGATCCGCCGTCTGCCCGAGCACAGCTTGGCGATGGCGACGGTGATCACCGCCGAACGCAAGCAAACCTACTTCAAACGGCAGTGCCTGTTGGAGCTGGGCCCCGAAGCCCAGCAGTTCCTCGACCGCCTGATCATGGGCACGTTCGGCAATGGCTGGTACCGGGACATCCATCGGTTGTTCGATCTCTATCAGCGCCATGGCCACGCCGACCTGCTGGCCGCCATGGTCGAGGCGGGCCGTGGACGTGCGTATTCGTACGATGGCGTCGCCCGTCGTCTGAAAGGGGTTGGCTGATGCACCCCGCCGACATCGACCTGCTCGCCATGCTCAAGCGCGTGCGCCTGCCCACCGTGGCCAACGTGCTGCCGCGTTTCATCGAACGCGCTGCGGCCGAGAGCTGGTCACACCGCGACTTCCTCGCCGCGATCATCGCGGAAGAAGTCGCACACCGCGAAACCACGCGCATCCAGCGCGCGGCCAGCCTCGCGCGTTTCCCCTACCTGAAGACCATCGAGGAGTTCGACTTCATCTTCCAATCCTCCCTCAAACGCAGCCAACTCGGCCCCTTCCTCGATCCGGATTTCGTCGCCAACGGACGACACCTGATTCTGGAAGGCAGACCGGGGCTGGGGAAAACGCACCTCGCCATCGCCATCTCCTACAAAGCGATCCAGCATGGCCGCAACGCGTTGTTCATCGGAGCCACCAGCCTCATCGACGATCTCGCCGCAGCGGCCAAGGACGGCCGACTGCGCGAAGCCACCGACGTCTATCTCCAACCCGACGTTCTGATCATCGACGAGGTCGGCTACCTCCAGCACGCCAACAATGCCGCCAACGTCCTCTACGGCGTCATCGACGGCCGCTGCCACCGCAAGAAGCCCATGATCTTCACCACCAACAAACCGCTGCGCGAATGGGGCGACGTCCTCCACGACCGCCACCTCGCCGAGGCCATCCTCGACCGCATCCTGGAACACGGCACCCACATCGAACTCGCCGGGCGATCCTGGAGAACCCGCAACCACGACGGCGACCTAGTCGCCATCACCACGACACCGTGACCAATTCCAGGAATTGCACAGACCGATCATTGCTCAGGCGCTTCAGGCGCTGCCACTACCCTGGCGATTCCTGGAATTCCGGCAACGATGCCCAACGACCTGGATGGAGGATAGGGCAACGCAGGGATGCGACCTGAGCGCCAAACCAGGGGCCAAGACGGCGAAGGCCGGGCGGACATCCGCCCGGCCTTTTCCTTGCCTCACCCCACGCCGGATTGGCACCAATGCGGAAAATCCCAGGGGTCGGGGGACAGAGTCCCCCAAGTCACCGCCCGAGCGTCGCCCGACCACTTGCACCAAAACCAGCCCGCGACACCCTCCGGCACCCGGCAAGAATATCTGGAACTTTCCGGCAAGAATTTCTGGAATTCACAAATGGGCCGCTGAGGGCCTCGTAGGCGTCACGGACGCGGCGGAAGCCCTCGGGATCGCGGTCCGGGCGATGCTGTTTCAGCTGCCGGGCATAGGCCCGTTTGACCTGCGCGAGATCAGCTGCGTCGGTCGCTCAAGGCCCAGCACGTCCCTCGGCGTCAACCGCGCCGCGTCTCGAAGCAACGCCATACATTGTAGTGCTGCTCGGCACCCCCACGGGCTTTGTCGCAGCTCGCTTTCGTCGCAGGCTCATAAACCGTGACGGCATAATCATCCAGTTGAAGTGGGGACTACGCCTTTGCCGCCTTCGTGGAGAACGCTGGGCTCGCTGCCATCGCCTGGATGAACATGCCGCCGACCACGCTGCGGGCCTGGAATCCCTCCTGCTTGCCGCTGACCGTATCGTACCAGTCGGTCATCGGCACGCGGTCCGGAGCCTCTTCGAGCCAATGCATCACCGGCTGCAGCAAGGCCTGGAAATCCTCATGCCGCTCGGCCATTGAGGCGGTCCACAGGATCCAGTCGTTCTTGCTGTAGGTCTTGCGGCTGTCGAGCGGCAGGCCGTAGCGGTTCTGGCGTTTGAGGTACGAGGCGATCTCGGCTCGGGCGACTGAAAGAGGGAATAGGCCCAGGGCCAGCAGCTTGTCCCACACCAGATTGTACTTCTGGCTCCAGCTGCCGGGTTTGTCGAAAGTCAGGCGATAGCTCGCACCGTCGGCTGCCATCGACAGCCATTGCTTCGCCATGCCCTCGGCAGCGGTGCGCCAGCTGGCGGATTCGCCGGCATGGCCGAGCTGGCCGGCGAGCTTGGCCGCGGCGCCAAGGCCGAGGATCGCTTTGATCGACAAGTTGGTGTTGTGCGTCAAGTGACCGGCGAAGTCGTCGGTGCACAGCTGGTTGTCGGGATCCAGGCCCTTCTCCTGCAGATAGCCGGCCCATTGCGCGATTTGTTTCCAGAATCCACCCGCGTAAGTGGCGGATCCGCGCACCTGGCAGATGGCGGCGACGAGCAGCAGCATGTTGCCGCACTCCTCGACCGGCATCTGATCGCGCTCGGTGGCTTCGCCGCCGCCGTAGACTTGGCCGTTGGCCAGCGGAAAGCAGCCGAGGTCATGCGGTGCGAAGGGGAACTTCCAGCGCGGGCTGCCAGCGTACTGCAGCACCGGTGTGACCATACCTTCGAGGAGAGTCGGGTTGACCAGCAGGAACAGCGGAGCCGAGGGATACGTCACGTCGACCGTGGCGATGCAACCGTTGGAGAAGTTTTCCTTGGAGAAGAACAGCGGGCTGCCGTCGAAATCGACGCCAAGCTTGTGCGCTGCGACCGCCTGACGGTACGAAGCGGCACACAGATCGCGGTAGTCGGCGCCGCCGGCCGCCTCGCAGCGCGCCAGCAGATCAGCATCGAACGCCTCGCAGCGCGCGCGCAGCGTGGCCTGGCGGGCGATGGCGTCCTTGAGCAGGCCTGCGAAGTCCATGCCCGCGCGCTGCCAGTAGGGGCGGATGCGGCGCTGCATGAATTCCAGCGCCCAGATGTCCTCATAGGCGACGATGAAGGTACCTTCGACGGTTTTGCTAGCGATCGCTCCCAGGTCGATCGCGGCGCCCATCTTCGGATAGTTCATGAAGGCCGAGCGCGGCATGTTCTGGTCGTCCTCGTCGGCCAGACGTCCGTTCGCCGCCCAGCCGGCGCGCATCTCGGGATCGGGCTGCACCGTGGTCTGCTGGCGGCCATCGGCGGCGACGGCGAGCCAGCAGTGGCCCCAGTCGGTGCGGATGTTGTCGCCACTGCGCGTCAGCACGCGTTGGCTGGCGGTGCCGATCTTCATGCAGTCGATGCCCTTGACCCGCGGGCGAGCCCACACCACGTCCTGCTCGCCAGTGTCGGTCGCCCATTCCCCACCGACATCCATGTACACCTGCACGGTGTGCTGTTTGCTGTCCGTCACCCGCGCGCCGAGGATGACGTATGCGAGTGGCCGGCTGAGCATATCGAGATCCTCGGGCAGCAGCGGATTCAGGAAGGTGACGGTCAGCTCGACCGGGCCGGCCTGCATAACGTAGATTGAGCGGGTCGGCAGGATCTGGCGGGAACGCTGCTCGGCCTTGCGCTCGGCACAGGGCCCCATCACCGCATATGCCACGCCGTCGACCCGTGCCATGATGCAGCTACCACGCACGTAGCCGGTCCAGTGGCTCGGCCAGGCGTCGGTCAGCAGGTCGGAGCGCGACCAGATGCTGAATCCAGGATCGCAGGTGATGAGCGGGTAGGCAGGCAGGCGGCGGCTGGTCATGGCGGGCTCCGTTGCGTCCAGCCTACCAGAGGAGATAATCGCAAGCCATGGGTGCGATCCCCGTCAACCTTTGTGAAACCCACTCGGTGGGCGCGGACACACGTGAATGGCTGGTCCCGGGTAATACGATTCCAGCTCTGTTTAACGCACAGATCGAGCTCTGCGGGGTGTCCTTGGCCCGCACCGGCTTCAGCTTCGTGCGCCACTCCTGGGATCGCAGCCAACTGCTGATCAGCCTGAGTCCCGGGGGAACCTGCTGGCAGGACGGGGAGTGGCGTCCACTGGCATCGGGCGAGGGCTACATCACCCCGCCTGCGACCACCCACGCCTACCGCTGCCTGCCCGGCTACGAGTGGCTGCTGGCCTGGGCCATTCTGGTTGACAGCAATGACGCTCGCATGGTCGCCGGCGAGCAACCGACCGTTGTCGAAGGCGACGGTCGACCGCTGCACGACGCCATCCTCAACCTGCACCGCGAGCATCTCGGTGCAGCTGATCCGACGGTGACCAGTCTGTGGGCCGATGTGGTGGTCGCCCTAGTGCACCGCCAGCTGTCCCCGATCCGGGTCGATCAGCGCCTGTGGCGGCTGTGGGAAGAGGTCGACGCTGACCTCGGTCATCACTGGACCCTGGGCGATCTCGCCCGCCATGCCGGCATTGGTACCGAGCAGCTGCGCCGCCTGTGCGTCCGCCATCTTGGTGCGAGTCCGATGCAGCATCTCACGCGATTGCGTATGCGTCGGGCCGCCGCCCTGCTCGGCAGCAGCGGACGCAATGTTGGCGACGTCGCCCGCGCAGTCGGCTACGACAACGCATTTGCATTCTCCACCGCATTCCGCCGTCACCACGGTGTGCCGCCGTCGCAACTGCGCCGCTGAGGGTTCAGGCACTCGGTTCAGACGGCAGCTTGTACAGCAGCAGCCGATGGAGCACCGCAGCGACGGCAAACATCAGCACCGTTGCCCACAGCACATCGGATAACCAGTGACCCTGGGCAAGCATACGCGCGACCCCGACCCAGGCAGCCAGAGCCAGACTGCCAACCAGGCACCAGCGGGCGAGTGTCGGCCGACGACGACGCCACAGCAGCCACAGGCAGGTGCAGGCCGCCGGAACAGCGACGTGTCCGCTCGGGAAGCTCTTGCCGCTACCGGGCACACCCAGCTGCCATGGCGGCAGATAGGCCATGGTGCCGCCGAATTCGACCACCTGACGCGGTCGTGGTCGACCCCATTGGTCCTTGAGGACGACATTGACCAACAGTCCACAGCCGAGGCCAAGCACGAGTAGCACGTACAGCCCTGGTCGCAGCAGTGCTGACGACGGTTGCCGCCAACCACGAGCAATGCCATACAGGCCACCCAGGATGAGCCCCACAACCAGCGCCGTCGGCACGTAGTACGGCACTAGCCACCACCAGCGATCCTGCTGCTGTCTTCCGGCGGCCTCGTTCCAGGCAGCGATGGCCCGTGCGACTCGCAGGTCCAGATCGGTGACCCAGAATGGGATATTGAGTAGCAGACCGACGACGAGCAGGCCGGTCGGCAGCAGCCACCAGCGATCCGGATCGGTACGTGGCTGGCCTGGTTCCTTCATGCGCTGTCCGGTGTAGCAACCTTGCTGCGCCATACATCATGCCGCACAATCTATTGTGCGTACTTCTGGAATTGCTGAATCGCTGCATTGCTGGCCATTCCCAGCGTAGACAAGCAAGAGCGAAGCGATCTCGACTTTCGCACAAGCCTTCGCACAAGTCTTCGCACAAACCTTTCGCACAAACCTTTCGCACAAACCTTCACGCAACATAGCGCACACGTCTTCACACGAGACATCTTCCACGTTGTCGCACGCAACTGCGCCCCCGGAACCCTGCCAATGACCACCACCGCCGATCCGTCCAGCCAAGCCAACGCCGCCCTCGTCGAACAGCTCTATGTCGCCTGGAAGGCCGATCCCACCAGCGTCGGGGCCGACTGGCAGCTGTTCTTCCAAGGCTTCGAGCTGGGCTTCGCTCGGCCAGCTGAGACCGCCGATGGCGAAGAGGCCGTCTTGCGCTCCACCGCCCCGAGCAGTTCGTCAGTCGAGGACACCAACCTGCTGGAGTTCCCGGCCAAACCCGGGCGCGGCGATCAGCAGCGGGTCGACGGACTGATCTACGCCTACCGCGACATCGGCCACACCATCTGCAAGCTCGACCCGCTGGACATCAATAACCGGCAGACCAACCCGCTGCTCGGCCTCGACACCTACGGCATCTCGCAAGACGACCTCGAACGCGAGTTCGCCCACAACATCCTCGGCGTGCCAGCCCGGCTGAAGCTGAAGGACATCATCGCTTGGCTCGACCAGACCTACTGCGGCCATATCGGCGTCGAGTACCAGCACATCCAGGATCGCGAACGCCGCCGTTGGGTGCGCGAGGAGATCGAGCGCAACGGTAACCAACCGCAGCTGACCCGTGATGACAAGCGCCGGGTACTGCTGAAGTTGTCGCAGGCAGAAACCCTGGAGACGTTCATCCACACCAAGTTCCTTGGCCAGAAGCGCTTCTCGCTGGAAGGTGGCGACGCACTGATCCCCGCCCTAGATGCGATCATCGAATACTGCCCAAGCCTGAAGATCCAGAATCTGATGTTGGCGATGGCCCATCGCGGTCGCCTCAACGTGCTGTGCAACACCCTGAACAAGACCTACGAAGAAATCTTCACCGAGTTCGAAAGCGGTTACGAGATCTCCGAGCTGCAGGGCGACGGCGATGTGAAGTACCACATGGGCTTCGCCTCCGAGCACCTGACCGCCAAGGGCGAACGCGTCTACCTGCTGCTGGCCGCCAATCCCAGTCACCTGGAGGCGGTCAATCCGGTGGTGCTCGGCCGCGTGCGCGGCAAGCAGCGACAGCTCGGCGACTCAAAAACCCGCGATGCGGCGGTCCCGATCCTGATCCATGGCGACGCCGCGATCGCCGGCCAGGGCCTGGTCATGGAGACGCTGCAGCTGTGCCAGTTGGAAGGCTACACCGTCGGCGGCACCATCCATATCGTCATCAACAACCAGATCGGCTTCACCACCCTGCCGACCGACTCGCGTTCAACGCCCTACTGCACCGATCTGGCGAAGATGGTTGAGGCGCCCATCTTCCACGTCAACGGCGACGATCCGGAAGCCGTCGTGCATGTCGCACGCATGGCCCTGGAATACCGCCAGAAGTTCAAGCGCGACGTGTTCATCGACATCGTCTGCTACCGTCGCTGGGGCCACAACGAAAGCGACGAGCCCAATTTCACCCAGCCAACCATGTACGCGAAGATCGCGCAGCAGGAGCGCGTACGCGCCGCCTACGCCAAGCGCCTGCTGGAGCGCAAGGAGATCACGCAAGAAGAGGTGGATGCGATCGCCACCATCATGCAGAACCAGCTGTCAGACGCCCTGACCACGATTAAGGCCAAGCCCGCCCGCCTGCGTCGCGGCCAGAGGACCGGCGCCTGGGCAGGCAAGACCAACGAATACACCCACGACCCGGTCGAGACCGGCGTGACTACCGCCGTGCTCGACCAGATCGGCAGCGCCCTGTCGACCTGGCCTGCCGACTTCGCGATCCATCCGAAGATCAAGCGCCTGACCGAAGACCGCGCCAAGCTGATCGCCACGCGCGGACGCATTGACTGGGCCACCGGCGAAGTCATCGCGTTCGGCACCCTGCTGACCGAAGGCATCCCCGCCCGCCTCTCGGGCCAGGACTGCCGCCGCGGCACGTTCAGCCAGCGCCACCTCTACTGGTACGACGCCAACACCCTCACCCGCTATTGCCCACTGCTGCACATCACCAGCAACCAGGCCAAGCTGTGCGTTTACGATTCGCCGCTGTCCGAAGCGGCAGTGCTCGGCTTCGACTACGGCTACTCGCTGGCCGAGCCGAACATGCTGATTGCCTGGGAAGCGCAGTTCGGCGATTTTGCTAACGGCGCGCAGGTCATCATTGACCAGTTCCTGTCCTCGGCCGAATCGAAGTGGGGCCGTCTGTCAGGCCTCGTCATGATGCTGCCGCACGGTCAGGAAGGCCAGGGTCCCGAACACAGTTCGGCCCGACTTGAACGGTTCCTGCAGTTGTGTGGCGACAACAACATGCAGGTCGCCAACTGCACGACCTCAGCCCAGCACTTCCACGTCCTGCGCCGGCAGATGCACCGCAAGGTCAGGAAGCCGCTGATCCTGATGACGCCCAAGGGCCATCTGCGTTCGAAGGCGGCCTCCAGTGACTTCGACGACTTCGTCAAGGGACGATTCCAGGAGATCATCGGCGATCCGACGGTGTCCGGCAGCAAGGCCCGGCGTGTCGTCTTGACTACCGGCAAGGTCCACCACGAACTTGCCGAGCGGCGCACCGAGGAAGGACGAGACGATATCGCGCTGGTTCGCATCGAGCAGTTGTATCCGCTGCATGAGGCACGCCTGGTCGAGATCCTCACGCCATATGCCAAAGCCGAACTGGTGTGGTGCCAGGATGAGCCGCAGAACATGGGCGCCTGGTCGTTCATTGCGCCCTACCTTGAGCGCATCGCCGGTCGCAAGGTGCAGTACGCAGGTCGAGAAGCCGCCGCCAGCCCCGCCCCGGGCAGCGCGTTGCTGTTCGCCATCGAACAGGAGGCGCTGATCAGCAGCGCGCTCGGCGTCACCGCGAAGAAGGTGACGAAGGCGAAGCATTAGGCCGGCTGAGTAGGCGCAGCGGTAGCCGCTGCGCCTCTCCCCGACTCCCACCCTCACTGATCCGGACCACATCCCATGCACAATGTCCTCATCCCAGCCCTCGGCGAATCGATCACCGAAGGCGTCATCTCCAAGTGGCTGGTCGCCGACGGTGCCAGCGTCGCTGACAGCACGCCGATTCTGGAATTGGAGACCGACAAGATCACCACCGAGATCCAGGCCGGCGTTGCTGGCGTCCTGCGGCGCAAGGCCGCCGAGGGTGCGACCATCAAGATCGGCGCGGTCGCAGCGGTGATCGAACCCGGCGGGGCACCGGCGGCCCCGAGCCCAGCAGCATCCACCGCGGCCCCGAGCGCAGCCCGATCGGGAGGCCAGCCAGGCCCGGCAGCACAAAAGATGCTCGCCGAGAGCGGCGTCGATCCCGCCACGGTGAAGGGCACCGGCAAGGATGGCCGCATCACCAAAGGCGATCTGCTGCCCGCCTCCGCCGCCTCCGCCTCCACCGCGACCCCGACTCCTGTCGCCACGCCTCCGCCTGCACAGCCTGCGGAAACCGGCGTGCAGACCAAGGACGGTGGCGTCGTCACCCGCAAGCGGATGACCCCGATCCGCCAGCGCATCGCTCAGCGCCTGGTCCAGGCCCAGCGCACCGCCGCGATCCTGACCACCTTCAATGAGATCGACATGTCGGCGGCGATGGGCATGCGCAAGAAATGGAAGGAGACCTTCGAGAAGGCGCACGGCACCGGCCTCGGCTTCATGTCGATCTTCGCCACCGCCGTGGTCCACGCGCTGCGCAAGTACCCGCTGATCAATTCGCAGATCGATGGCCAGGACATCGTCACGCCCAGCGGCATCCACCTCGGCATCGCGGTCGGCACCGAAAAGGGCCTGGTCGTACCGGTGCTGCGCAATGCCCAGAACTTGGGCTTCGCCGACATCGAAAAGGCGATCAAGGGCTACGCCGGCAAGGCCAAGGATGGCAAGCTGTCGCTCGACGACATGCAGGGCGGCACCTTCACCATCACCAATGGCGGCACCTACGGCTCGCTGATGAGCACGCCGATCCTCAACGCCCCGCAAAGTGGCATCCTGGGCATGCACACGATCAAGGACCGGCCGATCGCGGTCGACGGTCAGGTTGTCATCCGCCCGATGATGTACGTCGCTCTCAGCTACGATCACCGCATCGTCGATGGCTCCGAGGCCGTTGGATTCCTCGTCCGCGTGAAGGACCTCGTCGAATCGCCCGAACGCATGCTGCTGGGGGTCTGAGTCATGGCCTCCTACGACGTTATCATCATCGGCGCCGGACCCGGCGGTTATGTCTGCGCGATTCGCGCGGCGCAGCTCGGCAAGAAGGTCGCGATCGTCGAGAAGCGCGGAGCCGAGGGCGGCAAGCCACGCCTTGGCGGCACCTGCCTGAATGTCGGCTGCATCCCGTCGAAGGCATTACTCGACACGTCTGAGCGCTTCTTCGAGGCGCGGAAGCACTTTGCCGAGCACGGCATCGCGGTCACCCCGAGCATCGACGTCAGTCAGATGATGAAGCGCAAGGTCGGCGTGGTCGACACCCTGGTAGGCGGCATCTCGGGCCTGATGCGTAAGCACAAGGTCGATATTCTGGCCGGTAGCGGCGAGCTGCTCGGTCCGGGCAAGGTTCGCGTCACCGCTGCCGACGGCAGCGCGGCCGAGCATGACGCGTCCCACGTCGTATTAGCAATGGGCTCGGTGCCGATCGAACTGCCGTTCCTGAAGTTCGACGGCGATCGCATCGTCTCCAGCGACCACGCCATCGCCTTCCCCGAGGTGCCCAAGCGTCTGGTGGTGGTCGGCGGCGGCGTGATCGGTCTGGAACTGGGCAGCGTGTGGAGCCGCCTGGGCAGTCAGGTGACGGTGGTCGAGGCGCTGCCGCAGATCTGCCCGTTCCTTGACGGTGATGTCGCCAAGGCCTTCCAGAAGACGATGGAGAAGCAGGGCCTGCAGTTCATCTTCGAAGCCAAGGTCACCGGCGCCGTGCGCCAGGACCATGAAGTCGTGCTCAGCGGCACGGCCAAGGACGGTTCAGCGCAGAGCTGGACCGCTGACCGTGTGCTGGTCGCGGTCGGACGCCGCCCGTGCATCGACGGTGCCGGCTTGGAGGGTGCCGGTGTGCAGCTGACGGAGCGCAAGCGGGTGAAGGTCGACGCCAGTTTCCGGACCAACTTGCCCGGCGTGTGGGCGATCGGCGACTTGGTCGACGGGCCGATGCTGGCGCACAAGGCCGAGGAGGAAGGCGTCGCGGTGGCGGAACTGATCGCCGGCCAGAAGGCCCACGTCGACCACAACCTGATCCCCAACGTCGTCTACACCGAACCCGAAGTGGCGAGCATCGGCCTGACCGAGGCCGACTGCACCAAGCGCGGTATGACCGTCCGGGTTGGCCGGTTCCCCTTCCTGGCCAACGGCCGGGCGCGGGCTGCCGGCGCCACCGATGGATTCGTCAAGATCATCGCCGACGCCAAAACCGACCGCGTGTTGGGCGCTGCCATTATTGGCCAGCGCGCCGCCGATCTGATCGCGGCTATCGCCGCCCACATGGTCTACGGTGGATCCAGCGAGGACATTGCGCGGACCTGTGTGGCGCATCCGACCCATGGCGAAGCCGTCAAAGAAGCGGCGCTCGACTGCCTCGGGCGCGTCATCCACGCCTGAGGGCCCGTGGGCTGAAGCCCACCTACCTGATGAGCAGTCCCACGCCACTGTCGGCGTCGACCTGCACCTCGCTACCGTCGGCGATCTCGCCGGCGACCAGTTTGAGCGACAGCGGATTGACCAGATGGCGCTCCAGCCAGCGGCGTAGCGGCCGGGCCCCGTACAGCGGATCGAAACCAGCCTCGGCCGCGCGCGCCTGGGCGGCGTCGGTCAGCACCAAGCGGATGCGCCGGTCGACTAGGCGTTCGGCGATCCGCGCCACCTGCGCCGTGACGATGGTACGGATGTGTGTGCGCTGGAGCGGGCGGAACACCACGATGTCGCTCAGGCGGTTGAGGAATTCCGGGCGGAAGTGCTGGCGCACTACCTCCATCACCGCCTCGCGCGTGCCGGGAGCGAAGTCGCCGCCGGCGGTGGTGCCGGCGTGGATCGCCGCCGAACCGAGGTTGCTGGTCATGATCACTACCGCGTTGGTGAAATCGACAGTGCGACCCTGGCCGTCGGTCAGACGTCCGTCGTCGAACACTTGTAGAAAGGTGTTCCACACCTGCGGATGGGCCTTCTCGACCTCGTCGAGCAGGATGACGCTGTACGGCCGTCGACGTACAGCCTCGGTCAGCTGACCACCCTCGTCATAGCCGACGTAGCCGGGAGGCGCGCCGATCAGGCGCGAAACGCTGTGCGCCTCCATGTACTCGCTCATGTCGAGACGGACGAGATGTGTCTCGTCGTCAAACAGCTCGCGGGCCAGCGCCTTGGCAGTCTCGGTCTTGCCAACGCCGGTGGGTCCCAGGAACAGGAAGCTGCCAAGCGGCTGGCGGCGGTCCGATAGTCCGGCGCGCGAGCGCAGCACCGCGCCGGCCACCGCCTCGACCGCCTCCTCCTGGCCGACCACGCGAGCGCTCAGGCGCTCAGACAACTTGAGCAGCCGCTGCTTCTCGCTCTCACCGAGCTTCTCGGCCGGGATGCCGGTCCAGCGTGCGACGACCCGGGCGATGTCGTCAACGCCGACCGTCTCGGACACCATGCGATCACTGGCGGGCGTTGCAGCGACCTGTTTTTCCAGCTCGGGAATGACGCCGTACTTCAGCTCGGCAACCTTGGCCAGGTCGTAGCGGCGCTCGGCGGCGGCCATCTCCTGGCGTGCCTCCTCCAGTTTACGGCGGGCTTCGGCCGAGCCCTGGACCTGTTTCTTCTCGGCTTCCCAACGACCACTGAGCGCGGCGAGGCGTTCACGCACCTCACCCAGTTCGGCCTGGATGATCGCCAGACGGCTCTTGCTAGAGGTGTCCTTCTCGCGGGCCAGGGCGGTGGCCTCGACGTCCAACTGCAGCCTGCGGCGCTCGAGCGTGTCGATCTCGGCCGGTCGCGAGTCGAGTTCGACGCGCGCGCTGGCGCAGGCCTCGTCGACCAGATCGATCGCCTTGTCGGGCAGAAAGCGGTCCTGGATATAGCGCGCCGAGAGGCTGGCCGCCGCGACCAGCGCGGCATCGGCGATACGCACCCCGTGATGCGCCTCGTAGCGTTCACTAAGGCCGCGCAGGATCGAGATGGTGTCGACGATGCTTGGCTCACCGACTTGGACGGGTTGGAAGCGACGCTCGAAGGCGGCATCCTTCTCGACATGCTTGCGATATTCGTCAAGCGTTGTCGCACCGATGCAATGCAGCTCGCCGCGCGCCAGCTTGGGCTTCAACAGATTGGCGGCATCCATCGCGCCATCGGTCTTGCCGGCACCCATCAGCAGATGCAGTTCGTCGATGAAGAGAATGACGCTGCCGGCGGCGGCGCTAACCTCGTCGAGCACGCCCTTGAGGCGCTCCTCGAACTCGCCGCGAAACTTGGCGCCAGCGATCAGCGCCCCCATGTCGAGGGAGATGATGCGGCGGTCTTTGAGGCCGTCGGGCACGTCGCCAGCGACGATGCGACGGGCCAGCCCCTCGACGATGGCGGTCTTGCCGACCCCGGGTTCGCCAATCAGCACCGGGTTGTTCTTGGTCCGGCGCGATAGCACCTGCACGACGCGGCGGATCTCATCGTCACGGCCGATCACTGGATCGAGTTTTCCCGCACGCGCCGCCTCGACCAGATCGCGACCGTACTTGGCGAGCGCGTCGAACTGCCCTTCGCCGCTGTCGTTGTCGACGGTCCGTCCTTGGCGCAGGTCGCTCATCGCCTTGGCCAGTCCGGCCTTGGTCACCTGATGAAGGGCCGCCACGCGTGCGACTGCCCGCGACTCCAACAAGGCGAGAAACAGGCGGTCGACGGCGAGCTTGCCGTCACCGGCCTTGCTGCCCACGGTGATCGCCGCCTGCAGCACTTGCACAGCCTCGTTGCCGAAGGGCGGCTGTGGCGGCGCGGGGGTCTGGCGCGGAATGGCCTCGATCGCCTTGGTGAACTCCTCGGCCAGGGCGATCGGATCGCTCCCGGTTTTGTCAACTAGGCGACGCGGCAATCCATCAGCCGGTTCCAACAGGGCGGCAGCAAGATGCACGGGGTCGACTTGGGCATGGCCCAGGCGGGTGGCCAGCGCAGTGGCGGCGACGACAGCGTGGCGGCTGGCCTCGGTGAGAGCGTTGGGATCGATCATGCCAACACTGGAGCGTGTGTCATGCCAAGTCACTATCGTGTCTAATTGACGCGACCTCGCCCCCGCGGCCCCGCGGCCGGCTTCGGTGAATCGGCTTATTGGGCAACTATACTTCGGGGTATCATCGGAGGTTTACGATCATCCAATGCCTTTGTCTAAAGATTAGCCATGAACTCATCGTTGTAAGGCAACTCACTATCAATCAATACGGCATCTCCCTCGTTTCGAAAGGTGATCAGGTGGATGTCAGCGGTCGGATCACGCAGCACCTTGCCGGCGTCGAGGAGCCACTTCCCGAAGCGACGCAGGCGCTGGATGTCTCTCAACCTGTGCTTTGACACACCAAAATAACACAGCATAAATATGCCATGCGAACCACATTGGACATCAACGACACGTTGCTGATCGAGGCCAAGCAGATCGCGGCCGAGCAGCACACCTCGCTCAAGGCGGTGGTCGAGGACAGCATCCGCTTCCTCGTCAGCGCGCGCCGGCAGGAGCGGCAGCAGGCCGTGGCCGACTGGCCTGTCTGTAGCCAGGCCAGGCCGGTGCCAGGGGTGGACCTGACCCGCACCAGCGCCCTCATGGATCTGACGGAGACACCGTGATTTTGTGCGATGTGAACGTATTGGTGAACGCGGCGATCGAAGCTGCCGAGCACCACCGGGTCTGTCTCGACGCGGTACAGGCCGCCGTCGCCGGCGGCGAGATCGTTGGATCGAGCGCCGTCATCAAGGCGGGCATGGTCCGCATCTGTACCCACCCGCGGGTATTCAATCCACCGATGGCGACCGCGCAGGCCTTCGCCTTTCTCGCCCACCTCGACCTTGCGGGTCGGGCCGAGGCGGTCGAGCCCGGCATCCGTCACTGGCCGTTGTTCCGCCAGTTCGTCACCGACTTCCGCCTGTCGGGGGCCGGGATGATGGACGCCTGGTATGCCGCCCTGGCGATCGAACACGACGCCGAGTGGTGGACCTGCGATGGCGGTTTCGCCAAATACCCTGGTCTACGCCTGCGGAACCTGCTCACGCCGTAGGTGCAACGAGCAGTGCATGCAGGCCGCCGCCCTCCTACCGTCCAGGATCATCATGACCGAGACTCCGCCCCGCCTGCATCTGCGCGTTACTGGTCCCCTGGCCTGCTTCAGTCGGCCCGAATTTGCGGTTGAGCGCCCCAGCTATCCCTGGATCACGCCCTCGGCGGCGCGCGCCCTGTTCGAGGCGGTGCTGTGGAAGTCGCGCATCCGCTGGGAGGTACGCGAGATCCGGGTGCTGAATCCAATCAAGTTCACCAGCTTCCGCCGCAATGAGGTCGGCGGCGTGGTGCCCGAGCGCATCCGCGACGGCGAGAGCCGCATGACCGACGAGGATCGCCAGCAGCGCACCACCACTGCGCTGACGGGGTCGACTATGTGATCGCCGCTGACCTCCACCTGAACGCCGCCGTCGGACGCGACGGGGCTGACGACAACCACGCCAAATATATCATGAGCACGCGACCGAGTACGACGTCCGGCGCCTCTTCCACGACCTGGCCACCGGCTTCGACCGCGATCGTTTGCTCGGGCCTCGACAGGTCGTCACGGTCCTGATGGTTATGATCCGCGAACAACGGTATCGGACGCTGCTCGATTCGCCGACGGCGCTGTCGGCTCGTCAGCGGCTCATTGCCGCCGCCGACGCCTATGCCAGTGGCTGGCTGGCTGCGACGCCTCCAGCCAGCCCGATCATCGCTGCGGTTGACGGGGCTACGCAGCCCGTGGCGCGGGCACGAGGGGCCTAGGCTGACCCCCGAGTGCGGCATTGTGTCATAGAAATGGGCTCGAGCCCAAAAAAGACGAACCCCGCAAAGCCTTGGCTTTGCGGGGTTTATATTGGCGCGCAGGGAAGGACTCGAACCTTCAACCCTCAGATCCGTAGGACCATCCAGACACCATATCCCTCAGACTGCTGACGACTCCTGAGTGTTATCCTGTCTTGCTTTAAGTGGTAGGCATGGCATTCTGTGCCTACCCCAGGACTCCACTGGACCCCCTAAATCACCCTCTCGGGTAGGCATAGGGTAGGCACAGGGTAGGCACAGGAGGCACATGGCCAGCGACTCAGAAACCCGCTTCCCCTTCACTGAGGCCAGGGTGCGGGCGATCTCCGACCCGGCGCCTGGGGTGAAGATCCGCTACCGTGACTCTGCGTGTCCTGGGCTGGGTCTGCGCGTCATGGGCTCGACCCGCGCCTTCATCTTCTACGCAAAAGACAACGGCCGGCCGGTCGAGCTACGGCTGGGGACGTGGCCCGCCCTGACTGTGGAGGCTGCGCGCGCCAAGGTCCGAGGCGACCGGGAGGCCAAGGGTGTGGCCGCTGACCCGGTGGCCGCTGCCGAGGCCCGGCGTTCGATCCGTGAGGAATCGACCTTGGCCGAGTTGTGGGATTGGTTCAGTCGCCACCATCTGCCGACCGTCCGCGCGTCCACCCGCCGCCGCTATGGGGATTCCTGGCGTCTGCATCTGCTGCCGGCCCTGGGCTCCAAGCGGCTGTCTGCAATCAAGCGTAGCGATGTGCAGGCCATGGCCGATGCCGTGGTGGAGGCGGGCGAACCGCTCAAGGACAAGAACGGCAGGCCAGTACGCAAAACGGGGGGCAACGGCGCCGGGCGCCATGCCTGCGCGGTCCTGTCGGCCATGTATCACGCCGCCGTGAGGGACGATGCCCTGGCCTACAAGGGCGACATTCCCACCGCTGGCGTCCGCCGCCCCAAGGTGGCCAGTCGTGCGCGCTTCCTGCAACCCGGCGAATTGCCCACGTTTCTGCGCGCCCTGGCCGATGAGCCCGAGCCGTGGCGCCTGTTCTGGACCGTCTGCCTGTTTGTCGGGCTGCGCCGAGGCAACGTGGCATCGGCGCGATGGTCGGACCTCGCCTTGGACATCGGGCAATGGCTGGTGCCCGAGGAGCGCAGCAAGACCGGCGCCATGTTGGCCGTCCCCATACCGGGCCCCGTCCTGGTGCGCCTCAAGGAATGGAAGGCCGAGATCCCCAAGCGGTTGGACGATGCTCAGGGGGCCCGCAAAAAACTGCTGGCACGCGGTGATGCTGGCGTGCGTGAGCGCATGCCGCTGATGACGGCGGATGAACTGGCAGAGGCTGCACTGTATGTGTTTCCTTCCGCCCTGGTGCCCGGCAAGCCCAGCGCCTCGCCGCATATCGTGGACCCCAAGGCGTCATGGCGCCGACTGCTCATCCGCGCCCAATTGGCCAACCTGCGACCTCATGACCTGCGCCGGTCCATCGGCAGTTGGATGGCGCTTGGAGGCGTGGGGCTGCCGATCATCGGCGCCGCCCTGGGCCACAAGGATCAGCGATCAACGGCGGTCTATGCCCGCCTGAATGATGGCGCCGTACGGGCTGCGATGAACCGGGCCACGGACGCGATGCTGGAGGCATCACTGGTCCCCGAATCGACCCCGGGCCCCTCCCCAAAAGTGCCACACAAATCACGCGAAAACCCGGCGGATGTCGTGTCGTAACCCGCCCCAACCTTGTAGAGACATCCAGACCAAAGAACCCTAAGCCAGAAGGAACAGGAGGGAAATCGAATGGCCCTAAGGCGTGCCAGTTAGTCCAGCGCGAACTTCAGTTATTGCGTAAAATTATAAAGGAAACCAAGCAATTCGCAGAACTCGGGTCTATCTGACCCGCCGTCTGTGAATGCTGATAGTCGGTGAACCGCCGTGACGGCATGATTGGGGAACCCTGCGGCAGTCGCCGCCTTTGCCTGGAGTCTCCCATGCCTGCAACCATCACAACCGAAGCCGCTGTCGTGCCGGTGCTGCTCGACACGATCGAAACCGCTGCCTTGCTGCGCTGTAGTCCTAAAACCCTGGCCCTGGATCGCGTGCGCCGCCGATGGAAGGTGCCCTTCCTGCGTGTCGGGCGGTGCGTACGTTATGACCGCAGCGCCGTCCTGTCTTGGTTGGCCAGCCACAATCCAGGCGAGTCGGCGGAGGGCTGACCGATGCCCGCCAACAAAACGGCCCCGGGGATTGCCGCCCCCGAGGCCCACGCCAACGATTCCAAGCATGCAGAAAAGCCGCGCCAGTCAACGCCGCCGACCGATCCGCCGATTGCCGAGGGGACGGAAATGGAGCACGCGTACGCTCGCCGCTGTACCGATGCACTAGGCGCGTACCTGCTCGACCATTCGACCGCGACCCTGGAGCGGGCGCTGGCCGATGCCGGCCTGACCCCGCCGCGTGGCGCGCGCCTGTATGTTGTCCATCCGCTCGCTGCTCGCTGGGCGCTGCGCGATGGGCTGGCCGAGTTGTCGGGCGGAGTGACCCGTGCGACCTCGCCGCAAGCAAACGGCGGGCTTGTGCGGATCTATCGCCGCCCGTCTGCCGGCATTGTTTCCCGCCGCGTTGTGAAGGGGGCCAAGCCATGAGCGCGCCCGCCGTGTCCCTCGCCTGCGCGGGCAACAATAGTACAACCGATTCCGACCTCGCCGCCGTGCATGCGAACGTCACGAGCGACAAGCTGGCCGACCTGACCGCCGCCGTCCGCTCTGCTCCCGACCGCGAATCACGCGACCGGGCCAAGCGCAATTTACCGGGGTTTATCGCTGCCGGCACGTTTTCACAGCGCGGGAAGGACTATTGGCAAGCCGCGTCTGGCCTGCTGGTGGCCGATTTCGACCATTGCGCCGACCTACCGCGATTGTTGGCCAGCCTGAAGAACGATACATCGGTGGCGATGGCGTTTATTTCGCCAAGCGGGGCCGGCTGCAAAGCGGTGCTGCGCGTTCCGGTGGACAAGCCCGACCCGGTGGAGCATGGTCGAGCGTTCGCGGCTGCGGAGCGTTGGGCGCGCGAGACTCACGGCGCCGAGCTGGACAAGAGCGGCAAGGATCCGGCGCGCCTTTGCTTCATCTGCAACGACCCCGCCGCCCTGCTCCGCCTGGACGCGGTGCCGCTCGATCTCGACCGATGGGCGCCGCCGCCCGAGCCGGTGCGCGATCCGCCGCCGCGATCCGATCCGCGCCAGGTGCCCGAGGCGGA
>JBBQCI010000066.1:0-22370 GCA_038318565.1 Planctomycetota bacterium
ACCAGCTTCCTCGACACCGCGGCGACCTGCGAAGCGGTGCCGCAGATCGCCGCCGCGATGGCCCCATGCCTGCGGCTCTATGCCTGGCTTGGGCAGCAGCTGCAGCCAACCGCGAACCCGGCCAGTCCCTACCATGCCTGGGTACGCACCTACGCCGATCCAGCGATTGACCTGCTAGCAGGCGAACTGGAAGCGGTGCTCGACTGGCCCACCGCCGACCCTGCCCGTCAGAGCGCCCTCTATCGACGGGCCATGCACTTGGAGCTCGCCTTCTTCGATGCCTTCCGCTAAGCCGCCCATCGTCCTGACCATCGCCGGATCCGATCCCTCGGGTGGGGCCGGACTACAGGCTGATCTCAAAACCTTCCATCGCTTCGGCTGCTACGGCACCAGCGTGGTCACCATGGTGACGGCACAGAACACCCGCGGCGTGACCCGGGTCGAGAGCCTGCCGATCGATCTGGTGGTGGCCCAGCTGCAGTCGGTATTCGACGATCTGCCGCCGGTGGCCCTGAAGACCGGCGCGATCGGCAGCGCCGTCCTGATCGAGTCGGTCGCCGCCTTTCTGGCCGAGCGGCGCGCTCCGGCGCTGGTCCTCGACCCGGTCATGATCTCGAAGCATGGCCACCGCCTGCTGGCCGACGACGCGGTGCAGGCGCTGGTCGCCAGGCTCCTACCGCTGGCAGCGGTGGTGACGCCGAACTGGCACGAAGCCGCCGCCCTGAGCGGCCTGCCGGTGCATGACGCCTCCTCGGCTCGCGCCGCCGCCCTCGTGCTGCGCGATCGCGGGGCGGCCGCCGTGCTGATCAAGGGCGGAGCCGGGGTGGACGGCCTGAGCGCCGACCTGCTGGTCGATGGCGACGGCGAGCTAGAACTGCCGGCGCTACGCTTGGCGACCAGCGCGACGCATGGCACCGGCTGCACCTTCGCCGCAGCACTGACCGCGCATCTCGCGCTCGGTCACACCCTGCGACCGGCCGCGCTACGCGCCAAGGCCTTCATCCACCACGCCATCGCCAGCGCTCCGGGCCTGGGCGGTGGAGTAGGACCGGTCAATCATTGGGCCTGAGCAATGGTTGGAGGTGGCCTAGCTCGGCAGTTGACCCCGGACCCCCTCTGCTCTGATCCTGCCCCATGACCCTGGCCCAGCACCCCGACCGCTTCGCTTCCCGCCACATCGGACCGACCCCCGGCGAACGCGAGACGATGGCGGCCAAGATGGGCTTCAGCTCACTCGATGCGCTGATTGACACCGTGGTTCCGGCAGCAATCCGCCGGCGAACCCCGCTTGATGTGCCTGCCGCTGCCGGCGAAGCAGAGGCCACCGCCGAGCTGGCAGGCCTGGCCGCGCTCAACGAGCCGCGCCGCAGCTATCTGGGCATGGGCTACCACAACTGCCAGGTGCCAGCCGTCATCCAACGCAACATCCTGGAGAATCCCGGCTGGTACACCCAGTACACGCCGTATCAGGCGGAGATCAGTCAGGGTCGCCTGGAGATGCTGCTGAACTTCCAGACCCTGATCACCGAACTGACCGGCCTGAGCGTGGCCAACGCCAGCCTGCTCGACGAGGCAACCGCCGCCGCCGAGGCGATGCATCTGTGCGCCGGTAACAAGCCCGAGGGCTCGGTATTTCTGGTCTCGATGAAGGTCCACCCGCAGACCATCGACGTGGTCCGCACGCGCGCACGGGAAATTGGCATTGAGATTCGGGTCGCCGACCATCGCTCTGCGCATATCGACGCCAACGTGATCGGCGCCCTGATCCAGTACCCGGGCACCGACGGCCCGATCCGCGATTTCCGCCCGCTGGCCGATAAACTGCATGCGGTCGGTGCGCTGTTGTGCGCCGCCTGCGATCCGCTCGCCTTGACCGTGCTCGAGCCACCCGCCGTCTTCGGCGCCGACATCGCCCTGGGCAACACCCAGCGGCTCGGCGTGCCGCTCGGCTATGGCGGCCCGCACGCTGCGTTCTTCGCAGTCAGCGAGGCGCTGAAGCGATCCATTCCTGGCCGCTTGGTCGGTGTATCCAAGGACCGCCACGGCAACCGCGCCCTGCGCCTCGCCCTGCAGACGCGCGAACAGCACATCCGCCGCGAAAAAGCGACGAGCAACATCTGCACCGCCCAGGCCCTGCTCGCCAACATGGCGGCGGCCTACGCCATCTGGCACGGACCAGAAGGCCTGACCGCGATCGCCCACCGCGTCCACCGCTTGACCCGGATGCTTGCCGCTGGACTGGTCCGCCTCGGCTACGAGATCCGCACCGAGATCTACTTCGATACCATCAAGATCGGCAAAGGCCCGCGCCTGCCCGCTGAGATCAACCGTGCCGCCGATGCCCGTGGCATCGATGTGCGGCTACCCGATGCGCAGCATGTCGTTGTCGCGCTCGACGAGACCACCGGTCCGGCCGATGTCGCCGCCCTATGGGCTGCGTTCAATGGCGGCGAAGAGGTGCGCTTCACGCCCGCTGAACTGGGCCTGCCGAGCGTCGAGCTCGGCCGTCATGCCCGCACCACGCCGTTCCTGCGCCAACCGGTGTTTCATGCCCACCGCAGCGAGACGGCGATGATGCGCTATCTCAAATCGCTGGAGAACCGCGATCTGTCGCTGACCCACAGTATGATCCCGCTCGGTTCGTGCACCATGAAGCTCAACGCCGCCGCCGAGCTAATGCCGGTCAGCTGGAAGGGCTTCGGCGGCCTGCACCCGTTCGCGCCGCTGAGCACCGCCCAGGGCTATCAGCGCCTGTTCGGCCAGCTTGAACAGTGGCTGGCCAACCTCACCGGCCTGGCCGCGGTGTCGCTGCAGCCGAACTCAGGCAGCCAGGGCGAGTATGCCGGCCTGCTGGCGATCCGCGCCTACCAGCGTTCGCGCGGCGAGGGCCACCGCGACGCCTGCCTGATCCCGGTCAGTGCGCACGGCACCAATCCGGCCAGCGCGGCAATGGCCGGCCTGCGCGTGGTGGCGGTTGCCTGCGATGCCGACGGCAATGTCGACCTCGCTGACCTGGCGAAGAAGGCGACCGACCATAAGGCCAAGTTGTGCTGCTTGATGGTCACCTACCCAAGCACGCATGGCGTGTTTGAGGCCGGCATCGCGGCCGCCACCACGTTCATCCACGAGGCCGGTGGTCAAGTCTACATGGACGGTGCCAACATGAACGCCCAGGTCGGGCTGACCAGTCCTGGCCTGATCGGCGCGGACGTCTGCCATCTGAACCTGCATAAAACCTTCGCCATCCCGCACGGCGGCGGCGGTCCGGGCATGGGGCCGATTTGCGTCGCGCGTCATCTTGCGCCGTATTTGCCCAAGCATGGCGTGGTGCCGGTCGGCGGCTTCGGCACCGACCCTGGTCCGGTCAGCGCCGCGCCGTGGGGCAGCGCTTCGATCCTGCCGATCCCGTGGATGTACATCCGCATGATGGGCCCCGACGGCCTAACCGACGCGACCAAGGTCGCGATCCTCTCGGCCAACTGGATCGCCCATCGCATCGGCGGTCATTTCCCGGTGCTCTACCGCGGCGCCAAAGGCTTGGTCGCGCACGAATGTATCATCGATGTGCGACCGCTACAGGCGACCACCGGCATCGGCGCCGAGGATGTCGCCAAGCGCCTGATGGACTACGGATTCCACGCCCCGACGCTGTCCTTCCCGGTCGCCGGCACGCTGATGATCGAACCGACCGAGTCCGAGCCATTGGACGAGATCGAGCGCTTCTGCGAAGCGATGATCGCCATCCACGGCGAAATCATGGCGGTTGCCGAGGGCCGCTCCGACCGCATCGACAATCCGCTGAAGAACGCGCCGCACACCAGCTCGGAAATTTGCGCCGACAGCTGGACCCACGCCTATCGCCGCGAGCTGGCCGCCTTCCCGCTGCCCTTCGTGCGCGACCGCAAGTTCTGGCCGCAGGTCGCACGCATCGACAACACCTTCGGCGATCGCAACCTGATCTGCACCTGCCCGAGCGTCGAGGAAATGGCGTCAGCGCGCTGACGGAGCGGTTTCGGCCATCACGTCAGCAACCTCTGGCGCCGTCAGCACCCGCTTCCACAGCAGGATACTGGCGATGTCGCCACGGAACGGCGCCGTGTAGCGGCCGATCATCAGAGGAATCGCCGATGAGGTCGACCCCGCCTTGCCCATCCAGGGCGAGCGGCCGACCAGCTTGCCAGCTCCATACAGGATCAGTTCCTTGTCGTCGACCGTGACGACAACGTGGGTCCAGACAGCCGATGCCGCAGGCACACCAGCCTTGCCGTCCAGCTCGGTGCAGTACGAGACCCGGTTGCCGCGGTCACGCAGGTACCATGAGGTGATGGAGCCACCCTCGAACTGAATGAGGAACCCGTTCCAGCTGCCGCTGACATAGTCCGAGAGGATCCCGGCATTGGTAACCTGCGGCCCTTGGGGACGCAGCCAGATTGCGACGCTGAACGGAAGCGTGCGCAGCAGGGTTGGATCGGGCAGCGAGCCGGTGATCGAACCGTCTAGGGTCAGCCAGGGCAGGCGGGGTGCTTCGGTCATACCTCCGACCGTCATGGGCTTGCCGCCGGCGGCGTCCTCGACCGTCCACTGACCGGCGCGGCCGGATATCGTCCGCTGATTGCAGATGAATGCAGCGGCGGCCCCACGCACCGACATGGTCACGCGATGCGGATCGCCGGCCTGTTCCAGTTCGGCCAGGACGCTGGCCAGTCGGCCGGAAGCGGTGAAGAACTCGCGCGCCTTGGCGTGCTCGCGGGACAGCCGAAGCACAGCGTACCACGCCTCGCTGACACCTGGCAGATCACCCCGTCCGACCGCCCGGACGGCCAGACGTTCGAACTCTGCCACGGCGACAGCATCTGCCTTGGCGTAGGCGGCATCGCGGCTTGCCGTCTCGTCAGCAACCGTCTTGGTCCGCCGTTCGATGGCCTTGCGCAGTTCGCTGTCGTTCGACTGGGGCGCGCCATTGCCCAGCAGGTCGTCGCCAGCCTCGCCAGCCAGCGCCGTCGACACCGGATCTAACTGCCCAAGCGCGGTTAGCGCCTCGCGGGCTTTCTGGTTGCCGCGGTCGATGCGCAGGATTTCGCTCCAGGCCGCCGTCGCCGCGGCCGGATCATTCTTCCGTACTGCGGAGATCGCGGTGCGCTCGGCCTCGCGCAGGACGGTGGCATCCGTCTTGGCTACCGCAGCTGTCCAGCCCTGGCTGGCCTTGGTCACAGCCGCAGTCCAACGTGCCTCGGCCGGGTCGAGCAAGGATTCTCCACACCAAGCAAAGCTCAGAAGACAGCACAAGGCAAGGATACGCAGCATCGCGACAGCATAGCGCTGGACGCCGATTTGCCAGCGAGGCGGCTTCTCAATACTCAAGGCGCGATATCGGCGAGGAACGCCTCCAACGTCGTCGGCCGGCTGAGCCTGGCCGTAGCCGCAGCGCAGATCCCAGCGCCCGCCAGACCGGTGGTATCGGCGAGGAAGATGACATACGCGGCGACGTTGCGCAGGTAGGCCAAGCGGGCCTGCGCTGACACCGCGTAGAAGCGCGCGCGCTGGCGATAGCCATCCGCACCATGATCGCCCAGCGCAGCCGGATCAGCCCTGCCACCAGCCGCCAGCACGAACAAGAAGTTGTATTCGAACCAGGTCATCGCCTCGGGATCCGCCGGTAGCGCAGCAAGCGCGGCGCGACAGCGGACCGGGTCGGCGGCAATCGCCGCTGCTTCGACTACGCCGCTACGGGTCAAGGCATGGGCGATGAAGCTGCGCGCCATGCGCGATTCGGCCTCGCCGCCGCCGTGGGCGCAGCGCAGGGATAGGTCGCGGGTGAAAGCCCACCAATCGGCCCACAGTGCGCGATCGGCAGGATCGCTTGAGGCAGCCAGTGCCCGGCCGAACTCGTAGGTGTAGCGTCCGCTGGTCTTGATTTCGAGGTTGCCGCCGGTGATGCGGCCGACCAGTTGGTAATTCTCGGCGGATTTGCCGCTGCCGCTGTGGAATCCGATCGAACAACCGAAAGCCCGGCACACCGTCCATGCCGCGGCAACCCGGCGCTCCAGTTCAACCTGGTCGTCGAAGGGGAAGTTCTTCTGGAATCCGAAGGCGGGCGCGACGTAGTCGGCGCGCACGTCCAGTGCCTCGCACAAGGCCAAGGCAACGGCCAGGGTGGCCGGCTCGGTCAGGCCAGGCAACTCATCGATTGACAGCTCGCGGATGTAGGCGCGGCCATGCGTGAAGCGCTGGCGAGCCGCCTGATAGGCATGGTCCCGCTGCTGCATCTTCAGCATCGCGCCCCACAGCCTGCCGAGTTCGATGTCGAGGACGGCCTCGCTCACGACCAGTCCGATTGCTGCCACCCGGACGGCGATCCGCGTCCGCATGGCCGAAGGCGTGGGCGGGGCCGGTGACGGCGAGGTCAGTTCAGGCGAGAGATCGAAGGTGATCGAGCTGGCCAGACAGCAGCCGGCGGCGAGACCGGGTTCACGCGCATCGAAGGATCCGCCTACCGGCTGGTGGTCGGCATTGAAGCCCCACGGGATGCGCCGGCGGTGAAAGCCGGTGCGTAGCTTGGACAACACGGCTCCGTGGCTCATGCCTTGCACGCTCTGTCCCTGATGGCCTTCCGGCACTGAGCCACCAATGAACGGAAACGGCACGCGGGCGAGAGTTCCGGCCTGCATGGCGGCGACGTCCCAGACCAACTCGCGGGGAATCGAATTCTGGTTTGCGACCATTGGCAACCCCAGATGCGCCATCGCCCATTCAACTGCCGGCCAGTGCATCGCGGTAAAGCGGGCGCCGATGCCCAGCGAACGTCGCTCGAGGCCACCCGCCGTCGACGGGAACACGGTCGAACGCGGATCGGCCAGCAGAATCGGGTCTTTCAAGCGCAGCAGGTTCTCCCACGTCGCCGGCCAGGCGTGACGGCCATCAGTGAGTCGGACACCGTGTTCGAGGGGCAGGCTGGCGTCGCTCAGCCAGGCAGCATCGCCGGTCGCCGCATCTTCGGCGAGATCCAGGCTGCCCCCCGGCACTTCGACGCGAGCAAGCGGATTGATCACCACCGCTCCGGCATCCAGTCGGGCGCGCAGACCCGGCCAGTCGAGGCACCAGTCGGGATGGATGGCCGGATTGACGGCGATGGTGTTGCTGGTGGCCAAGAGCCATCGGGCGAGATCGTCCATAACCCTGAGCCTAAGCTGATATCAGCGTCCGAAACCGTGCCTTCGTGACGACGTCGGACTTCCGTGATCGCATCCAGAAGCTCGATCATGGTGAGGCGCTGTGCCAGCAGCAGGCAGAGCGGTCGCATGAGGTGGAACACCCGCTGCGGAGCCTCAGGCGCTATAACGCCAGCGGTGCGAATCGCCCAAACAGCACCTTACCCTCCATCGCAGGCAGCGGTTCGTAGACCGCCGCCGCCGGCACATTATCAAGCGCCTCATCAGTCAGCAGGTAGCTGACCTTGTTCTGCTTGCCCAGATAGGTGGCCAGCTCCTGCATGTCCTGGCCGCTGGCCGACAGCAAGACGATGGTCTGGTGGCGCAAGGCCCAGAACGCGACCTCTTCATGCTTGCGCTGCTCGTGCATGAATTGCGACATGGCGCGGGCGACGGCAAGAGCGCTGCGCGCTAGGCCGAGGCGGTCGCGATCGACCAGGACATGCAGACGCAGGCGTTGATCGCCCGCTTCCCCGCCCTCGGCGGCGGTCGCAGTAGCAGAACGGAAGCCCTGTTGCAGGGACCGCTCGCGGCGGACCAGGGCAAGATCAGCGAGGATGGCCATGACGGTATGATGACCACAGGTTGCACCTGCCAACTGTTGCCCGCCGCACGCGATCGTCAGCCTGTAGACATGGTCCTGCCCCGCCTCGACGCCCCACCTGCCGACCTCATCGCCGCCATTCAGGCGCTCAAGCGGATCCGCGACGCGGTGATCATCGCCCATTATTACCAGGACGGCGAGATTCAGGACATCGCCGATTTCGTAGGTGATTCGCTGCAGATGGCGCGCTTCGGGGCTGCCACGTCGGCGCGCACCATCGTCGTCTGCGGGGTGCATTTCATGGCCGAGACGGCGAAGATTCTGGCCATGGACCGCACCGTCCTGCTGCCCGACTTGGCAGCAGGCTGCTCACTGGCCGACAGTGCCCCAGAAGCCGAGTTCCGCGCCTTCGTCCAAGCCCGTCCGGACCACCGCGTGGTCACCTACGTGAATTCTACCGCCGCGGTGAAGGCGTTGTCCGACGTCTGCTGCACCTCGTCCAATGCCGTGCAGGTGGTCGAATCGATCCCGCGCGATGTGCCGGTGATCTTCGGACCTGACCGCTTCCTCGGTGACTGGGTGTCGCGGCAGACCGGCCGCCAACTAGTGCTGTGGCAGGGCTCCTGCGAGGTACACGAGATGTTCTCGGCCGCCGCGATGGTACGGCAGAAGCAGGACCATCCCGGCGCGATCACCCTGGTCCACCCTGAATGCCCAGCGCCGATCATCGCCCTGGCCGATGTCGTCGGCAGCACCAAGCGGCTCCTGGAGGCCGTCCGCGCCGGCCCCGAGCGCGGCACCTGGATCGTCGCCACCGAGCCCGGCATCATTCATCAGATGCAACGGGCCCGACCTCTCGGCACCTTCCTGCCTGCGCCAGCCGAGATCCGGGGCGGGCCACAGGGAGCTTGCACCAGCTGCAACATCTGTCCGCACATGAAGCGCAACACCCTGGAGAAGCTGTGGCGTTGTCTCGCCAACACCTCGCCGGAGATCCACATCGACCCCGCAGTGGCTGCGCGGGCCAGGATACCTATCGAACGGATGCTAGCGATTGGCTGATCGCTGGTCTCTAAGTCGTTTTCAGCGCTTGTCTTGAGTAGCTTCGGCCAGCCTCCGCCAGCGCGTCCAGGAGGCTTGGACCGGGGTTTGCGTTGGCCTTCCTGGCCAGCTACACTCGGAGCATCTCCATGGAGACCATCCTTCTTTCGATTCAGGCACGGGTCCTGCTGTGGGTCGGCACGATCTACATCGGCCTGGGCCTGTGGTTGGGCAGTGACCCATCGACCATCGCCTGGCGCGCCACCCTCGCTGCCGTTGGTGCTATGACGATTGCTGGTTGGCTGCTCCGCCAAGTTGCGGGCGTGATCAATGAACGAGCCGCCATGGATATCGCCGAACGACAACTGGCTGCCGAACAGACTGCCACGGCCGCCGCCAACACGTCCGAAGGTCGCCTGCACGCGGCGCATGAACGCATGGCTGCGAGGATCTGAACATGAGCGAAGCTGCCTCATCATCGCAACGCCGCAGTCCGGCCATGGCCTACCGCCAAGCGGCCACCGGACCTGGCGGCGCCCGCGAACAGGACGTGCTGCGCCATCTGCCGCTGGTCCAGACCGTGGTCGACCGGGTCGCCGCCCACCTGCCGCCGCATGTCGACCGCGATGACCTGTTTCATGCCGGGGTAATCGGCCTGATCGACGCCCTGGTCAAGTTCGACCCCAGTCGCGATAACGCCTTTTCGACCTACGCAGTACTGCGCATTCGCGGTGCGGTCATCGACGAATTGCGTGCCCGCGACTGGGTGCCACGCGGTGCCCGTGAACGCGCGAAGGCCTATCAGCTGGCGGTGTCCGAACTCAGCCAGCAGCTCGGCCGGCTGCCGCGCGACGATGAACTGGCCAACCGCCTGGGCATCGACCTTGCCCTGCTGCCCGAACTGGAATCGCAAAGCACGCTGGCCTCGCAGGTGTCCATCGACACTTCGATCGGCGACGGTGCGATTGGCGACGGACTGAGCCGCCGTGATGACGAGACCTCCGACCCGGGCCGCCACATGGAGGCCGACGACCGCCGGCGCATGCTGACGAAGATGCTGGCAACCCTGACCGAACAGGAGCGCCTAGTGGTCAAGCTCTACTACTTCGAGAACCTGATGATGAAGGAGATCGCGGCCATCCTCGGCGTCACCGAAAGCCGCATCTGCCAAATCCACAGCCGGGTCATGGGCGTGCTCAAGGCCCGCTTCGGTTCGGCCCTGGTCCTCTAAAGCCATGGAGCGGATCAGCGGTGCCGCAGGGCCGTCCGCACCACTGCCGACAAATCCCGCGCCGGCGTCGACCGCCACGCCGGTCGATGCCTCTCCACTGCTGCAGGCCGGCACCGTCATCGATGTCCAGGTGCTGCGCGCCCTCAGCGCCGGCCGCTTCCTGCTCGCCCTGGGCAATCGCGAGTTCGTCGCCAGCAGCGACACCACCCTGCAGCCCGGCAGCCGCGTCCAGCTGAGTGTCGCTGCGGCCGATGCCAACGGGGTGATCCTGCGCCTCACTGAACCCGTGCGCGCCGAGGTTAGCGCCGCACCGGAGCGGCTCGTCGCCCTGCGTCTGCCGACTACTCCGGCCGCCGCCGCCGTCCTCGCGGCGTTTGAGGAGGCCGCTGCCCCGCTTGATCAGCCGCGCCTACAGGCAGCGCTGAGTGCCGCCGCTGCGCCACAGGCTTCCCCAGATACCGCCATGGCTCATGCGCTGCTCGCCCGTGCCGGCCTGCCTGCCACCCCGGCCCTGGTGCAGATCGCCCTGCGTGCTGCCGAGGTGCGCCTGCCCGACGTCGCCAGGATGGTACGCCAGGGCGGGCAGGCCGTGACGCTGCCCGATGCCGAGGATGGCGCACCGGCGATTATGCGCACGCTTGCCCTGGCTGGCATCCGTTCGCAGTCGGTTGTCCGCCCGACAGCGCCCCCACCGGCACCCAACGCCTCCATTCCTCGCCCGGCAACGGCTCTCAGCATGCCGCTGCCCGTGATGCCGTCGGACGAGCGCGCCGGAGCGCCTCCGCCAACCTCAGCCTCACCTGCGACAGCGGCAACCGCGCTATCGACCGCAGCAGCAGCCCCTGTTGCTGCCACAAGTCGGCATCCGGCACTGCAGCGTGCGTCGAACCTGCCGACCCACGTGACGCAAGCACAACCGCCGACCACACGGACCTCGACCGGCACGATCGTGCAGACCAGGCATGTCGTCACGGCCTATGCGACAACCGCTGCCGCCACCACGACGGCGGATTCCGCAACGTCCTCGCTGCCGAACTCAGCTCCTTCGATAGCCGCACAGGTACCGACGGTGCGCGTGCCGTCCACCTGGTCACCACCTGCCACCCCGCTTGCGACGGCGATCAGTAGAGCAGGCGCGATCACCACGTCGCTTGAGACCTCGACGGGAGCGCCAACCGAGGCCTTCGCGGGCAATCTGGTCCGCGCGCCTCTGACGACAACGTCAGCGATGACGACAGGAACAATGGCGGCCGCCGCTCCGCCGGCTGCGTCTGCCACGATTCCGCAGCAGGCTCCCAGCACGATTCCAATTTCCGCTCAGCCTGTTGCCCGTGCCTGGGCAGCCGCCATCTCCTCGCGTGCTGTTACTGTTACCGTCGCCACGCCAGCCGTGTCCGGCCTGCCGCCACCACCGCTGCGCAGCACCCCTGCCGCCCCGATCGTGACAACGATGGCAACGACCATGCCGCCGGGCCAACAGGCCGCCGCACCAACAACTACCGTGACTGCGATGACGCCCAGCACATCGCCTTCGCAGCCTCGGGCCGAGTCCGGCATTAACCCTACCGCGCTTCCGACAGATCAGCCCGGGTCCGATGTTGCCGAACCTGTACCAACCCTGGTCCGCCAGATTGTTCGTCTGGCGATGGTCGAAGCCGCTGGTTCACCAGCAGTCCTCCACGCCACAGCAGCGACGACCGGTCCGGTCAGCATGCCGCAGCCACCGCCTCCGCCGACCGAACTGGGCCAGCCACGCTTCCACGGCCTGCCGCTGCCAATGCCGCTAGCCGACCAGCCCAACGCCAGCGCCAGCATTACCGTTACCACGAGCCAACCCACGTCGCTGGTGCCAGAGGATAGCACCACCCGCATCGTCCGTGAGCATCTCGCTGACCAAGTGTTCAAAGCCAAGGACCTGAACGATTACGACCGGGTGGTACCGCTGCCGCTGGCGACCGCCCAGATCACCACCCCAGCACGGCTGGCGGTGGCGACTCGCTCAACCGGCGGTGGCGCCCAGGCCACCTTCCTGCGCGTCGATGCCGAACTGACCCGGCTGGGACCAGTCAGCCTGCGCATCAGCGGATCCGATGCCGGTGGCCCGCTTGCCATCACGCTGATCACCAGCCCGGCGTCAGGAGGACTGCTCGCCGACGAACTGCCGGCCCTGATCGACGACTTGCGCCGGCTTGGCGTCGACGCCGCCGTACGGGTGGTCGCCGATGGCTGAGCGCCAGAACCCGCGGCCAGCCGCCATCGCGATGCGCTACGACGCGGACAGTGAATCCGCACCGCGCGTGGTGGCCAAGGGTCAGGGCGAGGTCGCCGAACGCATCCTGGCGATCGCCGCCGAACACGGCATCCCGCTGCACGAGGATAAGGACCTGCTGCGCCTACTCATGCTGCTCGACCTCGACGTCGAGATTCCGCCGCACATGTATAAGGCACTGGCCGAAGTGCTGGCGCATGTCTACCGCGTGAATGCCGCTGCCCGCCGCGGCTGAGACCGCATCGCTTTTCCGCTCGCATGCTAACCTGGACGCATGCACGGCATCCCAGGCATCGGACCGGCCCGGGCCGCCGCCCTCGCGGCGGCGGGATACCGTACGCCACAAGAGGTGCTGCTGCGCGCCCCGCGCCTGCTGCCGCCGGCGCCGGCGTGGTGCGATGCAGGTCCGCTGCCGCGCTCTGAGCCGGTGCGGGTGCGTGGCCGGGTGCTGCAGGCGAAGGTCGGCTTCCTGCCCGGCCGGGGACGGGTGTTGAACGCCCGCTTCGCCCGCGCCGATGGCTACGAGTTCGCCGCACGCTTCTTCCGCGCCGCCTTCCTCCAGCGACGCTTCGTTCCAGGTGAATGGTTCGACCTGGAAGGGCGCAGCGACAGCAAGCGGAGCGATCTGCTCAACCATCCTTCCTTCGCCCACTGCCCAAACGCCGCACAGACACCACGCGCGTCAGCGTCCGGTCCGCGTCTGGCCTGGGATATGCCCGACGGATTCGCCGAGCGGGCGTGGAGCCAGTTACTCGAGGCCTGCCTCGCTCGCGACGATCTCGCCGATCCGCTTGGCGAACTCGGCATGACGGCTTGGTGCGCTGTGCTGTCGAACCTGCACCGGCCAGCTGATACCATCGCCTGGGAAGCAGCGCGACGCACCGTGGCACTACGCGAATGCCTGGCTCTGGCCTGGCACCTACGCAGCCGCCGCGGCAGCGGGGCCGCCCGCATCCCGTGGCGTTGGGACGACGCCATCCATGCACGCGCCCTGGCCCGTCTGCCCTTCGCCCTGACCGCCGGGCAAGAGGCTGCTCTGGCCGAACTGCGCGCCGGTCTGCGCGGGTCGGCCAACGACGCCCGCCTGCTCGCTGGCGATGTCGGCAGCGGTAAGACGGCACTCGCGTTGATCGCTTCACTCGCGGTGATCGCCGATGGGGCGCAGGCAGCCTGGCTGGTGCCGACCGCAGTGCTGGCGGCGCAGCATGCGCGCTTCCTCGCCCGCTGCCTGGATGGCACCCGGGTGCAGATCGGCCTGCTGACCGGCGGCACCGCCGGCGACGAACGTGCCCGGCTGATCACCGCAGCCGCCAGTGGTTCGCTGCACCTGTTGATCGGCACACATGCCCTCCTCGAAGACGAGGTCGCCTTCGCCCATCTGGGTTTGGCCGTGATCGACGAACAGCACCGCTTCGGCACCGCCCAACGCGCGGCCTTGGCAGCCAAGGCGAAGCCAGGCTCGACAGCCGATCTGCTGCTGACCACCGCGACGCCAATCCCGCGCACGCTGGCGCTCACCGCGTATGGCGACCTCGCGATCACGCGGATCGCCGGCCGGCCGCCGGGGCGCACTGCGGCGACAACCTTGATCGAGCCGTTCGCCGGCTGGGAGGCACTGGGCCGCATCCTCGCCACCGAAGCGGGGCGCAGCTTCGTGGTCTGCCCACGCATCGACAGCGATGCGGATGACGAAGCCCCATTGACCGTCGAGGACGCAACGAAAGCGGCCCGCGCCGCGCTTGGCAGCGAATCGGTGGCCGTGCTGACCGGGGCGATGCGCGAACCGGCCAAGCTCGCTGCGCTGGCCGCCTTTGCCGAAGGCCGGGTCCGCTGCCTAGTCGCCACCACGGTGGTCGAAGTCGGCGTCGATGTCCCCGAGGCGACGTTGGCTGTGGTGCTCGACGCCCAACGCTTCGGCCTGGCCAGCCTGCATCAGCTGCGCGGACGGGTCGGTCGCGGCTCCGCTGCTGGCCGCTGTTTACTGCTGACCCGTGGTGAAGCCGCTCGGCTCGCCCCGCTGGCCGGCGCCGCCGACGGCCTCGACATTGCCGAAGCCGACCTTGCTGAACGCGGACCTGGCGAACTGCTCGGCCTGCGCCAGCACGGCGGCTTCCATCTGCTCGCGGCTGATCTGTCCCGCGATCTGGATCTGCTGCAGGCAGCACATGCTCGAGTTCGCCTGGGCGGAGTCATGCCACCAGGACTTGCCGTTTTCCTGCGCGATGGTGCGCCCGGACGGTTGCTGCTGGGTGGTTGATCGACGTCGAGCTTCATGGACCGCCTGGCCAGCCGTCGGGAAGCCAACGCAGAGCCTGAGCCCAGTCGCCGTCACCCGGCGCATGCCCGACCGCCATGGTATGTCCGTCGAGGGCCAGCACGTTGACCGCTCCGGGGTGCCGACGATCGGTGACCGCGCTGGCCGGGCAGTTGCCCCACTGGCCCATGCCGGTCTCGCCGGCCACCGCATCGGTGAACAAGACCACCTCACCCTCGCCGCGGGCTGAGCCGATGCGGTAATGGCGCGGACGACCAGCAGCATCGAGATAGGTGTTCAGCTTGAATGACTTCGGTGACGCATGGCTGAACACCAGCGGATCGGTCCCACGGTAGGCAGCGCACTGGAAGATGCCGCGGCCGGTCACGCGATCGTCATCGAGATAGCCCGGCAGGCGGTCGAACCAAGCCGGAGAACGATCGCGGTTCATCACACCGCAGCAGCCCTCGGCCGGCAGCAGACCATGCCAGTCCTCGGTGTAGACCATCGTGCACATGCCGACCTGACGCAAGTTGCTGGCGCAGGCGGTGCGTCGCGCAAAACGCAGCACGCTGCCGGCGGCGGGAATACCAACACCGGCAAGGGTTGAGATGATGGCGAACACCACCATCAGCTCAGCTAGGGTGAAACCGTCACGCATCCGGCTTGGGATCGGCGAGGTCGCTGTGTTTGCGCTTGGCGATCAGGGTCGCGATGGATGAGCGCAGGCTCGCTGTTTCGGGGCCATCTGGTGCGTTCCCCGGGATCTCGCCGCCGGCTGCCGCCACGGCTGCCGCTCGTTCGCACCAGGCCACCGGACGGTAGACCCTGGCTACCAGGTAGGTGCCCAGTCCACCACCGACCACGACCATGCCGCCGGCCAGTAACCACCACGGCCAGGTCGGCGGCATCAGCGGATCCGAACGCCAGGCCACCAGCAGACTGGGCTGCTCGACCGTTGGCAGGATCGCAGCGGCGACCACCCAGTGGACGCCAAGTCGCCATCGACGGGGACGCTGATACGACAGCAGCAGATCCTGGGTGGTTTCACGAGGTGGCGTCACGCTGCCGGCGCTGGCCAGCAGCTCGACCGTTTCGCCACGCAGGCGCAGGGTCGCCATACCCTGCCACTGCGGATGCGCAGCCAGCCAGGCCTGCGGAGGCACGGCATTCCCCGCCTCGGCCAGCTGCGCACAGCCACGGATCTGGGCCAGATCATCGTCACGCTGCTGGATCAACAGATTGCTGCGCTGCAGCGACCAGGCCGTGCCAATAGCGATGATGCCGACCAGGGCGACACTGAGCGGAGCGAGCAGACAGTTGAGGCGCAGGCCATGCAGGACGGACATCAGCCGGGCATGCTGCCCCGACCGGCCACCGACTCAAGCGTCTCGGATACCCGTCGTAGAAGCCCTGGCGGTTCCCAGTTCGCTGGCCAGTGCCGTCGCCAGATCCGCCTGGGCCCAACGGAAACCATTGGCCTGCAGCATAGTCGGAACGATCCGGGCTGAGACCAACAGCGCCTCGTCGACCATCCGACCGAGGACCAGGCGCAGCACCGCGGCCGGCGCAGCCGGAGCCAGCGCCGGACGGCCGAGCGCAGCTGCGACTGCGCGGGCCAGCTCGATCTGCCGCACCTGCTGCGGAGCCACCGCGTTGATCGGGCCGGCCAAGCCAGGCGTGGCCAGGACATGGAGGACAATATGCACCAGATCGTCCAGGGCGAGCCACGGCCACCATTGCCGGCCACTGCCGAGCGCTCCGGCGAGGCCCAGCCGGGCCGATGGCAGCAGTTTCGCCAGCGCCCCGCCCCGCGCGCTCAGCACCACACCGGTACGCAGGTGAACCACGCGCACGCGATCCCGGCAAGGATCGGCGGCGGCCTCCCAGTCGCGGCAGACCTCGGCGAGGAACCCTTCGCCGCCAACGCTGCGCTCGTCCAACTCGGCTTCACCGCGCTCGCCGTAAAAGCCGGCGCCGGAGGCGATCACCAGGGTGCGCACTCGTCCGGGGTCCTCGGCCAGCAGCCGGGCGATGGCGGCGGTTCCAACTACCCGGCTGTCGCGGATTTCGCGCATCCGCACGGGACTCCAGCGAGCATCAGCAACTCCGGCGCCAGCCAGATGGATGACGGCGTCACATGCGCGAAGCGCGGCGGCATCGAACGACCCGCGGCCATCCCAGGCAATGCCGTCGCCGCCACGCCGCGTGATCGGCACGATGGTGTGCCCACCGCCGGTCAGAAACGCGCACAACGCTGTGCCGACCAGCCCTCCGGCGCCGCTGACCGCGATGCGCAGCGGGGCGAGCCCAGCCGCCGCGTGGCGGTCAAGATCCTCGCGCAGACGTCGGTGCCGCCAGACAAAGGCGCGCTCCAGATCGCGGGCGACCTGCCCGGCCGGCATCCACCAGGCCGGTTGCCAAGCGATCGCATCGACCATCCGCGTACCACCGTCGACCGGCTCGAAGCGATGCTGGTGAGTCCAGGCGGCGAAGGGGCCGGTCTCTTGCACATCGGTGAACGAGCTGCCGGCATGGACCTGCTCGTGGCGCGCGATCCAGCGGAAGGACAGCGGCCCTTCATGTATACACAGCTCGGCGCGGGCCCCGTCGGCGATGCCCGCGTGGCGCATCACTTCGACGCGCTGCCAAGGCGCCGTCAGTCGGGCGAAGGCCGAACTGCGCACGTGCCAGTCCCACACCACGGCTGGCGAGTGGGGCAGCTGGCTGGCGAGCTGGAATTGACGGAGGGGCATGGTCATGGGTGGTGTGGAGACGTATTGGTTAGGCGCTGTCCTTCGGAAACTATTCCATTCAAATTGGTTTCCAAGACGTGAATGGAGATCCTTGTGCCGCACGACCGCAACCCGCCTGTCCCACCTGACCGCATCGCCAGCGCCAATCGCCTGCCACTGCGCGCCGACGGCGAGTTCGTTCTTTACTGGATGATCGCTCATCGTCGTCCCCATTGGAACCACGCCTTGCAGCAGGCGGTGGCCCGGGCGGTCGAGCTGAACAAGCCGCTGGTGGTGTGCGAATACTTGCGCAGCGGGCATCTGTGGTCCTGCGACCGTCTGCACCGCCTGATGATCGAAGGGATGGCGGTCAACCGCGCCGCTTTCGCACGCTCCAGCGCCCACTACCTGCCCTACGTCGAGGCGCGCGCCGGAGACGGAGCCGGCTTCCTGCGCCCACTGGTCGCTCGCGCCTGCTGCGTGATCGCCGATGAATTCCCCTGCTATGTCCATCCGCGCATGGTCGCGAATCTTGCCGCCGAGGCACCCTGCCTGGTTGAAACCGTCGATGCCAATGGCCTGCTGCCACTGCGTGCGACCGCCGCCGCGCATCATCGGGCGGTCGATTTCCGGCGGACGCTGCAGAAGACCTTGCGTCCACACCTTGGACACTTCCCCGCTGCCGACCCGCTACGGTCGGCGCGGTTGCCGCGCCTGACGCCCGACCAGCTGCCCAACGGCAGCGATCCCGACGAACTACTCAAGGACGGCCTCGCCCAGTTGCCGATCGATCACACTGTCGGTCCGGTGGCGCTGCATGGCGGATTCGTCGCCGCGCGGGCGCAGTTGGACGCCTTCCTGGATCATCGCCTCGGACGCTATGCCGACGAGCGCAGTACACTGGTAGACGGCGCAGCTAGCGGCCTCTCACCGTGGCTGCACCTCGGACATATCTCGGCCCACGAAGTGGTGCAGGCGGTTTGGGAACGTACCGCGTGGACACCCGACCGACTTGGCAGCGCGACCCGCGGATCCAAGGATGGTTGGTGGAACGCCTCGCCCGCAGCCGACGCCTTCCTCGATGAACTGGTCACCTGGCGGGAACTGGGCCACCACTTTGCGTTCCATCGCCCGGACTACGCCGAGTTCTCGAGCCTGCCCGTCTGGGCCAAGACCACTCTCGACCAGCATCGTGGCGATCGCCGCGAGCACCTCTACACCCGCGAGCAGTTCGAAACCGCTTCCACCCACGATGAGCTGTGGAATGCGGCTCAGCGCCAGCTGCGCAGCGAGGGCTTTATCCACAACTACCTGCGCATGCTGTGGGGCAAGAAGGTGATCGAGTGGAGCGCCACTCCGGAAGAGGCCTGGGCCACCCTCGACCAGCTCAACAACCGCTGGGCGGTCGATGGCTGCAATCCGAATTCCTGGAGCGGCATCGCCTGGTGCTTCGGCCGCTTCGACAGATCGTGGGCTCCGCAGCGCCCGATCTTCGGTTCGATCCGCTGGATGAGTTCAGACAACACGCGGCGCAAGATGAACGTGAAGCCCTACCTGGCACGCTGGAGCGGGATGCTCGCGACCGCTTAGGCGCGCAAGCAATGCGACGAACGGGCCTGGCGGGTCAGCTCCAGAAATAAGCCGGCTCGTAAAGCGATGGCGGTTCCATGAGACGCGACGCAGGCGCTGGAATCGCCTTGGTGCATGATGCCAGGTACCGGTCGACTGACCCTTTCGGCATCCGGCAGACCCTGGCGACCAGACTCGGTTCCGCAGGCCGCCCAGCTAGTTTGGCACGCAGGTCGCGCATCAACCACTTCCACAGTTCGACCGTCATCAAGGCGTCGGCCAAGGCGCGATGCGCGCGCAGGTCGGGTGGGATGGGCAGCTGCAGGTGATGCACTAGCGCGCCGAGCTTATGACTGGTCGCATTCGGGACCAGACGGCGGGAGAGCAGCATCGAACAAAGGAATAGCCGCTCGTGGCCCTGATCCGCCAGCTCCATCTCCGAGGCGAAGAATCGCTTGTCGAATCCGGCATTATGGGCGATGCAGACGTGATCGCCTAGGAAGGCACGCAGCCGTGGCATCATCTCCTCGGGCCTTGGCCTGCCACGCAGCATCGCATTGCTGATGCCGGTCAGCGAGGTGATGAATGCAGGAATGCGAAAACCGGGATCCATCAATTCGCTGAACGTACCGACAATCTCATCGTCACGGACCAGGACCACCCCAACTTCGATGATGCGGTCGGCTGGTGGGCCAAGCCCGGTGGTCTCGAAGTCGATGACGGCGTAGGTCTGCACGATGACGTGCACCGTGACGGGATTCGACGACGCACAATGCGGCGACGGTGTTGGGCAGACACCGCCTGCACCCTCATGTGGCCTCACAGCAGCGTCTGGCGAACCTGGCAAAGCTCCGAACGGTACGATCAGTGATATCCGCTCAGACCGGCTACTCGGTGCCGTTGATCATCGACACGTAGCCGGACAACGCGCCGCCGCCAGCAGCTCAGTTCCGTGGCGGGGCCGTGCTGCCGGCGGCGACGTAGGGCATGGCGATCGGCCGGCTCGGCTGATCGCCGCGCTCGGCAATCATCGTTGCCAGCATGGCGACAGCCGCCGAACCGATCGCCTGGCTGTCGACCAGCAGGTGGTCGACACGCATGTCGACAGACAGCACGGCCTTGGCAGCGAAGACCACGATCGACAGGTCGCGTGGCAGTTCGAGCCCCAGCGCCGTGGCCGTCACATGCATGGTGCCGACTAGTTCATCGTTATAGCACAGCACCGCGGTCGGCCGGTCTTTGGCCTGCATCCAGGCGCGGGTGAACGCGAAGCGCTCGCCAGGGTCAATGCCACCATTGCGGCTGAGCACGCGCGGCTGCAGTCCCGCCGCCCGCATGGCATCGCGATAGCCTGCCCGGCGCTCGCCGAAGCTATAATGGTGGAAGACGTCATCTTCGCCCTTGTTGTAGTCGAGGAAGCCGATGCGCGTGTGGCCCTGCGCCACCAGCCGGCGGACCGCCTCAGCGGCGCCAGCGCGGTCATCGGGATAGACGCTGGCCGACGGCTGCTGCGAGTTGATCCACACCGCCGGCAATCCGGTCGAGGCGACGATGTCACGGAAGCCGACGGGGATGTCGGCGTTGTAGTTCACCAGCAGACCATCGACCATCATGTGGCTGAGCAGCTTGGGCGCTTGTTCGGCATCGGTCAGGCGCTCGTCAGGCAGGCGGGCGATAACCAAGTGGTTGTTTTGCCGGATCAGCGCTTCGTCGATCGACTCCATCAGCCCATCGGCCATCATCGAGGTGGCCGGCCGGTCGGACAGGACCAGGGCGACGGCGTTGAACTTGCCAGCCGCCATGGCCCGGGCGCTGGCGTTGGGTTTCCAGCCCAGCTTCTTGGCTGCCACCAGCACTCGATCGCGCGTTTCGGGTCGGAAACGACCCTTGCCGTTGAGGATCTGCGAGACCGCAGGCTGACTGAGACCGGTGGCTTCGACGATATCCCAGATAGTGATCGGCATTGCCGTAGATTCGGTTTTCACCTACGCATGGCAAGACGATCACCTCGGGCGAGTCACGCCCAGGCGTGTGATACACCGCGAATGATTTAGCGGTCATGCGCATTATCACTAGCTTTATGGCCACACTTCCTGACAGCCAGCCATGTCTACCCAGCGATCCATTGTCTGTCCTGCCGCGCACGGTGCACCGAGGTCCGGCGATGACCGTTCAGGGATTGGCAGAGATCGCCCTTTGTACAAGATGGGCCCCGTGCATGCCCGCCGACACGCTTTCACCCTCATAGAACTGGTCGTGGTCATTTCGATCATGGTCGGACTCGCTGCCGCTTCGGTACCCGGCATCGTTTCGGCAACCCGGCGGGCGGCCCTCGGCACGGCGACCACCAAGATGGCGACCGTCATCGCCGAGGCCCAGCGTCTGGCCCGCGCCAAGACGCCGCCACTGGGTCCATTGGCCAACGCGGCGCACTACGGCGTCGCCCTGGTGACCGACTCCGGGGCCCCCTACATCACCCTGCTGCACGGCATCAGCGCCACCGACGAATTGCTGGTCGATCGCGACGGCGACGGCACCGACGACGCACCGGCTCTACGCGTCACGCTGCCCAGTTCTGTAGAGGTCGACATCATGCCGTCGGCCGGCCGCATCGCCTGGTTCTTCGCCTACGGCAACGGTCGGCCAATTGCCAGCCCGGCGGTACAGACGGCAATCAACGTCGGCGACCCCGGCGCTGCGGCCAAGACGTCGGTGACCACACTGGGCTCCGACTGGTCTTCCTACCGCCTCTTCGAAAGCACCCGACCGGCGATTCCAGCCAGCCCGGTGTGCACGGCCCTGCACCTGCGCACCCGTGGTGCCCAGTTCGGGTATGCGGTGACCCAATACACATCCGGCCTGCTGGCCATCAGCGAGATCCAGTGATACGCCACCGCCATGCCCTATCGCTGATCGAAGTGGTGCTGTCGATGAGCCTGCTGTCGATCGCGGTTATCGTGCTGGTGATGGCACTGCCGGCTGCGCTGCGCGTACAGGAGCGCAGCCGCTTCCAGCTGTACGCCGCTGCCAAAGGCCTCGAGCTGGTCGACCGCCTGCTCGGCGAAACAGCGCAAAACAGCGGACCGACGTTTGGCGGTGGTGGAATCTCTTCCCTGGCCTATGGCTTCACCTTTGAATCAGCGCAACCCTGGGATACGCCTGGCGGTCGCCGTGTCCTTGATCCGGATCTCGAACTGCGTGCGGCCATCCATGGCGGCGCACTCGTGCCGATGCCGCGCGAACTAGCCTATCGCCTTGATTCCCCGGACGATGAGATCCGCAAGCTGCTCGACGCCGGTGGCCAACTGTATGTCGCCAATCCGACCAGCGCCAATCCATTGACCCTGGACGGACCATTGAACCCGCGTCCCCCTAGCGAGTCGATGCGCATGGTTGTGGCGGTTCAAGGCTACGCCCAGCAAAACGCCATCCAGCATTACCCATGGAAGGACTGGCCCTATTACGTCGCCTATCCATCACCGCCGACCCGCTGGTACAAAGGTCCCTCTACCGATTCAT
>JBBQCI010000067.1:0-22353 GCA_038318565.1 Planctomycetota bacterium
ACGACGCAGTTCGGCATGAGGTAGCCGAGCTGCTTGGAGTCGATGCGCAGGATCGACGTGTCCCCCTCCTTTATCAGGCTGAAAGACTCTTGGCCGTTGGTGGCCGTCCAACCGGTGGGGAGCCGACCGTCAGGGCCGGCGGTCGCGAAATTTCCCCCCGGGAAGGGAATGTCCTCAAGCGCCCAGGCCGGTCTGGCAGCGGTCGACAGTAGCAGCAGTCCGGCTGCGAGGCAGAGGTGCAGGGTGGCCGGTAGGTTCGGACCAGCGGCGAAGTTAGTACAGAGGGCCATGGGATGTCCGTGGTTGCTGGTGGACAGGATGGTCGGGGCCAGCGCGTCACCAATGCCAGGAGCAGTAGGGTTTGTCCCCGGTTGCGAAGGCCGACATGTAGTTGACCGGGGCGTGGACCTGCGGGCCAAGGGTCATTGAGTCGTCCAGTTGGCAGGCCAGCTGGCCGGCCGGGTCCGGGGTCGCCATGGTGCGGGTCGGACCGCATTGCTCCTGCCTAGCCGACTGGGCAGCGATTTCCGCAGCAACACAAGCGGAACTGCCGTCCATCAGCCCGTAACTCGGGTGCGCTGCCTGTAGGTCTTCGGCGGACATCCGACCAGACGCGTAAAAATCCGCGCAAAATACGCAGGGTCATCGAAGCCGACTGCCATGGCGACCTCGGTCACCGGATCGTCCTCAGCAATGAGCAGCCGACAGGCCTCTTCGATTCGCATGTGATGGACATGCGCTACCACACCCAAACCGGTGCGGCTACTGTAGCGGCGCGATAGATAGCCGGGACTCAGGCCGAACCGCGTTGCCAGGGACGGCAATGACGGCATCGGGTCGCGAAAACGCTCGGTCAGCCACCGTCTGACAGCATCCAGAAGCTCATCGCTGGGCAGGGTTGCGCCACCAACCACTGGCGTGGCCAGCCGGCCGATCAACACCAGCACCTGAACAAACACGGCCAGCAGGGCGGAACGCCAGCCGGGCGCTCCGCTGTTCCGTTCCAGGATCATCACCTCAAGCAAGCGCACCAGTTCGCGACGTTCGTGTTCAACGGCGCGCAGGCGCAGCGGCGGGCGGGTCGCCGGATGTGAATGGCGCCGGAACAACAGACCGGCAGCCGGACCCAGGTCAGCGATCAGCGCAGGGATGGCCGCCAACACCTCTGGCTGGAATACGCAATTGTAGATGCGCAGACCGTCGCCATCCGGGTAGGCATGCCAGGCATGCGGGTGGAGCAGCAGCACGTCCCCGCTGCACAAGGCGCTGTCGCCGGCGGCGTCACGATGGCGCCCGGCCCCGCTGGCGACTACCACCAGTTCATGGAACGGGTGCTGATGCGCCTGGCAGCTTCCGCCGGTGCTCTGGACATGCAGTGGCAGATTGCCAGCACTCCAGGTAGGCGACCAAATCCAGGTCAGCAGATCAGGCAACATAACATAATCGTCCTAGTCAAAAGCATGTCTGTTCTAGCATTGCCATATCCGTCACAGCACAATCGTTTGTATCAACCCAGGAAATGACCATGCCCGACCGCCGCAGCTATGATGTCGCCGCCTACATATGGCCATCCTATCACAACGAACCACGCATGGTCGACGTGTGGAAGGAAGGCGACGGGGAGTGGTACACCGTCCGACGCGGCACACCGCGCTTCCCAGGGCACGACATGCCCAAACTGCCGCTGCTGGGCTACCAGGACGAGGCCGATCCAGCGGTGATGCGCGAACAGGTTGCGATCGGTGCTGCCCATGGCGTCAACACCTTCATCGTCGACTGGTACTGGTACGAGCAGCAGCCCTGCTTCGAACGACAGCTGAACGACGCCCTGCTGCCCGCACTCTCAGGATCCGACAGCTGGTTCTATCTGATGTGGGCCAATCATAATGCGACCTCGCTGTGGAATATGCACACCGATGCCGACGAACCACGTTGGACTGCACGCGTCGACCGCAAGGCGTTCGAGGCGATGGCCGAGCGTCTGATCGAACGCTATCTCGGCCACCCCCGCTGTTACCGCATTGACAGCCGGCCAGTGCTGAGCATCTACGATCTCCCCAATCTAATCGCTGGACTGGGTAGCTGCGAGGCGACGGCCTCAGCGCTGACCTGGCTGCGAACCCTGGTTGCGGCCCACGGACTGCCCGGCGTGCATCTGCAAGCCATTAACACGGTCTGGGTATCGATCGAAGGGCTGTCCTTCGCGGAGCTGATCCGACGCCTGGGCTTCGACAGCGCGACCGACTACCAGTTCGTCCACCATGGCCCCGGTAAAGGTGACTACGTCGGCTGGGCACAGCGCAGCTGGTCGCAGTGGGACGCCTGGGCGAAAGCCTATCCCTGCTGGTATCCGCACGTCTCGGTCGGCTGGGATAACACCCATCGCATGCCTTCGGAGAAAGAGATCATCACCGGCAACACGCCAGAAGCGTTTAAAGCCTGTCTATTCCGGGCCAAACGATTCCTGGACGCCCACCCAAATCAGGCGCCATTGGTAACGATCAATTCGTGGAACGAATGGACCGAAGGCAGCTATCTGCTGCCCGACATGCGCTGGGGCTATGGATACCTGGAGGCCATACGCGCGGTATTTCGCTGAACTGGTGGTGACCGGCCCGGTTCGACCGGCATGACAGCCTGCTGCCAGGCACGTTCCGCTCGCCACGCGCAGCTAGGCTCCGGGATCATCCTTCTTCATTCCTTCGTGATCCCGGCTACATAGCTGCCCATGCGCCGCGTCCTGATCATCGCCTCCATCGCCCTCGTCCTCTCCGGCTGCGTCTGGTCGCGCCTCCTCGACTGGAAGGGACAGCTCAAGGAGTTCGACCGCTACATCACGACGGCAGACGAAGGCAAAGCCCTGCTGTTGCAGTTCAAGGAGCCCAGCATCCGTCCGGCGGATATCGGCTATCTACTTGGCGGCGAATTACCGAGCAGCACCAGCCCCCGCCCAGGTGGCGGGGTTTACGTGACCTGGTTGCTCCGCCGCGACCGCGCCGATTCGATAGGGCTCGACATCTCCCTCGGAGCCAAGGATCTCGAAGAAGAAACCTTGGCCGACTCCATTCGCGTACCGCCACAAGTGATGGCGTTCATTCCCAAGGATCGCCTGCTGGCCATGGCACGAGCGCTCGGCTCCGCAGACATCAACAAGGACAAACGCGAAGCAGCCGGCCGGCTCAGCGGCACCGATGCGGATCCCATCACACCTGGCCGGGCCGTGGTCGTAGCCGCCCTGGGCGAGCCCGATGACATTGAGCAGAAGGACGGCATCGACCGACTGATCTTCCGGTTCAAGCTGGTGGGTCCGGATGGAAAGCTTGGCAAGCCGACCGACCTGATTCTGGACATGCGCGGCGAGCAACTCGTTGCCGCTCGTATGAAGGCTCCGAACTTCAATTCCTGGATGAAGCTCGACGGCTCGAAGTGAAACCGCGGACGATCCTGATCCTCAGCGTGACGTTGGCCGCTGCCGGCGCCGCTGTGGGCGGGTGGCTGGCCGTGAGTCGGAAGCTCCCCGCGCCACCGACCGTCATGTCCACGTGGGACCCGAACGATCCGGATCTCGGCAGGAAGGCCTACACCATGTGCCAGGCCTGCCACGGCATCACTGGCCAGGGTGTGCCCGGGTATGCCCCCCCATTGGCAGGTTCACCCTGGCTGAGTGGTGATCTCCGTGGGGCGGTGCTGATCACCTTGCATGGCTACGACGCAACCATGGAGCCCGGAGCCGCGTACGTCAGTGGCCGAATGCCCGGACACGCTGGGCAACTGGCCGACCACGAGATCGCCGGTCTGCTCAGCTGGGCCCGACAGCAATGGGCCGCCGCGTCGGCGCCAGTGACCGCAGATCTCGTGACGACCCTGCGCAGCAGATTCTCTGACCGTGCGACCCCCTGGTCGCCGGCCGAGTTACGCGCCATCTTGAAACAGCCATGATGCGTAGGCCTGTCTTCATAACCGGCGTCGTTACCGCTGCCATATTACTCAGCGTGACCATCGCCGCCGTGCGCCTGGAGGCCAGGCATCAGGGCACCGTGATACCGGCTGCCCCGCCGATCCGATTCACTCTGCATCGCAGCGATGGCTCCACCTTCAGCGAAACGAATCTGCTCGGTCGCGTGCATCTGATCTACTTCGGATTCACCACCTGTCCCGACGTCTGTCCCACCGAACTGGGCTGGATGATCCGCGTTCTCCGGCGACTCGGACCTTTGGCCAGCCAGGTGCAGCCGGTGTTCGTCACCATTGATCCCGAACGCGACACCCCGGCCAAGCTTGACGCCTATACCGCGGCCTTCGACGCCCGCTTCATCGCCCTCAGTGGCAGCCTGGCTGAGGTCACGGCTGCAGCGGACTCCTTCGGAGTAGTCTTCCGCAAGCAGACCCCGGTCTCGAAGCAACCGGGATTCTACCTGATCGACCATACCATGGTCACCTTCGTGGTGGATCGCGACGGACGAATCGTCCAACGCCTGTCCTCGCGTGATGTCGATCCCGAATCCGCAGCAGCTCTGATCCGCCCAATCACTGGAAGCCCTCCATGAGTCGCCTATTGCTCCTTATCTTGGCCAGCTGCGCCTGGAGCGCCGAACTGTCCGTCAGCAAGATCTGGTCGCGCGCAACGGTGGCTGGCCAGGAAGCTGGCGCGGTCTTCGCCACCATTACAGCCGGAAGCACCGCCGACCGGCTGCAGTCCGCCTCGTCCGCGATCGCCGCCGTCGTCGAAGTGCACGAACATGCCGCTGGCGCAGACGGCGTCGTGCAGATGCGCGCCGTCATCGACGGCGTGGCCATCGGCGCCGGGTCTACGGTGGAGCTGAAACCACGCTCGTACCACATCATGTTGATCGGGCTGAAGCAGCCGCTGGTAAAAGGTACGCCGCTGACAGTGACCCTGATGTTCAGCCAGCATGCTCCGATCACCGTGCAGGCCGAGGTGCTGGATCCTTGGGCCATGGCCTTCGACGATCGGTGAGCCCGATGCGAGGCCACCACCGGTAGGCTTTAACGCACGTAAGACCTGTCGATCGCTAGCGATCCATGCGTGGTGGAACCTTGGATCACCTAGGGCGAACTCGGGCTGGATCATGCGATCCCCGTGCTACAGTCAGACTGCTATGACCAGCTTACATGCCACCACCGTCAGGACGGTCCGGCTCGACCGGCATGCTGGGGCGTCGCGTCGCCCAGCCACTCATCCTAGTTCCTATCCAGAAATCCACGATACGGCTGCGCGCCTCGACGGCATCGTCAAGATTCTGACTGGTCTGGTTCTCAGCGTCTTCTCGCTTGGCTTGGCCATGGCCGCCGTGGTTGGCATACATGCCATGCTGGAACACCACGAGTTCAAGCTGTGGGCGTTCATGGTCGGCATTCCAGGCCTGCTGATGTCACTGGTCGGACTGGCTTTGATCTGCTGGGGTACGGTAAAAATGCTCAGTGGACGCGGCAACGGCTGAGCCGTCGACAAGCAGGCCCTGCGGTCCAGACGACCACTAGGCCGCAGTCTTCTTGCGCACCGAGAAGGTGACGATGTTGCCGGCTTGGTTGTAAATTAGCGTTTCGCTCATCTTGGTGATCAGCTTGAAACCCAGACCACCGAACCCACCTGCCAGATAGCGATCACGAGCAGCGCTTGCCGCATCCTTCTCATTGACGCCATCCAGCAGGGTCTTGTGGTCGAATCCGGGACCTTGGTCTTCGATCGTCAGTTGGACCTTGTCACCGAGATCACGCCAGCGCAGGATGATGAATTTGGACTCGTCGTATTTATGCCCGTGACGATGCGCATTCAGGATAAGTTCCTTAGCGCAGGTCATGAAGGAGTCGACTTGCGATTCGTCGAATTCAAGGGCCTTGACGAGACGGGCCAGAAAAACCTGGGACTGGTCAATAAAGCGGTCTTTGCTAGGAATGACGAAATTTACCGCGCGCTTGAGACTGGGATCCTTTTGCACGAGATAGAACAGGTCCTCCTTGGCGAAATCGTAGATCTCACCGCCCTGATCATGCTCGAACTCATCCAAGAGCATATCGAGCTTCAGTGCGGCGTGGCTGACTTGAGTCTCATCAATCACACGCAGGCGCAAAGGGCCTATGACGATCTCATCGCGGTGACGCAACTGATGGCTCAGCACGTCTTTATCGTTGACCGTGATGTGCGCCTCTTGGGTCGCCACCTCGACGACCATGTGTCCATGGTGGTCCACAAACCTGGCATGCACCGGCTGCAACGACTTATGCTGGGCGCGTACGGTGCAGCCCTCACCGCTACCAACGGTCAACCCCGGCTTCACGGTGAACTGCTTGCCTTTGGCCGCAGTGTTGAGGACCTCAAGCTTGATCATTCGCGGTACAGCATGGCTGGCATGAGACCCGCGCAAGTAGGTCGAGGCCAGAGGCGTCGCCACTTGAGCAACCCTTCCCAGTCACCAGATTCCCCCACCCGTCAGGAATACCATGAGCCGTAACACGCTGTTCGACAAGGTCTGGGACCGCCACGCCGTACGCATGCTGCCGTCAGGTCAGACGCAGCTGTTCATCGGCCTGCACCTTATCCACGAAGTGACCAGCCCGCAGGCCTTTGCCTGGCTGCGCGAACGGAAACTCCCGGTCGCCTTTCCGGATCGTGCCGTTGCGACCGTCGACCACATCGTCCCGACTGAAAACCAGGCCCGGCCCTACGCTGACGGTCTTGCCGAAGACATGATGCAGGCGATCGAGCGGAACTGCCTGGAATTCGGCATCCGGCTCTACCAGCCGGGCTCCGGCAAGCAGGGCGTCGTCCACATCGTCGCCCCCGAACAGGGCCTGACCCAGCCCGGCATGACGGTCGCCTGCGGCGACAGCCATACCGCCACCCACGGAGCCTTCGGCGCCATCGCCTTCGGTATCGGCACCAGCCAGGTGCGGGACGTCCTCGCCTCCCAGACTATGTCGATGAGCCGGATGAAGGTCCGCCGCATCCAGGTGAACGGAACGATGCGCCCAGGAGTCTACGCCAAGGATCTGATCCTGCACATCCTGCGGCTGCTGTCGGCCAAGGGCGGCGTCGGCTTCGCCTACGAGTTCAACGGCCCCGGCATCCATGCCCTCTCAATGGAAGAGCGCATGACGATCTGCAACATGGCCATCGAAGGTGGCGCCCGCTGCGGCTACATCAATCCCGATCAGGTAACGATCGACTACCTGCGCGGCCGCGAACATGCGCCCAAGGGAGCCGCGTTCGACACCGCTACCGCCTGGTGGCTGTCGATGGCGTCCAGCGCCGATGCCGAATACGACGACGTCAAGACCTTCGATGCTTCGACCGTCGAGCCGACCGTGACCTGGGGCATCTCCCCAGACCAGGGCGTGGGCGTCAGCGAAGCGATCCCAGCCAAAGAGTCGTTTGCCGAAGGCGAACGACCGGGCATCCAGGAAGCTTACGAGTACATGGGCTTCAAGCCCGGTCAGGCCATCGCCGGAACGAAGATCGATGTCGCCTTCATCGGCTCGTGCACCAACGGCCGCATCAGCGACCTGCGCGAGGCGGCCAAGGTCCTGACCGCGCATGGCGGGAAGGTTCCGGCCTCGGTGAAAGCTTTCGTCGTGCCCGGATCCGAAGCTGTCAAGAAGGCTGCCGAGGCTGAAGGCCTGCACCTCATCTTCATCGAGCATGGCTTCGAGTGGCGTGAAGCCGGCTGCTCGATGTGCCTGGCGATGAATCCTGATAAGCTGAAGGGCAAGCAGATCTCGATGAGCACCAGTAACCGCAACTTCAAGGGCCGCCAAGGCTCACCTGAAGGGCGCACGCTGCTGGCCAGCCCGGCGATGGTGGCGATCGCCGCCCTCGAAGGCAAGGTCACAGACATCCGCAACGTGCTGAAGTAAGGGATCACGATCATGCCCAACATCATCTCCAGCGTCTCTGGCCGTGGCATCCCGGTGCGTGGCAACGACATCGACACCGACCGGATCATCCCGGCGCGGTTCCTGCGCTGCGTCACCTTCGATGGACTTGGCGAGCACGCCTTCGAAGACGATCGCCTTCAGCTGAAGGCGCTTGGCAAGCTGCACAGTTTCGACGATGCCCGATTCTCCGGCGCCAAGATTCTGGTCGCCAACGCCAACTTCGGTTGCGGTTCGTCGCGTGAACACGCCCCGCAGGCGATCGCCCGCTGGGGCGTCGACGCGATCATCGCCGTCAGCTATTCGGAGATCTTCCACGGCAACTGCGTCGCCATGGGACTGCCGGCCGTGCGCGTTTCTCAAAGCGACAGTGAAGCGCTGCAGACCATCATCGAGTCAGATGCCAAGACGGTGGTCTCTCTCGACCTCAACAGCATGCAGGTCACTGCTGGCGGCAAGAGCTTCGCCTGCCAACTGGCCGACGGTCCTCGCAAGCAGTTCCTGACCGGTCAATGGGATGCGCTTGGCGAATTGGTCGACGGCCTGCCCCAGGTCCGTGCCGCCGTCCAGAAGCTGCCGTACATGAACGCATTCGCCTAAGGCTGGCGATCTTACCGCCGCACAACCATGACTCCCGCTGGGTTTCCAGCGGGAGTTGTCATGTCGTGGCAGCTGCCTGGTCCAGACGAGCCAACAGACCGGTCTGACGGCGTTCCTGGCGATCCAAAACCTCGGCGAAGAGGCGTTCGTCACCAACCATCAGCACCCGTTCTCGGGCCCGGGTGACGGCAGTGTAGAGCAACTCTCGGTTGGCAACTGGGTGGAGTGCAGGTGGAAGTATCACGATTACCGACAATGCCTCCGAACCCTGGGCCTTGTGCACAGTGGTCACCCAGCCGGTCTCACAGGCCGGCAAGCGGGCCGGAGCGAGGTGACGGAGACCACCCTGACCATCGGGAAAACAGGCACTGAGATACCCGTCAACTGACCACAGTACCCCGAGATCGCCGTTGGCCAGACCAAGGCGATGGTCGTTGGCGGTAATCAGGATCGGCCGGGCATGGGCATGAAGCGGAGCGGCTCCGTCGACCCGTGCGCCGAGCATCGCTTCGATGCGGCGATGCAGGTCTGCCACGCTCCAGGCCCCCTCACGGGTGGCGCACAACACCAGCATCCGGCCCAACTCGGCCAAGGCGGACAATGGATCCGCTGCGCCAACCACGGCCTGGATCCACGGTTCCAACGTAGTGCGCACGACTGGCCAAGCCTCGGCATGCGCCACACGCTTGATGTCCTGATGACCACCAGACAACGCGACCTCGGTCGCGAGGATGTCACCCAAACGCAAGGCCGGTGCCAAGGTGCGCAGGCCCACAGCATCTCCCGTCTGACGATGGACCTTGGTCAGACGGGCCAGACAGCCCTGCAACGATCCTCCTTCGCCAGCAGCCTGAACCACGTCGCGCAACACGGCTCCGGCTTCAACGCTAGGTAATTGGGCGTCATCGCCAACGAGTACCAGACGGCATGCCGGAGGCAGTGCGCGGATCAGGGCGGCGGCCATATGCACGTCCACCATGCTGGCTTCATCGACCACCACGAGGTCGGCGACCAGCGGATGCCGCAAACCTAAACGGAACCGACCAACGCCCGGATCCCAACCAATCAGTCGATGCACCGTGGTGGCCTCGGCAGCGGCTTCGCGCAATACGAGATGGTGTGCGTGTAGCGCACGATCCAGTCCGCGCTCGATCGATTCACGTAGACGCGCAGCCGCCTTTCCGGTCGGTGCCGCCAGGCGGATCCGAAGCGGCCTATGCGCCAACATTGCTGACAGGGCGCGTAACACCGTGGTGGTCTTGCCGGTGCCAGGACCGCCGACGATCACCGCCAGACGCCGCTCGACCACGGTGCGAACGGCGTGGTCCTGCGAGACATCCTTGCCCACACGGATCCAGGGCAGTTGAGCCGGATCCGGCTGTTGCGCGGCTGCGCCGGCAAGCGCAAGCAGTCCGGTTGCCAGGCACGCCTCGTCCTGAGCGCAGACCGACCACGCCAGCAGCTCTCGGTACGAGGTCATCGGCGCCTTGGCCGGATTGTTCGAAGCGGCCCCGCACGCCATCAAGCGCTGATGGATCTCAGGGGGCGCAAGCATGACCGTATCCCCGTCCAGTCGAGCTGATGCCAGCTCGTGGCCGATACGTTGGCACAATGCCCGCTCGGCCGGGAAACGCTTGGCCAGCCACAGCGCCAACGCTTCAGGTAGGCTCATGCGGGTTCTTCCAGTAACGTTGCTTCCAAGGCACGAATCAGCGATTCCGGAGGCTTCCAGGTCCACACGCCCAACCCGGCATCGACGCCACGCAGGAACACCCAGGCTGCTCCGGAGACATGCGTGGCGTAGTCGTAGCGGGCACCCAGGCGATGGCGGAGATGGCGATGCAGCGCCAGGAGGTAGAGCAGCGCCTGCACCAAATAGCCGTGCTCAACCATCGCCGACCAGAGATGAACCTCGGCATAGTCCTCGACCCGATCACCAAGATGGTTGCTCTTCCAATCGAGTACCCACCACGAAGTGCCATCACCGGCCAACAGATCGACGAATCCCTTGAGAAAACCGCCACCCGGAGCCACATCACGCAGACGAGGCAGAGCGGCCAAGGCAGCTGGTGGGAGACCGCCGTGCTGTGCGATCAGTTCACGCATGCGCGAAGCCTCGACTCGCCGCAGCGGCAGATGGAACTCCCATTCCGCCCGCCGCAGCCGATCCGGCAGTTCTCCTAATACCAGGCGATGGCCGTCGCAGATCATCGGCAGGATGGCGAGGGCCTGCAATTGAGCGCTAACGGTGGAGACCGGGTCGGTCACCAGCGGTTGGCGCGGACCGCAGACCTCCAAACCGAGCAGGGCTAGTTCACGACGGACGACGGGCGCCGGATCAACCGTGAAATCCCACGTTTCGATCATGCGATGTAGGGCATCGCCGATGTCGGCACCGCGTGCCAGTCCACGCATGCCGGTCGGATCGGTAGATAGAGCCTGGGCCGGAAGGATGAGCTCATCAGACATCCGTCGTTCGGGCGCCCCGTCGCTCTGACCAAGCAGACCGGTGAAGCTGGTGAGGCAACGATGATGGTCGAGTCGGACGCGCACCTCGGCAGACAGTCGGCGCAATCCATTGCCGAGGACAACAGCTGGTGGCGCCTGCCAGGTCTCTTCGGTGCTGATTCCCGGGCGCAGGCTGATCGCCGGATCTGATACGCACAGGGCCCGAGCCCTCGCCAGACAATCGGCCATGCGCTGTTCACGACCTGCTGCGCCGGCCTGCGAAGCCGCACGCCAGTCATCCGCCGATTCGCCAGATGGCCGCAGCCACCAGCCCATGCTGGAGAGCAGTGACTCGTGATAGCGACCCTGGCTATGCCAAGGTCCGCAGCCGACGTACACCCGGGTTCGCGCGCGGGTCAGGGCGACATAGGCGAGGCGCAGCTGTTCGGCATCGTCATCGCGTTGCACCTGACGCTCAGCATCTTCTAAACCCTGACCACCCAGCACCAGGTGATGACCCGACGCGTCAGCAACCAGAGCGCCATCCTCTGAACGATCATGTCGATAGCCGAGCCACGGACTGAAGACGATGGGGAATTCCAACCCTTTGGCGACATGCATGGTCAGGATGCGTACCGCGCTGGCATCCCCCTCCAATCGCAGGCGGCGCACGTCGGCATCCTCGTTGCCCCGACGATCCCACCACGCCAGCAGGGCGGCCGGACGTAGTCCACCGCTCGAACAAGCGGTATGCAGCACCTCCACGGCATGGCGCCAGTCGGTCAACCAGCGTTCGCCGTCGGACAGGTCGGCGAGCCTCGCCAATGCCCCGCTGTCTGATGCCCAGGCATCGATGGCCGCGGTCAGACCCTGCCGCAACCATCGGCGGTGGTACTCCTCCAGGTTGTCGACCACGGCCTGCCAGCCCGGATCGTCAGCGGACAGACGAATGATGGCTGCTGCATTCCGTCCCCAGGCCTGGGTCGTCAAGGCTAGGCGTAAAGCTGCACCATCGCGAGGCCGGGCCATGGCCGTCAAGACCAGGCGCAGTTCAGCTGCCGCTTCGCTGTCGAGCACATCGCCGCTGGCGGCCAACGTCGACGGCACTCCACGCACATGCAGCGCATCGCGTACCCGCCTGCCCTGCGAACTGGTGCGCACCAAGACGGCCAGATCACGGGGCAGAATTGCCCGACTGACCCCCTCTTCCTCCAACGTACACGATCGGAGCAGTCGGACGATCTCGCTCGCTGCGACGTCTGCCGGCAATGGTTTGGCCAACTCCGGTGGGATCAGCAACGTCAGTGGTGTATCCTGGTCACCGACCAGTCGGGCATGCGCCCGAGAATGATCGCCGGCGATCGGCTGAAGGGCAATGCCGGGGTCCAGGAAGGGCAGGCCGGCGAGGCCGATCAGGTTCTGCACCGCCGTGACCAGGTCTGGGGCACTGCGTCGATTGATCGTCAATTGGGCGGGAATGGCCCCTCGCACGGCGTCCAGGTAGGCGGACAGATCGGCGCCGCGAAAACGATAGATCGCCTGCTTGGGGTCGCCGACGACGATCAACCGTCCGTCCTCGGCCCAGCAGCGGCGGAAGATCGCCCACTGCACCGGATCGGTATCCTGAAATTCATCGATGAGCGCTATGCTCCAGGTCCGGCGTACCACTTCGACTAGCTCTGGACGGGCATCAAGGGCCGCGCCGACCCGGCGCAGCAAGTCATCCTGCGTCCACACGCCGGCAACCGCCTGGGTCTGGACGAGGCGCTGCGCAACCTGCGGACATAGCCAGCCCAGCCAAGCGATGCGGACCTCGCCCAAGGATTGGCACAGTAGCCGGCAAGCGGCGAGAAACGGATGGGCTTCGGCCAGTGGACGGAATTTCAACTTCACCAACACACTGACTGGCCGGCCATAGTCCCGCAGGCCGTCGAGATGTTGTAGTGGATCGACGGCTAATCCGGCGATCAACCGCTGATCCGGCAGGCAAGCCTGGGCCATCCACTGCCAGTCCTTCATGCCGGCGATCTGCGCTGGTGTCGCCGTGGCAATGACCGCTGCGACTGCTGCCTGCATCACCTGAAGCGAACCCGGCAGATCCACCGTCGGCTCGATGCGCGTAGCAGGATGGCGGTTCCAGCGTCGCCAGATCTGCAGATCACCGTGCACGCTCCATTCCAACTGCACCGCCACAGTCGCCAGAGTCGGATCACTCCACAGTCTCGCACGCCAGGCATCTCCAATCGCCGACAACACCAGATCCTGGTCATCCGGAGCCAGTTCGGCGGCGAACGATTCGCCGCTGGCGAAGGCCGCCCGTTCCAGGACCTGCTTGCAGAATCCATGGATGGTACCGACGTGCAACTCATCCAGCCCGGCCAGGCACGCATCGATGCGCAGACGCACGGCCTCCACACTTCCAAGTGCGTCGACGCCGATCGCGACCAAGGCCTCGGTCGGGCGACCGCTTGTCGCTGGCGATACGACGGCGGACGCACGGCAATCAGCCAGTACTCCGCGAATACGCGCCGCCAGTTCGTCAGCGGACGCGTGAGTGAACGTCACCACCAAGATGCGCCGCAGGTCCAACTGCGCGTCGCTAAGCAGCAGACGGGCGACCAGATGGCTCAGCGTCCAGGTCTTGCCGGTGCCGGCGCTGGCCTCGATAGCGAGGAAGCCCTTGGGCAACGGATCACGGGTGACATCGAAGCCGCTCATGGGGTCAGCAACTCCCAGATGCGCAACATGGCCTGCGGATCAGCAAACACGTCGCGGCCACGCCACGCAAGGCGGATGGCCGGCTGATCGGCTTCACCAGACACCGTGTCGTTGCCCACCCAGGTCGGCTGATACCTCGCCCACTTCACCGCTTCATCAATAGCGTAGCCATCCCAGCAACGCTTGGCCATCAGCCATGATATCTTGGGGGGACACGCATACGGCATATCGCAGGCTTGTTGGCTGAGGTCCAGCAGGTTGGCAAACCGTTCCACCGCATCAGTGCCGTGCGGAGGCAGATCAACCCGTTCTTCAAGTGTAACGATCTGAGCAGCGCCAAGCGCATAACCCTGCTGCAGCTGCCAGGCATTCCACATCAGGTGACGAATGGCCATAACCATGCGGACTTGGCCATGCGCCGTTTTCGCCGGGTAGAGCAGGCGTAAAACACCATCTCGTGGTGCCGGGTCGAGGACACCGGTGACGGCCCAGCCGTCGCCAGCCACGGACACCGGCAACGGGGCAATTGCTGGTCCGGCATCGCCAGCATGCAACTGTTCGTCCAGGGCGCGCAGACGTTCGCCAGACGCTTTGCCTAGCTGCCCCAACGGCAGCCGACCGTCCGCCTCGCCGCGCAGCAGCAGCAGTTCGGCTGCATCGTGATGGCCTACGAGATCACGGAGCAGTCGGAAGCGCTCCAGGCCAGGTCCGGTCGTGAGTGGTTCATCATCGTCGATCGCTTCTTTGTGATCCCGCGGAGCCGCGCCCAAGCGGAGCCGGCACCAGGCCGCAGCTGGATCGCGCCACAGGCGAACCAAGTCATCAAGATCCCAACGGGTCATCGGCTCGACCGCTGGCAGGTCACTCACGAATGGCGGCACCGATGGTCGCTCGGCAGGCGGCACCATCAATTGATTGGCCAGGGCAATGGCTGACGGGTCCCACGATGGCCGTGGCGGATCGCCAGAGCGGATCGCCAGATGAGCCGAGGCGAACGGTTGCAACGGATGCACCGTGGTCAGCCGTTGATGCGGGGCAGGATCGCCAGTTTCAACTGTACAGACGGCATCGATGGCAGCGAACAGCTCGACCAAGCAGGCGGTCGGGGGACGCTCGTGCCGGGGATCTCCTTGCGCTGCCCGACCTGGCCAGGTCACGATCAGTCGTTCGCCAGCCGCCAGGATGGCTTCCAACACCAGCTGGCGGTCATCTTCGCGTGGCAAGCGGTCGCCGGGCTGGTTTTTGGCGGCAATCAGATCGAAAGGCGGAGCATGGGTCCGCCGCGGCCATCCAGCCTCGTCCATACCGAGCAGCACGATCACGCGCGCCGGGATCATACGCATCGGTTTCAGGCCAGCGACAGTGATGCTGCCGCTGACGAAATCCGATGCCTTGGCTTCCTCACCAAAAGCAGCCTCCAGGGCGGATGCGATCTCGGCGGGATGCACTAGGAGATCGCTGCTGAGTTGCGCCCCATCGACCGCCAATGCGGACAGGATCTGGCGCACGGTCGAGGGATCCGATCCCGCGCTATCCAGCAGGTCGCGGACCAACGTCAGCAGATCCATACTCCATTGGCTCAGCGTGCGACTGGCATCCAAGCCATCCAATGCGTCATACAAACGCTGCAGCCAACCGGCCAAGGCACCGATCACTGCATGATCCGGAGCCCCTTCCGGTCCACTCGCCGGTCGTAGCCCAAGCACGGCATCCGGCCCCATCGCCCAACCCAGGACAAGCCGGTCGAGAGTTGCCGACAAGGTGCCATGATCTTCTGGCTCGGCCCCAAGCAGACGGCGGCGATGGGCGGCATCTCGTCCCCAACGCAGGCCGGCCGAGGTCAGCATCTTGTGAGCCTCTGCGATCTGCTCGCTGGCCAGACCAGCAGACGTGCAGACCGCCGGCTGCTCGACCAGGTCGAGGATCTCTCCCAGGGTGCAGCGCCCCTGCGCCAAGGCGAGGATGGCGAGCAGACCCTCGGCCACCGGATCGCTGGAGCCAATCGTGCGATCAGCTATGCGTACCGGCAGGCGGATCGCCGGATCCGCCCCAGCGAACACCGCTTCACAGAGCGGGCCATAGGTGGTGAGGTCGGGAGCCAGCACCACGATCTCGTGCGGCCGCAGATCGGGCAACTCGGCACAGGCCGCCAGAATGCGGTCGCGCGCGATCTCGACCTCGCGCCTGGGACCGTGGCAGCAGTCGAACACGACCGAGACATCCTCTGGAGTAAACGGAAGAACCGTCACCGGTTGTTCGCCCACTGCCGCTTGAACCCGGCCAAGAATGCTGGGGGTCCGGGTCCGGTTGTTCCCAATCCAGCGCCAGCCGGCGGCCCACGCCGGGCGATTACCGATCTCGCGGAACCAACTGCGGGCCTGGCCGCCGAGCGAGGCAATCAGCGGATGCCCGAGTTCCTCACGACCGCTGCGCGCCGCCTCGCGACGGCTGGTGACATCACCCCACGGTTGCGGCAGCGGACTGGTCAGCCAGATGGTGACCGGGATGTGCGCAGCCAGGGCTTCGAGGACATCGACCACCCGCGGGGGCAACACGCCAGTGGCCAGGACCGACACGCGCGAATTCCAACCTGACGGGGGGCCGTCCTGCCGTAGCCGGGCGACCAGTGTATCCAGGCGCTGACTGCGTGGTGGCGCAGCGATGTCGGCGCGCAGACGTCGCCACAGCGCAGCCTGCCAGAGTTCATCAGCACGCGTCTCGGGCTGGTCTGCCAGACCACTCCAGGGCTGATCCGCCTCCCAGGCAGCCAACATGCCGCCGCGGTAGATCTGATAGGCGTCGAAGAGGTCCGCTATGCGATCCGCCAACTGCAGTCGTTTGGCTGGGCGGGCAGCAGGATGACCGGCGGCCAGATAGCGGGCTAGCGGCTGCAGTTCACCATCGGCTGCATCGGCCAGGGCGGCGATGCGCCAACGCAGCCGATCACGCTGCCACGGATCATCCGCCGCCAGGGCAAGACCGTAGCGTTCCTCCAACCGGGCGATCAGAGCGGTGGCGAAGGGCAAATCGAGACTGGCCGCACAACCCCAGGCGTCGGCCAAGCGCTGCTGCAACCACCGCCGCAGTGACAGCGACTGGACAACGATGCACTCGTCCTGATGGGGCGGCAGCGGATCTGCGCCAAGCGTTTCCGCCAGGTCGTGGACCAGGTCGTCAAGACGATCGGAGACGCGGATGTCGAGGGGCATGCGACAGACGTGATGCTACGCGCGGTTGTCTGCGCTGGATGCATCTTCACGTGCACCCAGGCGCTTCAAGTTCCGGCCCGCTCGGCGGCCATCCGCTTGATTGCCGCCAGATCACGCTTGCCGGTACCCAGCCTGGGGATGGCCTCGATGCGGTGCACATCGCGGGCCTTGGGCCGCCACAACGCGGCCAGCTGGGCAGCGCCAGAGATCACCTCGTCATTGCTGGGCGGGTTCTCGCCGCAGACCAGAACGATCAGTCGTTCGCCGCGATCGGGGTCTGAAGCTGCTGCCACGGCTATCTCGCAACGATCGGCCCATGGCCCCTGCACCGCTGCCTCGACCGAATCGAGCGGCACCATCTCCCCGCCGATCTTGGCAAAGCGGGCGAGGCGACCGGTGATGCGGATGTAGCCATCAGCGTCGACCACACCGACATCGCCGGTGTCGTAGCCTCCCTGCGCAAACGCTTTGGCGGTGAGATCCTCACGGCCGAGGTAGCCGAGCATGCGTGCGGCGCTGTACACCACCAGCATACCCTCGCGTCCGGTCGGCAGCGGAGCGCGTGACTCCATGTCGGTAGCAACCACATGGATGCCGGGCAGGGCGCGGCCGACGCAACCATCGCGTGTGCGAATTTCCGTCTCGCCCATCCGGCTAACGGTCTGCAAGTTCACGCTGACCATCGGGGCGAGTTCGGTGCAGCCGTAGCCTTCCAACAAGTCCGCCCCGTACTTTGCCCTGAACGCATCGCGCAGTTCCTTGGGGCACTTCTCTGCACCAGCCGCAGCGAAACGCAGGTGTTTCAGCTGCTCGGCCGGGATGCGCCGCATCCAACCACGCACGAAGGTGGCCGTAGTGATGGCGAACGTTGCACCCGACTTTTCGGCCAGGTCACCCAGCCCCTTGGCATCCATCGGATCGGGATGGGCGGCAATGGCGAGGCCGCTCTGCAGACCCAGCCACATGCCTGGCACCAGGCCGAAGCTGTGGAACAGCGGCAGCGGGGTCAGCACCACGTCGCCCGGGCCGACATCCAATGCGAGCCGCACCGAGTCGACATTCGCCAGGATCTGGGCGTGGGTCAGCTGGATTCCCTTGGGATCGCCAGTCGAACCGCTACTGAACACTAAGGCGGCGACATCGTGCGGCCGCGCCTGATCGCGCCAGGTTGTTGGCAACGCCAGGGACAGCAGCAGATGCCAGATGATCACCGGTTTGGGGATTGCCTTCAGTACCACCTCGATCAGCACCATGCGGCAATCGAGTCCGGGATCGCCAATGCGCTTGAGATACGGTGTAGCAGAGATGATCGTGCGGATTCCTGCCATCTCGCACATGCGCTTCAGCTGAGCCGGACCAGCCGTGTGGTTAAGATTGACCGCCGTGCGTCCAGCCAAGGCCAAGCACAGATTGACGATCGCACCGCCCCGACCGGGAGGCAATAAGACGCCGACACACCGCTCATCAACCGCCAGACCCAATCGAGGCCGTAGGGCGGTGGCCAAGGCGGCCAGCTGCCAACGTGGCAATACTCCACCGGCATCGATCACAGCCGCTTCATGCCCTTTCCAGCAGCAGCGTGAGAGCGCGATCGAGCCCAGCGTGCGCCGCTCGGCAGCAGCGCGCTGCAACGCCAGATCGCAGGTGAGGTTGTTCACCGCCTGGCGCAGTTCGCTCGCCGCAGTCTCGGCAGGCAGTGCGGGTCCAAGCCTGACCTGCACTGGAATACGCACCAACGGCCACCAGCGGCGATGCTCGGCATACGACCAGGGCGTACGCCACAGACCGGACAGCGCACAGGGCACGATGGGTACCTGGGCTCCGGTGGCGATGCGTTCAATTCCCGGTTTGAAGCTGTCGAGCATGCCACTACGGGTCAGCTTGCCTTCGGGGAAGATGCCGACCACACCTCCAGCCTTGGCATCTGCAATGGCGGCACCGACAGCAGCGACCAGGGCGCGCGCGCCCATCTTGGGATCGACGGGGATGACGCCCCAAGCATGCAAGGCCTCGCCGATGACTGGCAGATCGCAGAACCATTTGTAGACCATGAATTTCGTCCGCCGCGGCAGGAATGCGGCGAGGATCAATCCGTCGGCCAGGCTCTGATGGTTGCTGGCAACCAGACAGCCGCCGGTCTTCGGCAGATGCTCCAGCCCCTGAATCTCCACCCGGAAGAACAGGCGGATGACCTGCGCTGCGCACCAGCACAAGACCTGACCACGATACAGCCACAGGGCGGCAAGGGCGCAGGCAAAAGCAACTCCACCGATCAGTACCAGGGTGGCGGGCGAAGACATCTCAACACCGCTGGTCATGCCGATACAGAAGCCGCCGGCGGCAATGATCGCGATGTTGCTGGTGACATTGGCGGCCGCCATCACCCGATTGCGCTGGTCGACCGGGCTGCGCTCCTGCAGGAACACCTGCAGCGGGATTTCCCAGAGTCCCGCACCCAATCCGGTGGCCATTAACAAGACACCAAACAACCACAGTTGGGTCGTACTGCCGCTGCCGACTCCGGCCAGATGGGCGACAAATCCAGCAGCCAGAACGCTGGCGCCGGCAATCATGCCACCGACCACCGGTAGGCCGCCTGGAAAGGCGCGGACCATCAGCAGTGGGGCCAGTCCAGCGCCCAGTACAATGCCGGCAGCCATGCCCAGGGCGAGCAAGCTCTGAACGCCTTCTCCAGCACCCCACACGCTGCGGGCCACTGGCTGCAGCATCGATTTCACCGATGCACCCAAGGCCCAGAAGCCGCACAGCGAGAGGGCCGGCACCAGCACGCCGGGCAGCGCCAAGGCGCGCACCTGATCGGGGAAGGCCCAGATCCGCAGCTTGGCATCGGGACGACGCGCCGCGAGTACCGGCATGTACCAGGCGCCAAGCAGTCCGACAACACAGAGTCCCAGTCCAACGACGAGGATGATGGCTGCCGGTGGAGCACTGATGCCAAGCGAGCCCAGCAGCTTGGGGTCGCTGAGCCCTCCCAGGGCAACGCCAGTCAGGATGGCGACGATGGTGACGCCCTGGACCCAGGCATTAGCGGCAGGCAGCTGACTGGCATCGACCAGTTCAGGCAGGCTCGAGTATTTCACCGGTGAGAAGAACGCGGTGGAGCAGCCGAGTAGGAATACGGCCGCCATGATCATCCAGGGCGCCGCCAACCACAGTCCACCACAACCCAGCAGGCAGACCAGGACATCAAACATGCGAGCCCAACGCATCACCACATGCTTCGGCAGCCGATCGCCCAGATCTCCGGCCAGCGGCGCCAAGGCCACCGTAGGCAGCATGAACAGGATTAACGCCAGGCTGTTGTAGGTTGCCCCGGCACGATCCGCGAGGGCCGGATCGGCCGCGAATCTGGCCTGGGCCAAGCTCGTCAGGGTCGCCCCGGCGGCGAACTGGAAGAGATTGTCGAGAGCCGCTCCACCAAAACTGGCAGACAGGTGGGGGACGAGGCGTCGTGGAGAGGGCAGCACGGGTCCGAATGTGGCAGAGGTAGTGGCCGGCCACAACCGGGAAGCATGCGACGCTACCGGCTTGCACCAGTCCACCCCTGCCGCATGTTTTGCCCCGCGGAGGCAGCCATGCAGTCTGTGGAACAAGGCGATGCCGTAGTCATCACGGTCGACTCCGAGAACTGCGCTGCCTTGTGGAACGCGGTCGAGCCTTGGCTCGACCGCGGCAAGAAGCGCGTCGTGCTGGATTTCTCGCAGGTCAGCTTCATCAATTCCCTGAATATCGCACAGGTAGTCGCCGCCCGGCAGCGCTGCCAACCATTCGGCACCGAAGTCCGCGTCGCCGCCCTGCGGGAAAACATCCGGGCCGTCTTCCGCATCCTGCGACTGGACAAGCTATTCGCCCTCGATCTGACCGTCCAAACCGCCCTGGCCTGATCCGATGCCCCTCTTCACCTGGTCGTCCACCTACGAACTCGGCATTCCCGCAATGGATCGCCAGCACGTCACCCTGGTCGATGCGATCAACGAGCTGCACGAGGCGATGATGGGCAGCCAAGACCGTAATGTCGTGCAGAAGACGATCCACAAGCTGATTGCCTACACCAAGGTCCACTTCGAATCCGAAGAACAGTTGTTGATCTCCAAGGGCTACCCATCGTTCCCCGACCATCGCATGCAGCATCACGCCTTTGTGAAACGGGTACTCGATTTTCACAACCAGTTCATGGACGGCCGCGTCGTCCTGTCAGCCGAAGTCATGCAGTTCCTCAAGGATTGGCTGGCCAGCCACATTCTGGTCGAGGATCGCAGTTATGCCGTATGGATGAAGGAACGTGGTTTGATCCGCTGAAAGCCATATGATTCACACGTTCTTCCGCCGTGCAGCTGTGCTTGCACTCTGCTTCCTGTCCCTCCCCATCTTCGCAGCAGGCGCGCCAGAGGTCACCGTCCTGCGCAACGGAGTCGAGATTGTCGACGGATCGACCGATACCGTCTACGGCGCTGTTTCCGCCACTTCGCTGTCGGTCACCTACGTCATTGCCAACACTGGCGCAGAACCACTGACGATCGGGGTGCCAACTTCGAATTTTGGCACCGGCAGCACGGGGATTTCGTCCCAGCCGATCATCACTCCACTACCTGCGACGGTCATTGCCCCTGGCACCAGCAGCCCCTGGCACCAGCACCAATATGCAATTGAGCGTCGTGTCCAGCCCCGGGGCCTGGTCGTTCACCATCTCCATGGTGACGAATGACAGCGGCGAAAACCCGACCAACTGGACGGTCAGCGGCACGGCTGACGCCGCGGCAACGCCAAAGATGCGGGTCACCAGGCGTATCGGCGGCATCGCGGCAACCATCCCCGATGGCTCGTCGGATTCCTGCGGTCAGCTCACGCTGCTTATCACCCAGTCTTTCAGCTACACCATCCTGAACATCGGTAGCGCACCGCTGAACATCGTCAGGTCTTATAATGGCAGCCCATCAGGGATGTCCGTTCCGCAGTCACCTGGAACCTTCCCGTCGTCCCTCACGCCCGGTAGCAGCACCGTCTGGTCGATCCCGATCACGGCCTCTGCCTCGCTATGGCAAATCACTCCGGCCATCGCCTGTAACGATCCAAGCGTGATCGGTCCAAACTACGACTGGACCATGTCCGGCACTGCCGGTTTAACCGGGGCAGAGATCGGTGTTCAGCGCAACGGCGTGGACATCGTGATGGCCAGCGTCGATACCGTATCGGGTGGTACTGCGGGTTCTGCTGCAACGGTCACCTACCGCATACGCAATGACGGCATTGGTGCCAATCTCGTCAGCACGGTTGCGTACAGCAACGCAGCCAATTGTTCGACCGCATCAGCGCCATCGATACCAAGTATAACTTCGGGATCGACCCACGATCTGGCCGTACAGATCACACCATCCAGCAATGCCGCTTGGTCAGTGGACGTCACGATCACCAGTAATGACAGTTCTGATGGGCAGTTCACCTGGCGCATCGCCGGCACCGCCAG
>JBBQCI010000068.1:0-21723 GCA_038318565.1 Planctomycetota bacterium
ACCTCGCTCGGCTGGAAACCTGGAAGGCACGGGCAGCCGGCACCACGGGCATCCTGATCGAGGGCGACCTCCTGCCGATCGGGGCGGCGGTCATGCTGCCGGGCGGCAAGCCGCCGATGTTCCGGTTCCATCTCTTCCTGACCCGCAGCGATACCGACCGCGCTGGCCCGAACGCCTACGTCTCGCTGATGGCGGAGAACCTGTGGTGGTTGGGTGCGGCTGCGGCCGTGAGTTTCGTATGGAGCCTGATGGAAGACCTTGGCGGGGTGGTGGCCCGCACATTGGGAAAGTCGCCGCCAGTCGCCGGCGCCCACAGCGATGACGACGGAGGGAGCCATGCGTGATCTCTCACTAACGCCGATCCGTGTCGTCACGCTGACCCAACGTGACTTGGAGGACGTGATTGCCCGTGCCGTCACGTCAGCACTGCAGGGTTTTCGCAGCGAACGCGCAACGCCGGCATTGATCCTCAGTCCGCGTCAAATTGCACGCATGGCCAAGATCCGCGATGAACGTGTTTATGATGCGATTACCAGCGGACGCCTGAAGGCGTCACAGGATGCAGCGGGTCGGTACCGCATCAGCGCGGCAGATGCGAACGAATGGATTGCGTCCTTGGCAAAGTACCGTGCCTGAGGACAGGAGTCGGGACACGGCGGGAACGCCGAGATCCTTTAAACAGGCCCACAGTTGTGCCGAAGTTGTGCCGTTGAGTGTATCACAAAACATAACCCCCCGTGTTACCGGGGGGTTACCTTGGAGCGGGCGATGAGACTCGAACTCACGACCTACAGCATGGCAAGCTGTCGCTCTAGCCAACTGAGCTACGCCCGCATCCGGCGCTATCGTTGTGGGGACGGAGTTTGTAAGGAACGCCTAACTGTCAACCCCCCGACTTGGGTGATGTGTTTTGCGCGGCGAGCAACTTGGCAGCGTCGATGGCACCGTAGGTGAAGATGATATCGGCACCGGCCCGACGCAGAGATAGCAGGCTCTCCAACAGACAACGGTCGTAGTCCAACCAGCCTTGGGCAGCGGCGGATTTGAGCATCGCGTATTCCCCGCTGACATGATATGCTGCAATAGGCAGTGGCGTCAGTGACCGCACGTGCGCGATGACATCCAGGTACGGCAGCCCCGGCTTGATCATCAGCCAGTCGGCCCCCTCTGCCTCGTCCAGACGGACTTCACGCTCGGCCTCGCGGACGTTCGCAGGATCCATCTGATAGGTCTTCTTGTCACCTGATCGCGGCGCACTGTCGAGAGCTTCACGGAAGGGGCCGTAGAAGGCCGAGGCGTACTTCACGCAGTAGCTGCAGATGGCGACGTCGGTGAAGCCAGCCAGGTCGAGAGCCTGTCGGATTGCCGCCACCCGTCCGTCCATCATGTCGCTTGGAGCAACCACATCGGCACCGGCCCGGGCCTGCACCACTGCCATGGCGGCCAGGATCGGCAAGGTGTCATCGTTGACGATGCGGCCATCACGCAGCAAGCCGTCATGGCCATCACTGCTGTAGGGATCCATGGCGACGTCCGTGATCACCACCAAGCCGGGCAGTGCCTGCTTCAAGGCCTGCACGGCACGCGGCAACAGACCCGTGGGGTCAGTCGACGCTGAAGCCCAGGCGTCCTTGCAGTCATCACCCAGGACGGGAAAGAGCGCGACAGCCGGAATCCCCAGGTCGTAGGCCTCGCGGGCCCGTTCGACGGTCATCGCAATGGACAGGCGGGCACAACCTGGCATCGAGGCAATCGGCTGAGCGACCGCAGCTTCCTGGACGAACAACGGGAGCACAAGATGTCGAGCCGACAATGTGGCCTCGCGCACCATTGCGCGCATACCGGCCGTGGCGCGATTGCGACGCGGACGGACAAACATCACGGTATTGGCGCTGGGGTGAGCTTGATTACGGCCGGGGCAGGTAGAGCCGCAACTGGCGTAGCGCCCCACATGCGGACAACGTGATCGGCAATGACTCCATCGTTGTCACGCACCAGCAGTCTGATCAGATTCAATCCCGGTTTCAGGGTGATGCGCGGACTGTAGACCCAGGGTCCGCCGGCGGGCCCATCGAGCGCCGTAGCGACCTGCATGTCGACTTTATCTTCATCCTGGAACAGGGCGACCAGATCCAATGGCGGCACCTGCGGGTCGTCGGCAACATCTGCGATCGTGAATGACAATCGCGTCCGGACCCCTTCCGCCTGGGCACCGCCATAGGTGATGGTCGGCTGGACGAGTCGGCGAAGCTTCAACGGCTGGCCCACCGGCACTTCAATGCTGGCGCGGACGTCGGCACGATAGCGAGCGTCGATACCATCTGGCATGATCTCGACGGCTACGACGTTGAGTTTGATGCGGTCAGCAGCGAAGGGCACCGGCTTGCCTGAACGCTTGGCCTCGGCCCGCACGGTCAGTGGAAATGACAGCGAGGCCGTCCCACCGGGCGGAATCGGGTTCTCGATCTTCAGACGGCTGACGCCGAGCGAGACATAGGGATCGTTGTCTTTTTCGACCCAGACGGCTCCGCCCTCGAGTTCGCCCTCACCCTGGTTGATGACATCGATGATCAGATCCGAACGCTCCTCCGTCGACAAACGTCCATCGCCATTGCTGTCGACGACACGCCATGCCAGATCCAGGTGCGGAGCTGGACGGCCACGCACCTCGACCTCGACCTGGCAACTCGCGAGGACGGCTTTGCCGCCATCTTGATGCAGTTCGACGGTGAATTGTTCACGCCCACTGGGCTGGCGCGGGGGAATGCGGAAGTGCAGTAGGCCGCTGGCGTTGGCACCAGGCGCGACCGCACCGACCACAAATTCCTCTTCCCAGAAGGGCGAACGGGGGTCCGCCCGGACGATGGCAAACAGGCGTCCGGCTTCGACCGCACTACTGTTTATCACCTGAACGGACAATGCGACGGTTTCCCCAGCGGTGACGGCGACAGGGCCGGTCCATGACACGGCCAGACTGCCCGCTGCCGGCTCGCCTGCGGCGCCCCAACGAACAGGAGTGGGGAGCCTGGCGAGAGCATCGGCCAGTGCAGCCGCTTCGGCTTCGGCGCGTGCGGCGATCGGCTTGGCCAGTCTTTCCAGGAGGAAGGGACGTAGCCGTTCGGCCTCCTGGGCCTTGGCACTGGCAGTAGCCCAGCCCTCGGCGGCGGTAGCATCCTTGAGCAGATCAATGACGACCTGACTCTCGCGATCTGGACGGAATTCCCGAGCCGAGATGGTATGCACCTTGCGTGCCTCGCGATCCATCCACGGATCCAACCAGCCTAATTCGGCAGTCGAGGCATGCTCGTAGTTCTTGTGACCACTGAGCGCAAACTCGTTATCTTTCTCGCGTTCCGACGACATGTCGCGCACATCCACGGTCCCGTCCTGGCGCACGCTGTGTCGTGGAAGCAACAGGTCGGGCATCACTCCAACGTCCTGGATCGACGCACCACCGGGCAGCAGATATTCCTGGATGGTCAGCTTCAAGCGGCTGCCATCACGCAACTCGCGGATGTTCTGGACCGAACCTTTGCCAAAGGTCGCCTCGCCGGCGACCACCGCACGGTCATTGAGCTGCAAGGCGCCACTAACGATCTCGGCTGCGCTGGCCGTACCAGGTGAGGTCAACACGATCATCGGCGCAGTGACGAAACGACGTGCGCTCGTACGGTAGATATCCTCTTTGCCGTCGACCGTGGTCGTACGGACCACCTCCTGGCCGCGACCGAGGAAGAATCCGCCGATGAGTTTGGCCTGGTCGAGCAGACCGCCGCCGTTGAAACGCAGATCCAAGACCAGCGCCTCGACCGGCGTGTCTTTCTCCAGTTCGCGCACTGCGGTGAACAGGTCGTGCGCCGTATTGGCGTTGAACTCGTCCATGCGGACGTAGCCGACCTTGCCATCGCGGTAGCTGCGGATGGTGACGACCTTGACCAGATCGCGGACGATCGGCAATTCGACCGGGGCCTTTAGGCCTTTGCGCTCCATGGTCAGGTTGACCGTCGTCCCCTTAGGTCCTTTGATGCGGCGGACGGCTTGGTCTAGCGTTAGGCCAGCCGTCTTTTCGCCGTCGACAGCCAGGATGACATCGCCGTCTTCGACTCCACCACGCTCGGCGGGCAGGCCCGGCATAACCCGTTGGATCGAGATAAGCCCCTCTTCCTGGTTCAGGAAGGCCCCGATGCCGTAGAACTGGCCTTGAATGTTGTCTTCTGACCATTCGCGGCCTGCCTCTGGCTGCCACATGACGGTATGGGGATCGAGCGTCGACAAGGCACCGTTGATCATCGAGTAGGCGAGATCCCGTAGCCTGATGGCTGGGGCATCGAAACGCTTCTCGACCGTCACGCGCACCGCTTCGATCAGGCGCATGGCCTCAGCCGTGTCCTTCGGTTCCGGCGCAGGCACGGTCTGGCGGTTGCCGCGTAGATTCAATACGATGCGGCCATCTGACCATACCGTGTCAATACCGATCTCGGCCCCTTCGAGATAACGCAAAGCCCGTTCGACGATCAGATGCGGACGAAAGCGGCCCTTATCATAGTAGAATTCATCCAGGACCGTGCCCACAGACGGAGCCATGTCGGGAAAGGGCAGTGGATCCTGAGTCTCACCGGCCATCACCGCCGCCGCAAGACCGAGGCACAGAGGGATTCGGAAGTACACGATCAGTTGACTCTAGGACGGAATGGCCAACTGCCAACCGCTGACCCGGTTATCCCCACTTCGTGCAAGCGCCACCGCCGTGAGGTCGTCGGCCTGTGCGCGTCCGGCGGTGAAACCATCAACGGCCGCTGCAACCAAGTCGAGCACGCGACGAGGAGGGAGATTGCTGCGCCATGCAGCCAGAACGGTATCCGCCAAGCGTTCCTCGCCTAGGGTAGCGCCATCGTCGTGGGCGGCCTCGGTGATGCCATCCGTGTAGAGCAACAGCAGATCGCCTGGATCTAGTGTGATTTCAGGGCTGGGATCGATCTCAAGTGACGGGACGATGCCGAGCGGCATGGCTGTGCTGTCCAACCATTGCACCTCTCCTCGGTGGATCCACAGGCTGCGCGTGTGGCCCGCCGACACATAGGCGACCGAACCGGTCGCCGCATCCACGGAAACAGCGACCGCGGTCATGAACCTGCCACTACGGGTATGGAATAGACCCTCGTTGAGCTGACGGAAGGCGGTCTGCATGTCAGCACCGGCGCGAAACTGCTGCTGAGCCAAGGCATGGGCCATGGTGGTGAACAAGGCGGCACCAAGCCCATGACCGCTGACATCGCCGACCATGGCTACCAAGCCGCCCGGTCGTGGCATGAATGCGTAGTAGTCCCCCCCGGTCTCATTGCATGGGCGGGACCAGCCTTCGACGTGCAGTTCCGCCAGTTGCAGGCCGCTGGTGGGGAACATCTTTTCTTGCACGGTGCGCGCGATGTCGATCTCTTGGCGTAGGCGCTCGCGTTCAATCGCATCTTTGACCAGCGTCGCGTTGTCGATCGCTGTTCCAGCCAGGTTACAGAGCGTCTCGGCCAGGCGCTTCTTAGCCAAGCCGAAGTCCTGGGTCGGGTTTGCCAGCAGCAGCACGCCGAGGATGCGGTCGCGTGAGATCAGGGCGAGGGCCAGCAGTCCATCGAGGCGTTCCTGCAGTCCACTGAGGTCGAGCAAACGTGAACGCTCGTGACGTGGAGCGAAGACCGGATCGCCGGTGGCGAAGACGGCCTCTGCAACCGTTCGGCCATCCTTCAACCGGATCAGTGCGATATGCTCGGCGGTCAGTCCCCAGGCGACGCGCATTTCCAGCTTGCCGCCAGCATCAGGAAGCAGGACGGCACCAACCTGGGCGCCGACCGCATTCAATGCCGTCTCCAGTAGTTTGGTCAGCAAGACATCAAGATCGAGATGGCGCAGTAGGTCTCCGGCGATGGCCAACTGAGCGACGATTTCACGGGTTTCGCGCAGTTCCTCGACGACCACTTGGCGACGGTGCAACTGCAACAGGACCGGTCCAAGTAACGACGCGAGATGGCGAACCGAAGAGGACTGTTGGGCGACTGCGTTGAAGACGAGCAGGCCTACCGGCTGCCCAGCGGAATCGAGCCGCAAGCTTCCCGCCGGCAAGGCACTAGCTGGGATGTCGAACTGCGGCTGCGACTGCGCGAATCCGGCAACCGGGTAATAGACCGCCGCATTGGCGTCATACAGATACATGGCCGCCGGCGTCGCGTTGAGACGGGACAGTTCATCTTCGATGATCGCGATGAGGTGTTCCGCCGTGTCGGCAGCCAGCAGTCGGTCGGCAGTCGAGCCCAGATCGTCGGTTTCACGCACAGAAGAAAAATAACCCGGTATTCAGGGAATCCCACCACCAACCCGCCGCTGTCCGGCAGAACCGGTTGATCAGGTAGGCGGGTCGGTATCCTTGACCAGCTGTGGAACCTCGGCGCAGAGTGCCGCAAAGCGGGCGGCGTCGAGGCCGGCATGCTTCACTGTCTTGGCGTCGATCTGCGTCTCGAAAGGATGGTCAGGCTGCATACCTACGCCAGCAGCATACGTCAGCCGTTCGGACAGCCGGACGACCGCCAGATGACGCGCGCTCGCCGGGTCGTCGCTGGCCGGATCGCGGTGATGCCTGCCGATGCAGGCACGCAGCATTGGGGGCAATTGCCACTTTTCCGCCAGCCGGTCGCCTACCCAACCGTGATCGAATCCGATTGCGCGGCGCTCGGCGAGCAGAATGTCCGCCTGAGCCTCCTTTTTGAGCCTGACACCGGAACGGGCCAGGAACGGGGACAGGATCAACAGACCCACATCGCGCAGCAGCCCACCGGCGAAGAACTCCTCTGACAGCTCGGGACCAGCAGATCCCTTGATGCCGATGGCCCGGGCGACAGCGGCCGTGGCAATCGAGTTCCGCCACAAACCGCCGCGGCTCATGCCGTAGGATTCAAGGTCGACCAGCAGAATGTTCGAAGTGGACGCCGCCAGGACCAGACTGCGCAGACTGGCGAAGCCGAGAATGGAGACGGCTTCACGAATCGAGCCGACCGGTTGCTTGCGGCGGTAGAACGGACTGTTGACCAGCTTCAGGACCTTGCCTGCCAGGACCATATCCTGCTCGATCAGGTGCTCTAACTCACTGGTCGACGCATGGGCATCACCGACACGCGACAGCACCTGTCCGACGATGTGCGGCAAGGCCGGAGCCCGGTCGATCGCATCCATTACTTCGGATTCAGCCAATTGGGCAAGGCCGCCCGTGCGACGAAACTCGCTCCCCGAGCCATCATCGTCATCTCCACCGGCTGGAGCGCTGAAGCGGGAAAAAATGTCAGCGGGCATGACTCTTGAACCATATGGCACCCCTTGACCATAGGCAAGCGGTGCCCAGTCGATATCCTGGCCTCATGATTGGTCAGGTCCCCATCTCGAGCGCATCGCCGCCGCAGTTCCGCATCCAGGCGGCCCGGGCACCGATCGTCCGGGTCGACCGTCAGGTCGATCTGATCGGAGCCAAGCCGAACCGTCAGGTCCGTGAACTCACTCCGCTTGGGCAGATGGGTACGCGCATCGACGTGCGCGCTTAGGTTCTGCGCCTGGCTACTTCGCCAGGGCGCGACGCCTCTCGATCAACAACTGTACCACGCCGGGGTCGGCCAAAGTCGAGATATCACCGAGGTTGTCGGTCTCATCTGCCGCGATCTTGCGCAATATGCGACGCATAATCTTGCCACTGCGCGTCTTAGGTAGGCCGGGCGCGATCAGGATCACATCCGGAGTGGCGATCGGGCCGATGTGGTGACGGACCTCGTTGCGCAGCTCACCGATGATTTCGGCGGTCTCCGTGTACCCTTCCTTGAGCAGGACGAAGGCAAAAATGCCCTGGCCTTTGATCTCGTGCGGGTACCCGCAGACGGCGGCCTCGGCGCAACCGGGATGGCTGACCAGGGCGCTCTCGACCTCAGCAGTGCCCATGCGATGGCCGCTGACGTTGATGACGTCGTCGACACGTCCGGTGATCCAGTAATATCCGTCTTCGTCGCGGCGGCAGCCATCACCGGTGAAATAGTAGCCAGGAAAAGGCTTGAGATAGGTCTCAGCAAAGCGCTGGTGGTCGTTCTGGATGGTCCGCGCCATTGACGGCCAGGCACGACGAAAGCACAGCACCCCACTGACGCCGTTGCCGGAAAGCTCAGCACCCTTCTCATCAAGGATGACTGGCTCGACACCGAAGAACGGCAAGGTCGCAGATCCAGGCTTGGTCGGGATCGCCGCCGGCAGCGGGGTGATCATGATCGATCCGGTCTCGGTCTGCCAGAACGTGTCGACGATCTGGCAACGGCTGTCGCCAATCTTCTCGTAATACCATTTCCAGGCCTCGGGATTAATCGGCTCACCGACACTGCCCAGCACACGCAGGCTGCTGCGATCGTACTTCGCCGGCCACTGGTCGCCTTCGCGCATGATCGCACGGATGGCAGTGGGGGCAGTATAGAACTGGGTGATCTTGAGGCGCTGGACGACATCCCAATAGCGGCCGGCGTCAGGATAGGTCGGGATCGATTCGAACATCACGGTGGTCGCACCGTTGCACAGCGGACCATAAACAACGTAGCTGTGACCGGTGACCCAGCCGATGTCAGCCATGCAGGCGAAGATGTCGCCTTCGCGTAGGTCGAATACATACTTGGTGGTCATGGCAGCGCCGAGCAGATAGCCGCCCGTGGTATGGGCGATGCCCTTCGGTTTGCCGGTGCTGCCCGAGGTATAGAGCAGGAAGAGTGTATCTTCGCTGTCCATGTGCTCGATGGGACAATACGGCCGCTCCTGCGCCATAAGCTCGTCGAGCCAGACATCGCGCGGGGCATAGAACGGGATCTTGCCCCCAGTGCGCTTGACCACGAACACATGCTGTACGGTCGGGCAAGCCATGACGGCCTCGTCGACGGTACGCTTCAACGGGATGACCTTCTTGGCACGCAGCCCCTCGTCAGCCGTGATTACCGCCTTGCACTTGGCATCCATGATGCGGTCACGAACGCTTTCTGCCGAAAAGCCAGCGAAGATTACGCTGTGCACGAGACCGAGGCGCGCGCAGGCCAGCATGGCATAGGCGGATTCAGGAATCATCGGCATATAGATGGCGACCCGGTCGCCCTTGCGCAGGCCATGGTGGCGCAGCACGTTGGCCATGCGGCAGACCTCGCGCTGCAACTCACGGTAGGTGATGCGACGGTTCTGGGCTGGCTCGTCACCTTCCCACAGGATAGCGACCTGGTCGCCGCGCTTCTGCACGTGGCGGTCGACGCAGTTTTCGCACACATTCAATGTGCCGCCGAGGAACCAGGCGACCAGGCCCTGCTTCCAGTCGTTGTCGCTAACCTCGCGGAACTCATGGATCCAAGTGAGATGCTCTCTCGCCATGCGACCCCAGAAGGCGTCCGGTGACTTCAGGCTTTCATCGTAGAGCCGCTGATAGGTTGCATGGTCAGGAATCGACGCCCCTAAACTGACGCGTTGTGGGGCATGGAAGAGCTTGTCGGGCATAATGGAGTCTCGCTGAGATGCAGACCCGATGCGCTACAATTATCGTTTGTAATCCGCAAGTAATAACACAGTCAACCCTCTACGACTTGGTGGATCCCGATAAGCTGCGAGATCAAAATGAGACTCGACTTACCCTTAGCACTGAGGTGCTCGTCGCCCTCGATGATGGCGCGACCGCGACACGCTTCGAAAAACGTGAATGTGACTACGATTCGGCCAGGTTTAGCATGATCGCTGACCCGCTTGGCGGTATTCACGGTGTCACCCAGGATGTCGTAGGCCTTGGTCCGCGAAGCGCCGACTAGCCCCTCGATCACCTCACCATGGTGTATGCCGATGCCAACATGTAGGCCGTACAAGGAAAGAAACGATCCCACCTCGTCACGCAATGCCAACGCAGCCTCCGCTGCGGCAATCGGTTCGGCGAAGAACATCATGACCTCGTCCCCGGTGTGCTTGGTGCGGGCAGGTTTGAAACGGGCACACGCAGACTCGGCTGCGCTGTAGACGCCGTCGAGCATGAGTAGCACTTCTTCAGGACTACGGGTCTCGCTCCATCGGGTGAACCCGCGAATATCGGCGAACAGCACCGAGCGCCGGGTTCGACGCGGACGTAGGTCGTCCTCGTTCTCCATCGCACGGGTCAGCATCGAACGTCCAAGCAGCATCTCGGAATAGCCCTTGAGCCGATCGACAACGTCGGCGAGACGCTCGCGATCACGACGATGTACGACGGCCGAAGCGCCTAGTGCCAACCCAAGCAATGCCGTCCCGACAACCAGGAATCGATGCTCGGGCTCGGAAAGGAATTGCCGCGGGTCGCCCGCGGCAATCGCGGCATAGACCGCCACCACTGCCAACGCACGGACGATATGCGCACATACGAACAACCCTTCACCCACCAATCCCCCAAGCCGAACAGCGCAGACGTGGCATAGGGCGACAGCGCACGACGACACTACGAAGATCCACAGCAGCGGGTCTGTCGGAAACCCGAGATGCGCCACCGTCAACGTGGCACCATAAATGCAGCAACCGACCAGTTGCTGTATTGCCAGTGGAGGCCGGCCGGATTGCTCGCGACCTCCGATCATCCAGGCCTGCAGAAAGGCACCGGCCAGCAACGGCAGCACCAGCGGCCATTCGGCGAAGGGTCTGACCAGTATCATCGCCAAGGCGATGGTCACGGGTACATGCGCGGTTGCCGAGAAGAACTCAGCCGCGACACAGGCGCGATACGACGGCCGCAGTAGTCGTCCTACGCCCGATTCCGCTGCCGTCATGCGGTTATTATGCGTCAGCGTCCGGCAGCCGCCAGCACTTCATAAAGCCGAGCGAACGCCGCTTGTTCAGCCCGAGAATGGTAATCGACCGGCAGTTGAGCCGCTTTCGGATTGGTTAAAGGCGAAGGCGTGCAACGCCGTGCCATAGGTTTCCATGCGTCAATGCGCTTTGGCCGCGATTATTTCGGCCATGATGCCGGCAACTTCGTCAGCAGGAACCATCGTGTCCGATCCGCCATGCAACACTAAGATCTGCGCGAGGATACTACCTGGCTTGACCTTGGTCGTGGTCCTCAATCCACCATGTCAGAGCCCGTCCAGCGGACGTAGGAAACGCCTGCCGTCAGATGCTTCGAACCACCATCCGAGCGGCAGGAGATGATTGGGCTGGCGCGGATCTCCGATGGGGATCGGGCCATGTGCGGCAATGTCCGGACCATGCACTTCTAGCCAGGTCCGCCATCGCGCTGCCTCCACCAGCCAATCCGATTCGCTCGGAAAACGATGGCCTTCGCCGCAGATTCCGACCGGACGGACCGACAAAACGGCAGCGGCAAACGAGCGGAATGCATCATCGCCATGGTCGCCCTTGCTGGCGATCAGCCTAGCGATGATGGCGGCTGCCAGATCGGCTCGTCGCCCAGCAGCGATCAGGGGGTTGACCAGGACATAATCTTCCTGGCGTCTGGGATCGGCCGCGATGCGCAGCATGGCCTCAAGGATGCTCGGATCTGTGGAGGTGCGTGCAATCCACAGGGCTGTTCCGCTGATCTCCGCGTCAGAAGAACCCATTAAGCGTACGACCTCCTGGACTACATCCTCATTCGCGGTTGCGTTCACTTCGCCAAGCCCCCACAGGCCGATGCGGCAGCGCAGCGCATTGGCCGACTTCATCAAATCTATCAACTGCTGCCTGGCATGGCGATCGATTGGCAACTTGCCGCTGGCACGCCGACAACTCCACAACACGACCTCGGCCAGACTACTGGCCGGATCAGGATCCGGCAGGTCTGGGGATGCCAGCAACGCAGCATACCCAAGCCTCCAAAGCATATGGAGCTGGTTCGGCGGCGGCGGTTTCGTCGCGGCGACGCGCTCTATGGCCGCCATTAGCGCGGCCCGGTCCTCGGGTTGTGCCGACCAGACCAGGATCTCTGCGGCGCCCCAATCCTCTCGGCCCAGCCAGTGCAGGGCGACGGTGCGGGCCGCCGGCAGGATCTCATGGCCCACTCCGGCCATGGTCCGTCGCCGCCAGGTGCACTCGGGATGGTCCCACCAGATTGCCTCGCCCGGCAGGGTGCGGGGTGGCAAGTGGTCAGCCAGTCTGGACAGCAGATTGAACCCGAGGTTCACGTTGCCGTCCGCATCCATCCAATCCTTTGGTGGTTTGGTGGCGACCGCAATGAGCGCCTCTGCGGCCTGCCGTCCTGGCGTCTCGCCAAGTAGGACGAGGGCACGGTACGAACCGGCTAAGGCGCGTCGACGCAGCTCGGGGACGTAGCATGGATGGGCGAGGGCGTCCAGATCGTAGGTGTCGCCGTTACGCTGATGTCTGCGTTCCTGGAGCGCGAATTGCCGCGCGACCAGATCAGCCCGGGCGTGCTCGGCTGGCTCTCGCCAATCGATGTCGACTGACACGCGTCGCGGATCGTCCGGACGTTCAGGGCCCCAACCCAGATCGATGAATACAGATACGCGATGACGCCCTGGAATTGCGGGAATACCGTTGATCCTGGTGGTAATCCGCGCCGTACGCGTGACGCCGGTGAGCAACACATGGGCGCCGGAACAGGCATAGACGGGTGAACTAGCCACGTGTTCGCGGCTGCCATCAGGCGAAATAATCGTGGTGTCGACCTGAGGACAGCCCTCCTCCATCAGGATGACGACCGGCCGCTGTGCACTGACCTCAAGATCCAACCACAACGGTTCGCCCAACAGATGCGTGCCCCCACCGCCGCGCAGCTGGACAAACAGACCAGCCGGCAACGGACCAGCAGCCGGGTTCAAGGGCGGAACCGGGGTCTCGCCGGCGCGCAGACACAGATACGCAAGGGCGAGCAACCAGGGCCGCATGAAGGTTAAACGCCCACAGGACGGCGACGTTCATTCACGCGACCCCGGCTTGCCCCTAACATCAGATCTTGCGCAGATCGACTTCCGCGCCCTTGGCCGAGGACCGGTAGATGCCGGTCAGGACAGTCTGCACGGCCAGAGCCTGATCGATGGTCACGCAGGGCTTTTCCTTGCCCAGGATCGCATTGACGAAGTTGTTGAAGCGGTCGCAGTGCGGGTACAGCACCTTCGCCTTGGGATCCTCGTTGTTGATGAACTCCGAGCCCTTCCGCGTGCTTAGGACGACGCTCTCCTTGCCGCCGGCAACACCTTCATCCTGGCCGACCCAGAGGCTGCCTTCGGTGCCATAGATGATCGATTCCATCACGTTGCCCTTCACCATGTGGGCTGCCCAACTGACGTCGAGGTCGATGCTGAGTCCACCGGCCAGGCGGATATGAGCATTGGCGAAATCTTCGACATTGAAGGTCATCTTCGGGTCACGATCCGACTTGCCCCAGCCACCCTCGCCCAGGCCACGATGGCCGAACTTTCCGTAAACCGATCCAGAGCAGGTCAGCGGCTTGAAGTTGCCAGCGATGTACATGGTTTGGTCGAGCATGTGCACGCCAATGTCGAGCAGGCAGCCGCCGCCCGACAACTGCTTGTGTCCGAACCAAGTCTGCAGCTTTGGGCAGCCCCAGCGGCGCTGCCAGCGGGCCTTGGCGTGGTAAACCTCGCCGATGACACCACGGGCGACCAGATCACGGGCCTTCTGCATCATCGCCGGGAAGCGGCGGTTCATGCCCAACATCCACAGCTTCTTCGACTTCTTCACTGCGGCGGCGACCAGACGAGCCTCATCGATGTCCATGGCGAACGGCTTTTCGGCAACCACATGCTTGCCAGCAGCCAAAGCCTTCAGCGTATAGGGGACATGGAATTTGTTCGGCACCGCGACGTAGATCGCGTCGATGTCGGGATCACTCAGCAGGGCTTCCAAGGTGCGCGGACGCTTCGGGATCTTGAACTCGTCGCACATTGCAGTCTGACGGCCAGCGTGCTGGTCGTAGACCGCGGCGATCTCGACCTGTTTGTGGTTGGCAAGCGAGTGGCAGAGGCTGGGCGCGATGGCGCCAGCACCAATGATGCCGAAGCGGACGGTCGTGGGCATGAGGGCTCCTGGTTGACTGATCCACCGAATGTGGCGGATGTGAGACCAGAGTCTCATGGTAAAATGCTGGATTCGCAATTGCCGAAATGAATCGTGTATTGATCATTCCTACACATGTATGACTTCTCACTGGATCACGTCCGCGGCCTCAGCGGCTGCTCGCATTTTCGCATGCTCGGTGGTCGTCAACCAGGCGGCCCAATTCTTGAGGAGGGATTTGAAAAGGTCGAACTGGTTACCGGAGGGCGATGCTGGGCCCAGGATGGATCCCGTGAGGTTGAAGCCACCGCCGGGACGCTGATCTGGCATCTGCCGGGTGATCGTCTGATCTCTCGCAGCGACGAGTCGGATCCATACAGCTGTCTGGTCGTAACCTGGATCATCAATCAGCTGATCGAGCGACGGGTGCCACGCTTCACCCGGTGGGACGACCGCAGCGAGGTGCTGGCCTATGGCCGGCGATTGCTGATCGCCAACAGCGACGAGCGGATTGACCGTCGTGCCCTGGCCTTGGCCACCTACGGCCATCTGCAATTCCATGCCCATGCCTGGGAGGCTACCGCCGACGATCCGGCCATGCCGCCGCAACTTCGATCTGTGACCGATGCCGTGAGTCGCGATCCGGCCGCCAGCTGGTCCGTCAGCTCGATGGCGAAACGCGCCGGCTGGTCACCGTCTCGCCTGCATGCGGCCTTCCAGCAATACCTTGGAACCTCGCCCCACCAGTATGTACTCGACCTACGGCTGCGGCTGGCTCGCGAGCTTCTGGCGACTACAACGCTCGATCTGGATCACATCGCCAAGCAGTGTGGTCTGGGTAGTGCAGCCGTCCTGTGTCGCCGGTTCCGCAAGCACAGTGGCATGACGCCTGGCACCTACCGGGATCGCCAGTTCACCTGAGGACTTCCATGCTGCTCCGGCGTCCCAGGCTAGGGATATGGCCACCCCAAGCCTTGGCATGCTGGACCACGTACGCGGACTGGCCTGGCGGGTGGGCAGCGAACTACAGCGCATGCAGCAGCAGCTCGCCAGCACCTCGGTATCCAAGGGTGGCGTCGATCTGGTGACCGCAGCCGACACGCTGAGCGAACGGATGCTGACCGAGGCGCTGGCCATTGCTTATCCCGACCACCGCATCGCAGGCGAAGAGGGCACCCGCATCGGACCAGCAGACAGCCCGTGGTGCTGGCACCTGGACCCGCTCGACGGCACAGCCAATTACAGCCGCGGCCTGCCCTTCTGGATGGTTTCCGTCGGCTTGTCCCATGGTGACGTCCCAGTGCTGGGCTGTCTGGCCGGACCGGCGTGCGGCATGCTGCTCGGCGGTGGGCCCGGCCTTGGAGCTTGGAACCACGGCGAGGCACTGGCAACCATCGCACCTGCTGGCGAGGAGAAATCGTGGATCATCGCCACCGACTGGCCGTGGAAGCTGGCCGAGCGTGAACGCACCCTCGGTCTGCTGGTGCGCCTGGCTCCGCGCATCCGACAGTACAAGACCTACGGCTCGGCGGCCGTCGATCTCGCCCACGTCGCGTTGGGACGGGTCGACGCCTACGCGATCAGCCACATCTTCCCGTGGGACCAGTGCGGTGGCGCTGCGATCTGCGCGGCGCTTGGCTGTGAATTGCAACGCTGGGACGGCTCGCCCTGGGACTTGCGCCATCCAGACATCATCTGTCAGCGACCGGGCATGGATCTGGCACACTTCACCAGGGACGACTCGTGACCATCAATGCCGCCGAGCTGAGCAGGTTGCGCCTGATCGCTGGCTGCTGGATGGGGCATGGCACACTGCTGCTGATGCTGGCGGCAATGATCGGTCCGATGGCCGAACTGTGTTCCGGCGAGGACTGGTCGATGGCCATGGTGGAGATAGGTGCCGGCGACATGGTCGCTTCCCTCCGTTCGGCGATCACCGCGTTCCTGCCGATGCAGGTTCCGACTGCCATCCTTGGCGGAGTCTGCCTGGCAGCCGGCGCCTGGACTTGGCTGCGCTGGTCTGAGCCAGCGCGCTGGACGCTGCAGGTACTGGCTGCCATGCATCTCATCGCCATGCCCTGGCTCACTTGGTATACCCACGGCACCATACCCGGCGTTACGGCGACGATCTCGGAGATCATCACGCTGCTGATTACCGAGGCCGGCATCGTCTACGCCATGGTGATCACCCATCGGGTCGGCAGATTGTCGCCGCGCTGACCAAGCCGGTCGGTTTCTAGACGGTGCGACTCTCGACCAGTTCATCAGCCAGACGGAAGATGGTGGTGGGGCAGGGCGGCAGGGCGCGCAGGAAATAGCGGCCATAGCTCGCGGTCGCCACCCGATGGTCGAGGATGGCGACCGTCCCGGTGTCTGCTCGGGTGCGGATCAGTCGGCCAAAGCCCTGTTTCAGCCGCAGGATGGCCTCAGGCACCTGGCGCTCGACGAAGGGATTGCCGCCACGCCGGCGGACCTCGTTCAGACGCGCCTCGGTGACCGGGTGGTTGGGTACCTCGAACGGCAGTTTGGCGATGATGACGTGGCGCAGCGCACTGCCCGGGACGTCGACTCCCTCCCAGAAACTACTGGTGCCGAACAGCACGGCATCACCGGTGCGCTTGAACAACTCGATCATCTGGCTGCGCGCCATGCCATCGCCGTGACGCAGCACGAAGCGACGCAGCCGGTCGAGTCCCGGCCGGGCTCGGTCATGTACTGCCTGCAATTGGCGATAACTGGTGAACAGGACAAAGATGCCGCCTTCGGCCTCCTGCACATAGCGGACCAGCCAACGAGCCGTCGCCTCGGCGAAGGATTCGGAATTCGGATCGATCGGACTCTCGTTGATCAGGATGCGGGCCTGGGTGCGATAGTCGAATGGACTGTCGAGTCGTTTGGCCAGGCCGCCCTCAAGGCCGAGTCGTTTGCGCAGAAAGAGGAACCGTTCGGAATCGTCGGCCGCCAGCGTGGCGCTGGTCAGCACAACGGTGCGCATGCGATCGAACAACTGCTCTTTGAGTAATGCCGCGACCGACATCGGTCTGGCTGATAGTGACGGACCACGCCGCTCTTTCGGCACCGTGGCATAGCAGATCAGACCGCTGTCCTCACCGGCCAACACCCGGCGCAGGCCGCCGGCCATCTCCAAGGCACGGCTTGCCTGGGCAGTCAACTCGGTCGACTCGTTGTCGTTGTCAGCCCGTTCCTTGAGATTCTCGAGGGCGACGGCCAGCGCGTCGAGGGCAGGCGACAGCGGGTTCTCTACCGGGTGCGCCCCGGTGATCCGCACCGTCTCCTCGCTGCGACCTTCGCTCAGCTGAGCGACGTTGAACCACAAATCTTCATTGGCGCGGCGCACGGTTTCGACTGCGCCACGCGCCTCCTCGCGGCTGGGATCGGCGAGCAGGCCCTTGCCGCGGGCGCTCCACAAGGTGTCGAGATACCACCGCACCTGGGCGGCGCTGACCTCGGTACCCAGATGGTCGGTGGCGACGTCCTCCAAGGCATGGGCCTCGTCGAACACCACCACTTGATGCGGCGGCAGGATGCCGCCGGTCTCTTCGCGCAAACCTAGGTCGCTGAAGTAGAGGTGGTGATTGACCACCAGCAGCTGGGCCCCCTCCATGCGCTGCCGCGCGGCGTAGAAAAAACACGATCCGTAGTCAGGGCACTTGCGGCCCAGGCAGTTGGTGCGGTCGCTCTGCACCTGACGCCAGACCGAGTTGGCCGGTTCCCAACCGAGTTCCTCTTTGTCGCCGATCTCGGCATCATTGTGCGCCCAATCGGCAACCTGACGCAGGGCCTGGATCTCCTCGCGAGTCTCAAACAAGGCCTGCTGACCATCGTAGGCCAGACCGAGACGTCGAATCGAGACGTAGTTCTGGCGGCCCTTGACCAACACCGCCTTCAATTCCGGGAAGATCTGCTGCAGCAGCGGGATGTCTTTGCGGACGAGCTGTTCCTGCAAAGCGATGGTTGCGGTGGAGATGACCACTTTGGTGCCCTGGGCCAAGGCATGCTGGATAACCGGCACAAGGTAGGCGAAGCTTTTACCGACCCCGGTTGGCGCCTCGCAGATGACATGCGCAGGTGCGCTGAGACCCTGGGCAACCAGTTCGGCCATGGCCACCTGCTGGACGCGGCTCTCCCACCCTGGGAGCAGCCGAGGCAGCTCGCCATCTGGACCCAGGACATCAGTGACCGTCGCTCGGGCCATGGAGGCTATATAGACCCGTTTTGTCGCTTGCCAATGCCCCATGCCTGGAGGCTTGCGCAAGCCGGTGTAGGACGCGGCCATGCCACTGCCTGACCATGCCCGCTGCCGCATCGTACTGAGCGACCCAGCGTTGCCGGACGACCAACTGGCCAGCGCCTTAGACAAGCTGTTTACCCAGTTTGCCCGCGAGCAGCGCTGCGACGCCTGGTCGTGCACCCGTGAACTCGATGGTGCAGTCTTGGTGCTGGCCTGGACCCCGGACGTTTCCCTGAGCGGCTGCAGCCACGACAAGATCAACGGGGTCCTGGCCGCCCATGAGCGTGGGGTCCACCGGTTGCTCGCCCCGCCACCATTGTGCATCCAGATCGAAGGCCGCTGGCGCTGCGTCGACCGGCGCGAGCTGCGTCGACTGGCCACCGGCACTACCGGGCTGATCGATCATCGTATCGAACAGCTGGGGGCGTGGCGGAGCCGTGGAGTGACCACGGTAGGCGCATCATGGGCCGCCGGTCTGCTCAATAATCCGACCGCAGCATGAGTTCGCCGACGGAACTGGCCGCCATCCTACGCGATCGCTGCGACACCCTGCGATTCAGCAGTCTGACTGTATACAATCCGTTGCGCTATGCATGGCCTGTTCACGCCGAATACCTGCGTCGATTCGCGACTGGCCATAAACGCGTGCTTTTTCTGGGCATGAATCCAGGCCCTTTCGGGATGGCCCAGATCGGCGTGCCGTTCGGCGAGATTGCCTCCGCCCGCGATTGGCTCGGCCTGAGCGGAGACATCGGCAAACCGCCTCGGGAACACCCCAAACGTCCGGTCACCGGGTGGGCCTGCCAACGTAGCGAGGTGAGCGGTAAGCGGCTCTGGGGTTTGTTCGCCCAACGGTTCGCCTCCCCCGAAACGTTCTTCACCGACCATCTGGTCGCCAATTGGTGCCCACTGGCGTTCATGGGCGACAGCGGGGTGAACATCACCCCAGAGAAGCTGCCATCCGCCGAGTTGCTGCCGCTGCAGGCCGCCTGCGATGCGCATCTGGCTGGCCTGGTCGCCGTTACTGGCGCCGCGGTCGTCGTTGGTATCGGCAAGATCGCCGCCGCCGCCGCCCAGCGCGCTGGGGCCCCACGGGTGGTCGACATCCTCCATCCCAGCCCGGCCAACCCCGCTGCTCACCATGACTGGGCTGGGACAGCCACGCGTTCGCTGGTCGCTGCCGGCATCTGGCGCAGTTGACGCCGAGCCATGCACGCATGATCCTGCACCCGTGATGCTTCCCCGTCGTACCGGTGCCAGACTCAGCCTCTGGGCTGCCCTGATCACCACAGCCGCTGCTCTGATCACTGCCGGACTCGTACTGGTGTTGGCCTGGCGCCAGGAAGTCGATCGAATCGATGCCGCCATCCAGGAGATTCGCTCGGTCCACCAAAGCGCAGCGATGAGCGATGTGTGGGACATGTCGCCGCATCTGGATCGGACCATCACGTCGATCAGCCAGCTGCCGCATGTGGCCTACATCTCGGTCATGGCCGATAGCGGCTTCTGGGAACGTGGAACCAAGCCCGATCGGCCCGGACGGATGAGTCAGTTCGGCCTGGTCCATCCGGTCGGTGGCCAGATCGGCGTCCTGAGCGTGCAGTTTTCGCAACGCAGCCTCGCTGCAGCGGTGTTCTCGCGGTGGTGGATCATTGCCGTGATGGTCATCACCCCTGTGGTCGTCGCCGGACTCGCGTTCCTCTTGCTATACCGACACTTGGTCGGACGTCATTTGATCGATCTCGGCCACTATGTTGCCGATCTGCATCTCGATCACTTGGACCGTACATTTGCCTTTAAACGTCGGGCGATGCCCCCGGAAGACGAATTGGAAACCGTGGCCCGATCCTTGACGGTGATGCGTTCCAACCTGGCCACCGAAGTCGGCCGTCGGCGTGACGCTGAAGAGCGCATCCGCCAGTTGCAGAAAATGGAGACCCTGGGCCAGCTGGCCGGCGGAGTCGCGCATGATTTCAACAATGCCCTGACCGGGATCCTCGGATCGGCCGACCTCCTACGCCTGGAATTGCCGCTTGAACATCCCGGTCAGGAATACGCCCGCACCATCATTGATGCCAGTCGCCGTTCCGCCGATCTGACGCGCAAGCTCCTGGCCTTCGCCCGCAAGGGGACCCAGGTCCAGACCACGATCGAGGTGCACCAGTCGTTAGAGACGGTGGTTGCCCTGCTCTCGCGTACACTGGATCCGAACATCACGATCATCTGCAAGCTGCAGGCGGATTCGCCACGCATCCGTGGTGACTCGTCAGAGATCGAGAACGCCCTGCTAAACCTCTGTCTGAATGCCCGGGATGCGATGCCGAACGGTGGCAAGCTGATGATCGGAACCGCCATCGTTCAGGTAGATGCAGCCACCGCTGCCGCCACCAAGCCGGTGGTCCAACCGGGGAGATTCGTACGCATCACCGTCGGCGATACGGGAACCGGAATGAGTCCCGAGATTCTCAGCCGCATCTATGAGCCGTTCTTCACGACCAAGGACCTGGGCAAGGGCACTGGTCTCGGTCTGGCCGCAGTTTTCGGCACGGTTGGGGCCCACCGCGGTGTCATCGATGTGTCCAGCATGCCTGGACGCGGCACGATCTTTACGATCGATCTGCCATTCGAAACCGCCACCGGCCGGCCACGATCCGGCACGACCACGGCCTACGGCATCACCCGTCCGGGGCGCGCCCTGATCATCGATGACGAGCCGGTCGTCCGCGCTGTCGCCCGTTCGCTCCTCGAACGCCAAGGCTGGACGACCTGCGAAGCCGAGGATGGGTCGGTCGGATTGCGCCGCTACCGCGATGATGGCCCATGGGACGCCGTGCTGCTGGATCTGGCCATGCCCGGCATGGACGGTCCAGCCTGCTTTCGTGGCATCAGGGCGGTGGACCCGGACGCCCGCGTGGTGATATGCACGGGTTATGCCAAGGATGCCAGCATCGAAACGCTGCTGGCGGCCGGAGCCCGTGGCTTCGTCACCAAGCCCTATCTCGCGAATGATCTGTGGAAAGCGATCGAACTTGCACGGTCGTGACGGAGGGCGAATTGTCCGTTAACCCTAGAAAAAGTCTTCGAATGCACATGAGATACAGAGGGTCGAAAGAGGGAGTTTACCGAAATGCGTGCCTGTCCAGAGAGATGCAGAGAGATGCTTAGAGATGCTTCGCGGCGTCTCATCCATGATGACGCGGTCTTCCAGCCGGAGCAGGCCGAGATGCAGCTCGGTACCTTCCAGGGCATCGTGCAAGCCAGCCAGAATCTCGGCGTGCAGCGTGCTGACCGAGACACCGATGCCTTGGATGATCAGCAGGTGTTCGGTCCGACCCAGCCGGGTGGCCCGAGCCATTCGGTTAGCTCGGTAGCCAAGCTGCATAGCCGCGTCGTTGATTCGCGAACGCAGGTCAGAAGCGACCATGTCCGGGTCAGTGAAGGCG
>JBBQCI010000069.1:0-21242 GCA_038318565.1 Planctomycetota bacterium
CGCCAAACAGTGGCGCAATGCCCCAGGATGCGGCACATTGCCGGAGATGTCCCTGACGTTTATTGGTGATGTCCACGGTTGGTCGCAACGACTCGATGCAGTTGTGGCTCAGGCCGAAGGCCAGCTCGTCCTGATGGGCGATCTGATCGACCGCGGGCCGGATGCCCCGGGCGTGCTCGATCGGGTCCGGGCACTGTGCGAAGCCGGCAAGGCGCGCTGCCTGCTGGGCAACCACGAATACGCCATGCTGCGCGCCGTGGGGGCCCCCAGCATCACTTTAGAGGCTGATCCGGGCTGGTTCGAGCTGTGGCGCGACCATCATGGCGGCAAGGCCGTCCTGAAGAGCTATCACGCCGACGATGCCCGAACGTTGCGACGGGCGTTGGGGGCGGATCTGATTGCTTGGTTGGCCAGACTGCCGTGGTGCCTGGAGGGCGAGGGCTGGATCGCCGTCCATGCGTCATTGCGCCCTGATGAGCCGGTCGCCGCCCAGCTCGAGCTGCTCCGCGACGGCTGGCGCCATCTGCGCGACGTTCCGGACCATCTCTACGACAAGGCCCATGTCCTGGAAGTCCCACCCGACTTTCCAGAAGGCGTCGTGCTGGTCAGCGGTCACGTACCGTTACCGCAGGTCCACATCAGCGCGCAGCGCATTCTCTGCGATACCAGTGGCGGCCTGCCAAACCGTCGGCTATCCGGCGTGATCTGGCCAGAAGGCCGGATCGTCACCTCGTGATCACACCCGGGGTGGGACGATCGACAGCAGGTAGTTCTCCAACTCATGGATGCCCTGACCGCTGACGCCGCTGATGCAGCGGACGTCGCAGCCGAGCAGCTTGCCCACGGCGGCGGCGACCTCGTCGAGATCCTGGCGTGTGTCGTTCTTGTTGAGCACGACGAGTTGCCGGCGAGCGGCCAGCTCAGGCGAGAAACGGCTGAGCTCGGCGTTGAGCACGCGCACTCGGTCGGCCAGAGCCTCGGCTTCGCCCTCCGAACCGTCGACCAGGTGAAGGAGCAGGGCGCAGCGTTCGACATGGCGCAGGAACTGGAGGCCCAGGCCCTTGCCGTCGGCGGCACCTTCGATCAGTCCGGGAATATCCGCCAGTACCAGGGTGCGGTCCGGGCGTTCGATCACACCGAGCTGCGGCTCCAGGGTGGTGAACGGATACGGGGCGATTTTCGGCCGCGCCATCGACAGGCGCGACAACAGCGTGCTCTTCCCCGCGTTCGGGAAGCCGACGATGCCGATGTCGGCAATCAGCTTCAGCTCCAGGCGCAGGTGATGCTCTTGTCCGACCTCGCCGGGGGTGAACTGGCGCGGGGTCTGATTGACCGAACTCTTGAAATGGACGTTGCCCTTGCCGCCGCGTCCACCAGCGACGATCACCACCCGCTGGCCGGCCGTGGTGAGGTCGGCGATGACCTCCTGGGTCTCGGATATGCGCACGATCGTCCCGCACGGCACCTCCACGATGAGGTGTTCGCCGGATTTCCCGAAGCAATTGCCACCCATGCCTTTGGCGCCGTCCTCACCGCGCCAACGGGGACGCCGGACGAGATGGCCGAGGGTGTTCATATGCGGATTGGCGACCATCACGACGTCGCCGCCGCGACCGCCATCACCGCCGTCAGGACCCCCTTCTGGGCGGAACTTCTCGCGGATGAACGTCACCGCGCCATCACCACCATTGCCGGAACGGACCTTGATTTCGACTTCGTCGCGGAGCATGCGCGGCAGCATCGCGCCGATTGGCAAAACGCCATGACTTCCGCGTTGTTGCCCAGCTGGAACAACGCTGACGGCCCCGTCGCGCAGCAATCCTGCCCGCCCAGGCTTTCAGGCTTCGGCGCTTCCGCATTACCGCCTCGTTGCAATGGTTCCGCCCATGCCGAACCGCCTCGCCGCCTGCTCCAGCCCGTACTTGCGCCAGCACGCAGGCAATCCGGTCGCGTGGTGGCCATGGTGCCCCGAGGCCTTCGCCGAAGCCAAGCAGCGCAATGTGCCGGTGCTGGTCTCGATCGGCTATGCCACCTGCCACTGGTGCCACGTCATGGCCCATGAGTCATTCGAGGACGAGGCGACCGCGGCGGTGATGAACGAGCGCATGGTCTGCATCAAGGTCGACCGCGAGGAGCTACCCGAGGTCGACAGCATCTACATGGATGCGGTCCAGGCCCTGAGCGGGCGGGGCGGCTGGCCGCTTAACGCCTTCACTGACCACGACGGCCGGCCGTTCTACGCCCTCACCTACCTGCCGCGCCAGCAGTGGACCTCGGTGATCGACCAGCTTTCTGGAGTATGGAAGACCGACCCCAACAAGATCGCCGAATCTTGCCGCGACCTCACCGCGCACTTGCAGCGCGAGGATGCCAGCAGCGCGGGCGCCCTTGACCCGGGGATCGCCGCCGTGCTCGACGGTCAACTCACCCAGGCCTACGATGCCGAGCATCCTGGCCTTACCTGGGGCAACCAGCGATCACCGAAATTCCCGCCGTCGCAGTTGCTTCATCTCCTCCTTGGTTCGGCCGATGAATCCCACCTGTCGATGGCGGTGTCGGTGCTTACGGCGCTGCAGGATGGTGGCATCCACGACCGGGTCGGTGGCGGCTTCCACCGCTACAGCGTCGATCGCGAGTGGCGGGTGCCGCACTTCGAGAAGATGCTGTACGATAATGCGCAACTGATGGGTGCCTTCGCGCGCGCTCATCTGCGGATCGGCCGCGCCGACCTGCTCGCCACCGCCGTCAATGCCGCCGACTACCTGCTGCGCGACCTGCGGGTGTACGATGCCGGCCGCTTCGTCGGCTATGCCGCCGCCGAGGACGCCGACGATCCGGGTGGTGAGGGTTCGTTTTACGCCTGGAGCCCCGACCAGCTGGTCGCCGCCCTCGGGGCCGAGCGCGGCCAAGCCTTGGCGGCCGATTGGGACCTCACGCCTGGCGAATCCGAGATCGGCCACAGCGGCCACGCCGAGCCAGTGGCCAGCCATATCCCGCATCCGCGCGGCACCGGCGCCGACCTGACCGCCAAGCGGGCCACCTGGGAGGACTGCCTGGGCATCCTCCGCGCCGTGCGCGGACCGCGCCCACGGCCAATCCGCGATGACAAGGTGCTGACCGATCAGAACGGTCTGGCGCTTGAAGGACTCAGCTGGGTGGCGCGCGCTTCGGGCGAGGCGCGCCATGTCGCGGCGGTGCGCGAACTGGCCGCCGCGCTGGCGGCACGGCATACCAGCACAGGTCTGCTGCGCCTGCCCGGCCGACCAGCCGTGGTCACCGACTACGGCGCCCTGGCCTGCGGTCTGCTCGCAGCTTTCGATCTGCTCGGCGATTCCACGCTGGTCGAACGGACCGAGCGCATCATCGACGAAGCGGTCGAGCGTCTCGGCGCCGACGACGGTGGATTCCATCTCGCTCCAGCTGGTCGCGCCGATCTGCTGCGCCGCGGCCGTGAGCACCTCGACAATGCCTGGCCGTCAGGTCAAGCTCAGTTGGCGTTGGCCTCAGCCCGTCTGCATCTGCTGACCGGGGTCGAGCGCTGGCGAGATATCGCTCGCGGGGCGATTACCGCCGCCGCCACGATGACCAACCGCGTACCAGCCAACGCCGGAACGACCTTACAAGCGCAAGTCGTGCTAGATCGTGGCGCGACCGCCGTCGTGGTTGGTGACCGGCTGCTGGCAGAAACCCGCCGTACGTGGCACAGCGAACTGGTAATCGTCCCAGTCGCGGCGTGTTCTACCCAGGCCTGGGCCTGCCTGGACGGTCGACGCGAACTGGCCGGCGATCAAGTTTTGGTCTGCCAAGGCCAGACCTGCCGGCTACCGGCGCACGATGTCGAGACACTCCGGCAGGCCCTGCGCTGAAGCCTCCCGTACTCGACTCAGTGGTGAGATCCGGGACCTCGCGGCGGCATGACGAATTGATGTGGGCGAGTTGCGATCCGGCGGATGATCCCGCGGACCACCGCAAGTAGGTCGCTGAACGGCAGATCAAGGGCCCGCGATGCGGTGAACAGCGACAGGCCGAAGCTGACCGACAGGTTGAGCACGAACATGCAGGCGATGCCAGCGATGGCCCATAGAACGGTGCCGCTAAACATTGGTCCGTCGTAGGCGCAGGCGGCGAAGGCGAACATGCCGGAATTCAGGGTGACATGGCGCACATCAAGCGGGATGCCCAGGAAAGCTCCAGCGGCGGGCAGCATGCCGAGCATGAAGCCAAGGCTGATATTGGTGCCCCAGCCGGAAGCATGGGTACGGACCGCCTCACCCCATCGCGACATGCGCTCCCGACCCAGCTTAAGGCCTAACGGATGTTCCGCGATGCCCTGCGGTAGACGATGGTAGACGGTAAAATTATCCATCCAGCCACCGATGATGCTGCTCATCCACAGCACTACCCCGGTCACCGCGGCGAAGAAGACAGTGCCGCTGCTGATCGGACTCAGACTCTGGTAGAGCGCATCGACCTCCTCGGCATGCACCCAGTGGTGGCCGCTAACCAGCCGCCACATGGTGTCGAACGCGACCGCTCCGGCGGATACCAGCATGACGTTGCCAGCCGCCGCAGCCAGCTGGCTGGAGCAAATCGCCGCCGCCTGATCGACCACCCGCTCAATGCGATCGTCGCCGCTGCTGCCGCGCAGCACGCCGGCCATCGCCGCCGCTGTCATTGCCGGCTGCTTGGTAGCCAGCATCAGCCCCAGGTGCTGCAGGGCGACGAAGCTGATCGCGTAATTGAGGCCGAACAGCAGTCCGGTTGCGCCGACGGCCAAGTGCACCGCATGCGCCATCTGGTGGATCGCGAGCTTCATCGCCGCCGTGAACATGGTCAGGATGCCACCCCCCATCGACGCCATCCAGATGTGGCTGTATTCGGCGGCGCTGCTGGCAATGTAGTGCCCCCCGGTTTCGCCGCTGCGATCGACGATCCGACGATGCAGCAAGCGCAGGTTGGCACTGGCCAGCTGACGGACGCTGCGGTCCTGGTGGTGGCGCAGGATCAAACGAGCAAGCAGGCCGTGAATGGCGCGGGAACGATCAACCCCCTGTGGCGCCAGCATGATCGTCAGCATGTCTTCCATACGGGTGAGACAGCGTTCGATCACATCAATGGCAAAGACGATGTCGACGTTGATACCGCCAGCATTGAGGTGCTGGTGAACCGCAAGCAGTCGGTTGCGGCAACCGGCGATGTCGTCGCGCAGGACGGTCGCCGAGAGGCTCGCTTCTTCGCCGGCTTCCCACGCCGCCACCATGGTCGCGGTGGATCGCGATAGACGCAGGAACGGATCATCGGCTACCCGCACAGAACCGGCACGTTCACGGATGCGTGGCTCCAGGCCATGACCCGAGACCCGCAGGGCAAGCAGACGGAAGCCGTCGGCGAAGGCTAGGCGGATGGGCAGCCAGTCGGCAGATCGCCCGGCCGGGACCAGCAGTTGGACCAAGGCGTGGAAGGCATCCTGCGGCATGCTTTCGAAACGGCGCACCTCTGCTTCGGTGGGAAATAACCGATGGAGGATGCGTGCCAGATCATGATCGTCGCGAGGCCGTGGCAGGATATGATCGAGTATGCGGTCTGAAGCCTCGGCGAGGAATCCCCGCTCAGCCGGAATGCCGGCGACACCGAATAGGTTGGTGCCGTCAGCTTCGGCCAGGATCGATACGACGGCGGTGTGGACAGCCTCGCGCAACGCCTGGTTGCCATCTAGGGCCAGGATCAGCTGGGCCTGGCGCCGAAACACGGTGAAGGTGTGGTCCGAGCTAGCTCCGAAGTCGAAAATGGCCTGTCCATGGCGGGTCCAGGCGAATAGGGCGGCGAACGCGTCAATCCTGCTGGGTAGGTCGGCAGCCTGGGTGAGCGACGTGATGAGGGAGGCCAGTTCGGGATCGATGGTGGATGTGGCGTGGAAGGTCATGGTCAACGGCGCCACGTGTATGGGGATAAGAGAAGGAACACGGCGAGGAACTCCAATCGACCAACCAGCATGCACAGACCGAGCACGATCATGCCAGCCGGGCCGGCCGCCTGCGCGCTGCGTTCGGGGCCGAATGCGCCCAATCCCGGGCCGGCGTTGCTGAGAGAGGTATAGACCACGCTGATGGCCGACATCAGGTCGATTGGGGCGCACAGCAGCAGGGCGATCGTGGCGACCACCAGCGACAGGAGGAAGCAGGCGATCCAGGCTGTGGCCAGCAGCACCGCCCGATCAGCGAGCGGGCGGCCGTCGAGGGTCATGGGCAGGATTGCCGCTGGTTCGGCAAACTGGCGGATCGCCCGCCTCGTGCTCTTGAAGATCAGTAACATGCGCAGCATCTTGGCCCCGCCTGCGGTCGACCCGGTGCAGCCGATGCCCAACGCGCACAGCATGAGCACCACCACCGCGGCAGGTGGCCAACCGGCCCAGCCCTGTGGGTCGTGCTGGAACCCCAGGGTGAAGCCGGTCGAGGTGCCAAGACTGACGACCGCAAAGGCCGCATGGCGGATCAGGGTGAGAGGCTCACCCGGGTACGGACGGCCGGACAGCAGCACGATTGTGGTGACGGCAGCGGTGGCAATCAAGCATGCCAGGAGATAGGCCCGCACCTCCTCGGACCGCCACAACGCCCAGGGTTGACCACGCATCGCCGCCACCACCAGCATGAAGTTGATCCCGGCCACCAACATGCCAACCAGCAGGACCCATTCCGCAGCCGGATTGGCCAAACCCGCAATATTGGCGTCGCGGGTGCTGAACCCCCCCGAGGAGATGGTGGACAAGGCATGGCAGAGCGCCTCGAACCAGCTGATGCCGGTCAGCCAGAGCGCGATCGTCATGCACAAGTTCAGCGCCAGATTGTAGACTAGGATGAAGCGCACGGTGTCGGCAAGCCGAGGCGTCAGACGGTCGAGGGCGAGACCGGACGCTTCGGAACGAAACAGCTGGAAACTGGCCCCGCCCTTGAGCATCGGCATCAGGACAAGACCCAGCGCAATCACGCCGACCCCGCCCATCCATTGCAGCAGGGCACGAAACAGCAGGGTCCCAGGTGTCATCGACTCGATCGACAGTCGTTCGCCGAAGGCCGATGATCCGCACGTAGTCAGTCCGCTGATCGCCTCGAACCAGCATTCGGCGGCAGTCGCTCCGGGAATGGCCAGATTCAGACCGATGGCGGCAACTCCGCTCAGGGCCAACCACGAGCCAACCGTGATGGCAGCCCCCTCACGCGGCCCGACGGCGGCCGCATGCCGCCTGCCGAACAAGACCAGGAGCAGACCGATGCAGAACGAAACGCCGGACATCTTTAGCCAGGGACGAACCGGCATCTCGGCCGCCCAGTCGATCACCAAGGGTACACAGCCGACGACGCCTAGCAGCAGGAGCAGAAAACCGATCATCCTGGCAACGACGCCCAGGTTCATCTGGCCGCTCCGCCAAGAATGCGGGTGACCGCCTGCTCGTGTTCGCTGAGGCAGACCATCACCACGTGGTCGCCGACGCGCAACTGATCGTCCGGACCTGGGATGCGTACCGCGCCAGCGCCATCGACCACCGCCAGCACCAGGCTGCCTCGCGGCAGTCCGAGGTGACGCAGCGGCTTGACCGCGGCGCCAGATCCCTCGGTGACGGTCAATTCGACGAATTCGAGATGTTCGTCCGACAATCGTGCCAGCTGTGCCACCGAATGTCCGCGCAAGGCTCGGGTCACCACGCCAGCCGCCAGCCGACGCGGACTGACCACCGCATCGAGATCGAGCGACGACATCAGCTTGGCGCTCGGCTCGTGGTTGGCGACCGCGACCACGCGCTTAACGCCGCGGGCGCGGGCGAGCAGCGCGACCATCAGGTTGTCCTGGTCCTCTTCACCGGTGGCGAGCAGCACGTCGCACTCGCCGAGATGGATGCGTGATACTAGGTCGGAGTCGGTGAGCGCCCCGGCCAGCACCTCGACACCGAGCGGATCCAAAATGTGGGCAGCGCGAGCAGCACGCAGCGGATCCCTTTCCAGCAGCTGCACGCGTAGCCCGGCCTTGCTCAGTCGACAGGCCAGCGGTTCGCCGATCGCTCCAGCCCCGACCACGACAACCCGGGTGGCCTGCTTGGCCGACGGGTCGAACAACGGCAGAAGTTTGCGGAACTCGTCGCTGGCCGCGCAGATGTAGACCGGCTCGCCCGCGGTGAGCACGGCGTTAGGGCCGGGCACCTGCCAGCCGTCCACCCCACCGACCGCGGCGACCAACCAGCTTCCTGGATGAGTCGTGCGCGCCTGCAACACCGTGCATCCGGTCAGGACCGCCCCCTTCGCTGGGATGAAGGCGCGCAATCCGACCCGGCCTGATGCCAGATCAATCGCATCAACGCAGCCCGGTGAGGTGGTGATGCGCAGCAGGGCCTCTACCGCTAGGCCTTCGGGAGAGATCGCCTGATCGATTCCGATGTGGTCCAGGCCGGATTCGTGGGCTGCCTCAGCCAATTCGACATCGCGAATGCGTGCCAGGCAATTGCGCGCCCCAAGACTGCGCGCCAAGCCGCAGATCAGGGCGTTCCGGCTGTCGCCGCCGGTCAGCGCTACCACCGCATCGGCGGAACCTGCACCAGCTTGGCGCAGCACGGCCAGACTGGTAGCGCTGCCGCACAACACCCGCAGGTCCGCGCCGCCCTCAAGGCCCTCGAGGCGCGCGGGTTCGTTGTCGAGCAGAGTCACCTCGTGGCCATCCCGGGCCATGGTGGCGGCAAGCAGCCGGCCGAGGAATCCGGCTCCGACGATCAAGATGCGTTGTCGGCGTGCCACGAATCAGAATTTCGAGACGGTGCCGAGCAGCACATCCATGGCGAACACAGCGATCTCACCGTCCTGATTGGTGTTGGTGGCCGGGTTGAACACCGTGACCGGTTCCTGGCCCCAGGTTGCCGAGGTGCCCAGGATAATGCCGGTATCGCCGCGTTTGATCATGATGCCGCCAGTTGCGCCGAAGAAGTCGATGGTGTTGTACAGCTGCGAGTCGCCGATCGGACTGAGATCAGTAAAGGCGCCTGCATGCAAGGTAATGCGCTCGTTCAGGTTGTAACCGCCGCCGACCCGCAGGTTCAGCACATGCCGGTAATTGGTGACCCTGGCAGGCTCCAGGATCGATTCCAGGGTGGTGACACCAGCAACCGTGCTGGTGCGGTAACCAGGCAGTGGGGGTACCGTCTCGTGGGTTCCACTGGGCAGCGACCAGACTAGATCGAGCTCAGCCTCCCAGGCTGGCTCCGCCCAGCCTGCACCCAGGCCGACCTGCCAGGCGTGGACGAAAGAAAACGGATCATCATCGACCCGGGCACTGGCGCTGGCTGCCGTGTTCGCCACCGGATCGCTCTGCGCCGAGGACGACTCGACCAGACCACCGCTGAGGACGTGCACGCCAGGAGTCACCAGGCTGAGGCCCAAGGACAGGTGTTCGACGGGAGATCCGCGCACCCCGAGTTTGCCCTGTACTGATGTACCCCAGGCGGCGGCAGTAAACAAGGTGGCGGTATAGCGCCCATTGATGTCACGAGTCCATCCCGATTGGTTGAGATCGACCGTGTCGTAATTGCCGACTACCGCGACCCCGAACTGCAAATCATCGCTGGGCCTCCAGCCGCCAGCCAGCTGCACTGACCAGGTGTCCTGATCCACCCGCACATGGCTGGCGTAGCTGCGCTCGGTTGCGGTCGGCAGGGTGCGCCCGCTATCCACTGCGCCGCTCCAGTGCACCGGATTGCACAGCATGGCAGTCAACCCGAAGCGTCCATCAGCCGAACGTGCAGACAAACCGGCATAGACTTTCAGCACGGCGCCGCTCAGCAAAGCGTCACTCTCTCGGCCGGCGGTCACCTGGATGCGGTTAAAACCGTAGGCGGTTGCGCCGGCCGACAGTTGCTCGGCATCAATGCTCGCCGCCATCGCCGGATTGTACCACGTTGCCGCCGCCTCGCTGCCGAGCGCGTAGGCGGCACCACCACGCAACGCGGTAGTGGCGCCAACCGGTTGGTGTACGGTCTGCGGCAGAACCAGGGTCAGCTGATCCGCAGCGGAAGCGCAAACAGCGACGATCAGAACTGGAACAGCACGCATGTGCAGAGATGGTGGGCCGCAGCTCCACAGACCAAGTGCAAACCCATGGTAGTTCACTGGATGCGCATGTTTCATGGCTTGAGTCGAGGCGACCTGCCGATATACGCCAAGCCCTGGATTCCCGCGCATGCCCCTGCTCATTCGACGTTTCTGCTGCATCGTCCCTGCTCTGGTGGTGGCTGCGCTCGCAGGCTGCACGCGCAACACCCCGCCCGTCAATGAATTGACGGCCGGAGCTCTGCCCACACCGCCACCAGCGCAATTCGCCAGCCCAGCCGATGCCGGCACGGTGCAGGATAGCTGGCTGACCTCGTTCCAGGATTCGACCCTCGACGCCCTAGTGGCCGAGGCACTAGAGAGCAACCGCGACCTCGCAGCGGCCCGTGCCCGCCTCGACCAAGCCGCCACCCAGGCGCGCCAGGCCGGGGCCGACCTCAAGCCGCAGGTCGGCTATGCCGTGGGGGCCAGTAGCAGCGGCACCGGCAACAGCTCAGCGCACACCGACCAGATGGGCGCCGGCCTGACCCTATCGTGGGAGCTGGACGTGTGGGGACGCCTGTCGTCGGCCCAGCAAGCGGCGCAAGAGTCGTTCGCTTCGAAGGCGGCCGACCTCGAATTCGCCCGCCAATCACTGGCGGCGCAGGTGGCCAAGAGCTGGTTCTTCGCCATTCAGGCGGTGCAGCAGGAGGCGATCGCCGTTGCCTACGCCAACCTGCAGACCCGCAACGTCGAGCTAACCACACTGCGCCAAGAGAACGGGCGAGCCACTGCGTATGACAGCGCCCTCGCCCGATCGGCCCAGGCGCTCGCGCAGAACAGCGTAAACAAGGCGCAGAGTGGGCGTGAACGCGCCGTGCGCTCGCTGGAACTACTGCTCGGCCGCTATCCCAAGGCCGAACTGACCCCAGCGGCGACCCTGCCACGGTTGACCGCACCACCACCGGCCGGTCTGCCCTCGCAGCTGCTGGAACGTCGTCCGGATCTGATTGCCGCCACCCGGCGGGTCGCCGCCGCGTTCAATCAGGTCGAGTCGGCCAAAGCTGCTCGTCTGCCGCGCCTCAGCATTACCGCCAATACCGGTGCTGCCGGTTCCGATTTCCGCAATCTGTCCCTTGACGACGTCTTCTGGAACATCGCCAGCAATCTGGTCGGTCCGATCTTCGATGGCGGCCGGCTGAAGGAGCAGATCGCGATCGAGAACGCCAAGCAGCAGGAGGCGCTAGCATTGTACGGCGGTGCCGCGCTGAAGGCCTTCCGCGAGGTCGAGGAGACGCTGGCCGAGGAGCAACGCCTAGCCGTCCGCGTCAGCCTGACCGAAACCGCCACGGCCGAGCAGTCTGAAGCCGAACGCTTGGCCACCTTGCGCTTCGACGCCGGCGCAATCGACCAGCTAACCCTGATCCTGGTGCAGGGCAACGCACTCAACTCGCGTCTGGCCGCCCTGGCCATGCGCGTCGAACGCCTGACCAATCGCGTCGATCTGCACCTCGCCCTTGGTGGCGGTTTCACTGCCTCACCGCCAACGCCCGAGGACGCGCTGCCGGCGTCCAAGATCGTCCCCGCCCCAGCCCCTGCCCCCGCCCGCTGAGCACCGCCATGACCCGCTACGCCGTCATCCTCCATGCCGTCCTCATCCTCGCCCTCACCGCCTGCGGCAAGCCGCCCGTCCCGCCGGCCGCTGGTCCGCCAGAGGTCGGCGTGCTCACCCTGGTGGCCGAAGACGTGCCGTCCGACAAGTCCTATGTCGGACGTTCGGTGGCGAACAACACCGTCGAATTGCGTGCCCGCGTCACCGGCATCCTGCTCGAACGGCCCTACCAGGAGGGCCAGGTGGTAAAGAAGGACGACCTGCTTTTCCGCATCGACCCACGCGAGTTCGAGGCCGCCCGCGACAGCGCCAAGGCGCGCGTTGCCCAGGCCGAGGCCCAGGTCGCCAAGACCGCGGCTGACCTCAAGCGTACCGAACCGCTGGCCAAGGCCGGCGCTGCTTCACTTGCCGACCTTGATGCCTCTATGGCAGCCTCGCTGGCCGCCGCCGCCGATCGCGACGCCGCCAAGGCCGGCCTGGCCAAGGCCGAGCTCGAACTCAGCTTCGCCGTCATCTCGGCCCCCTTCGGCGGTATCGCTGGCAAGGCCGCGGTCGACCCCGGCGCGCTGCTGTCGCCAAGCAGCGGTGTCCTCGCCGTGCTTGACGAGGTCGATCCGATCGCGGTCGAGTTCACCGTCGCCGAAGCCGAGCTGATGGCCATGCGGGCCGACATCACCAGCGGTCGACTCAAGGTTCCTGCCATCGACCACCTGCTGGTCAAGGCGACCCTGGTTGACAGTTCGTTGTATCCATACGACGGCCGCATCGCCTTTCGCGATGTGCGCATCAAGCCCGAGACCGGCACCGCCCTGATCCGCGCCGTCTTCCCCAACGCCGAAGGCCGCCTGCGCGCCGGCCAGTTCATCCGGCTCACCATCACCGGCGCCACCCAGATCGGTGTGGTTCTAGTACCGCAGACCGCCGTCCTGCAAAGCCCCACTGGATCGAACGTCTACGTCGTCAACAAGGACGGGAAGGCGGAGGTGCGCAAGGTCAGCCTCGGCGCCTGGCATGGCGACCGCTGGGAGATTCGCGATGGACTCAAGGCTGGTGAGCACGTCGTGGTCGACGGCATCCAGCGCGTCCGCGCCGGCGCGCCGGTGAAGGCGATACCGTGGAAGCCCACCGAGATCAAACCCGCCGACGCCCCGGCTAGGCCCTAATCGGCAGACCCAGCGATGATCTCCAAATTCTTCATCGACCGGCCGATCTTTGCTAGCGTCCTGTCGATCCTCATCGTCCTGGGCGGCGCTCTGGCCATCAAGGGCCTGCCGATTGCCATGTTCCCCGAGGTGGTGCCGCCGTCGATCTCGGTGACGGCGGTCTATCCCGGCGCCGACGCCAAGCTGTTGTCTGAGACGGTGGCCGCGCCGATCGAGCAGCAGCTCTCCGGGGCCAAGAACCTGCTCTACTTCCAATCGACCGCCGGCAACGACGGCAAACTCAGCATCTCGGTGACCTTCGAAGTCGGCGCCGACCTCGATATCGCGCAAGTCGAGGTGCAGAACCGCGTCAACCAGGCCAGCCCGCGGCTGCCCGAGGAGGTCCGCCGCCAGGGGATCACGGTACTGAAGAGGAGCAGCAACATCCTGCTCATCCCCTCGCTGGTCTCCGAGGATCCGCGCTACGACCAGCTGTTCCTCTCGAACTACGCCACCATCAATCTGCTCGACCGGCTCAAGCGCGTCGCTGGCGTCGGTGACGTGCTCGTCTACGGCGCGGGCGACTACGCCATGCGCGTCTGGCTGAATCCCGACAAGCTGGCCGCCAAAGGCCTGACCGTCGGCGATATTCAGAAAGCCATCCAGGAGCAGAACGGCCTCTACGCTGCCGGCCGCATCGGCCAACGCCCCAGCGGCCCGGAGATCCAGCTGACCGTGCCGGTCATCACGCGCGGGCGGCTCGATACGCCCGAGCAGTTCGCTGCCATCATCCTGCGCGCCAACACCGATGGCTCTGTCATTCGATTGTCCGATGTCGGACGGGTGGAGTTGGGCAGCCAGTCTTACGACAGCTACAGCCGCCTGCAGGGCAAGCCGACAGCTAGCCTGATTGTCTACCTAATGGACGGGGCCAACGCCCTTGAGGTGGCCAAGCAGGTGCGCGGGACCCTTGACGAGGCGTCGCTATCCTTCCCCACCGGCGTCAGCTACGCCGTCTCGTTCGACTCCACCAAGTTCGTCGAGGCCTCGGTCGAAGGCGTCGTGCATACCCTGTTTGAGGCCATCGCCTTGGTGCTGGTGGTTGTCTACATCTTCCTGCAGAGCTTCCGCGCCACCTTGGTGCCGCTACTGGCCGTCCCCGTTGCGGTGGTAGGCACCTTCGCCGGCCTGTTGCTGCTCGGCTTCTCGATCAACGTGTTGACCCTGTTCGGCCTGGTGCTCGCCATCGGCATCGTCGTCGACGATGCCATCGTGGTGGTCGAGAACGTCGAGCGCATCATGCACGAGACCGGCAAGAACGTGCGTGACTCCACCATCCAGGCGATGCAGGAGGTCACCGGCCCCGTCATCGCAATCGTCCTGGTGCTGTCTGCGGTGTTCATCCCCGTTGCCTTCATCGACGGACTTACCGGCCGATTCTACCAGCAGTTCGCCCTGACCATCGCCCTGTCGGTGGCGATCTCCGGCGTAGTTGCCTTGACTCTCTCGCCGGCCATGTGCGTCCTGCTGCTCAAGCCTAGACACGGTAACAAACCGTGGGTGTTCCGGACGTTCGACGCCGGCTTCGACCGCATGACCAGCGGTTACATCGGCATCGTCCGTTGGTTGCTGCGCCACGTCGTTGTTGGGCTGGCCGTATTCGCTGTCCTCATCGGCGCCACGTGGCAGCTGTTCCAGAAGGTACCTGGCGGTTTCATTCCGCCCGAGGATCAGGGCTACGTCGTGGCGTGCGCCTTCCTTCCCGAGGGTGCCTCGCTGGAGCGCAACGAGGCGCTGGTGAAAGACGTCGAGTCCCATTTCATGGCCGACCCGGCGGTCGACAAAGTCATCGTCTTGGGCGGCATGAACATGCTTGCTGGCGGCGCCAACTCGACCAATGCCACCACCCTATTCGTCATGCTCAAGCCGTGGGGAGAGCGCAAGGAGCCCATCGCCGGCAAGCCGCTCGACGTGCGCAGCGTACTGATGCGCAGCTTCGCCGCCTTCAAGGGCGACCGCCGCGGCCTCGTGCTGCCGTTCAATCCGCCGCCGGTGATCGGTCTGGGTACGCGTGTCGGCATCGAGTTCTGGCTGCAAGACCAGGGCGACAACGGCCTCGCCGCTCTGTCAGAGAACAGCGCCAAGCTCAGCGAACTGCTGGCCAAGCGGCCGGAATGCAGCGCCCCGAACACCGTCGTCAGCTTCACTCAGCCGTTGCTGCGCATCACCGTCGACCCGGAACGCGCCAAGTCGATGGGCCTGAATCTGTCCGACGTCTACGCCGCCCTACAAACCCAGCTCGGTTCGCTCTACGTCAACGACTTCACCAAGTTCGGTCGCGTATGGAAGGTGCAGCTGCAGGCCGAGCCCGAATTCCGCGCTACGCCCGAGGAGATCGACCGCATGTATGTGCGGAACGCCACTGGCGATCTCCTGCCGTTGTCCGCCGTGGTGACGCGCGACTGGCAGCCAGGTCCGAACCTCGTCACCCGCTTCACCAACTTCCCGGCCGTGCAGTTCACGGTCGGCGCCGGCGCCGGCTACAGCACCGGCCAGACGATGAAGGCTGCCGAGGAGTGCATGAAGGAACTGCCGCCCAGTTACCGCCTAGCCTGGTCAGGTGCGTCTCTGCAGGAGCGCAAGGCTGGCAGCCAGCTGGCGCCCATCCTGGTCATGGGCATGATCGTCGTCTTCCTCATCCTCGCGGCACAGTACGAATCCGTCCGTCTGCCCTTCGCCGTGATGCTGGCGGTGCCACTCGGTGCGTTCGGAGCGATAGGCGCGTGTTGGCTGGTCGGACTTGACCTAAACATCTACGTGCAGATCGGCCTGTTGGTGCTGGTCGGACTGGCGGCCAAGAACGCCATCCTCATCGTCGAATTCGCCGCCGAGCAGTCGCGAGCCGGCAAGTCGGTGCTCGATGCGGCCGAGAATTCAGCCCGTCTGCGCTTCCGCCCGATCCTGATGACCTCGTTGGCCTTCATTCTTGGCGTGGTGCCGCTGATGTTGGCCAGCGGAGCCGGGGCCGCTGGCCGCATCTCGATCGGCATCGGCGTGTTCGGCGGCATGCTCGCAGCGACAGTGTTTGCCGTCTTCCTGGTGCCCGTATTCTACAAGTTGTTGGCCAAGAAAGGCTAAAGACCTGCTGTTCAGCGAGTGAATGAAAAACCGATGAGCACCCGTGGCTGGTCGCTCAGCTGATTGTAGCCCAAGAGGCTTTCACTCCAGCCGACGAAGCTCTGGATATACAGATAGCCATGCATCCAACCGCCCGTCCAACTTGCCGCCGGATGGGTCAATTCCAGCATCAGACTGCCCTTATTCCAATCGTCGCCGATGCGTCCGGTTGCTGCCAGGCCCCAGCCGTTGTCCTTGCGCACCGAGCCGGACAGATCGACATATCCGCGATACTCGGCGATATCCGGATTGTCCTCTTTCTCGGTGTAGAGGCGCACCCGAGGGGTGGCGTTGTAGACTAGGTCCCCGTCGCGCCATTGTCCGAGCGCCCGCACAAAGACATGGTTGAGAGATCGCGAGGCATCCCCGCTACGGCCGTTGGACTCGTGACCGATGCCAGGTTCCAGGGACAACGATTCCGCCGACAACGAGGCTGGCAGACTGAAGTGCCACCACGACTCCGGACGATAGCTGGAGTCCAAGAACGGTTTCGACTCAGACTCAAGATCCCAGAATGACGTCTGAGAATAGGCCACGAACAAACCATCAGAATTCTGACCAAGCGCGACCTCCTTACCGATCACTTTGCAGGCAAAGGATATCTGGAACTTGGCATTCACCGGCTTTTCGTCAAAGCTCGGGTCCAGGGCGAAATACACCGGCTCGTAGGGGACGATGCGGGCACCAAGCTCGCCCAGGGTGAGCGGTTCCGCCGCGGCAAGCAGCACACCGGCAACAAGAAGGGCTACAGTTCGCATGCAGGTGATGCTGGAGACGCTGGGGCGATGTCCAGATGCGTCGAGAAAGCCACTGCACCACTACGAATCACGCCAAGAACTGGTTGGACTATCTTGGGGACCGAAGCACCGGAGACGACCTGCACTTGGGGATTTGGCCGGTTCACCCGATTGGTGGCCGATGCTCCCGCCACAAGTCCTGTTCTACTCCGACCCTATCGGTCCTCCATGGCAATCGAATGCGACGGCTAGGGTGAAGGTAAAAGCCGCGAAAACGCACGGATACTTGCGCCTTCGTTGCCTTCGTTGCTTCGTTAATTCGGGTTCATGCACTCTACATGCCGACCGGTACCGCATCCGCCTCATAGCGCTCTTGGATCAGAGCCGCGACCAGACCGGTCGAGCCGGTCTGATGGCTCGCACCGACACCACGACCGGTGTCGCCATGGAAGTACTCGTAGAAGGTGATGTGGTTCTTCCAGTGCGGGTCCGTGTCGAACAGGTCGACCCCGCCATTGATCGGCCGACGTCCATCTGCACCTGGGGCGAACATCGCGGTCAGCCGCCCAGTCAAGGAGGGTTCTGCGCTATGTCGAGTAGGTATGATACTATTGGCCTAATACACCGATTGTAAGCGCCCGGCGGCCGGCACCGTTTCGGCCCTGGTATGGGGCCTTCACGGTCGGGGGACGAAGGGTCCCCCGACTGCCGTCTCGCCTCGGCTCCCTATTTGACTCGACACACAAAAATATTGTAAAAAGCATGATATTTATTAAGATATCGCACATGGAAGATGTGGATCTTCTTCAGCGGGCCCTTGAACTCTCAGACCCATGGAAGGTGATTTCTTGCGCCTTCTCTGCGCCAGAACGCCGTCTTGATGGAGGTAGATTTTCCCGCTGGAGCTCGCTTTCCATGTCCGAAATGCGGTCACCTGTGCCCAGTGCACGACACTGTGAAAAGGACGTATCGCCACATCGACTTCTTCCATCATAAAGCATACATACATAGTATCACGTGAGCCACGGGTTTCCTGTGGGGATCATGGAATACTACATATCCCCGTTCCATGGGCGCGACTGGTTTTCAATCTGACCGGCGGTGTTCACCGCCGGTCAGCGATCAAGGGGTATTGGGACCACACGCCCCTCAGGCCTCGGCCGCGGCCTGCATCGCCAGCTGTTCCCAGCGCCGCAGGCGCACCACATCACCGCGCGCGGTGGTGACATCTTTGAGCACGATCTCAGTATTGCAGCCGCGCAGGTCGGTGACCGCCTGCTTGAGATAGCTGCCGACCAGCGCCTCGTCGAAGCCGTCGCTGGCGAGATGGGCCGGGTTGGGCTTGAACGACATGACGTAGTCGCGGCCGACCTCAGCCGCGCCGATGCGCAGGTCGGCCTTGGGGCTCATCGATATCTTGCGCAGGTTGCGGATGCTGCGCAGCATCTTCACCTTGCGGTGCAGCGGTTCACAACAGCCGTAGTACGACAGGCCGAAGCGTTCCATCACCGGACGCTCGAAGCGCAGCGAGAATTCCTCATGCATCCGGGTCGACACCTCGCTGAACATCTGGGCGTTGCCGCAGCCCCACTGGTCGCGCGGGGTGGCGTGGCGTCCCTCCAGGTGGGTCGGCAGCGCTGAGGTGCAGCCGTAGCCGCCGGAACCGATCATCTGGTGGCCCTCGCCAACGTCGAGCATGCCCAGGCACTTCTGCTCATCGAGCACCTCGCCAGTGATCTCGCACATCCGCCCGCAGACGGCGGCGACCAGGTCGGGCCGGTCGATCAGGTCGGTCATCAGCCGCTCCACCCCGTACCAGCGCACCGCCATGTCCCAGGGCGTGTGCCATTGCGAGGTGATCCCGCGCACCACCACCGGGATCGCGCCCTCGACCGCCTGCTTGAGGCTGTGGCGCCGGCGCTCGGTCTCGGCGTGGTCGACCCAGACCTTCGGCCGGCGGATGCGCTCGACGTCAGCCAAGCTGGCGATGATCGGGGTGAACTGCACGTCGTGCGCCCCCGCGCGCGAGACCTCCTCGGCCTTGATCCCATAGTCGGCGTAGACCCCGTTCGGGCCACCGACCTGCGGGCAGAGCAGGACTGGATCGATGATCATGTCGCCCGGGAAATGCTCCCACTGGAACAATTCCCGACGCATCCCGCTTTCGACCTCGCGTAGCCAGGGATCGGCGCAGCGTGACTGCAACGCCTCGGGGTGGGCCGCCTCCAGCTCGTGCCAGGGGATCTGGTCGATGTAGACCAGGGGACGGACCGGACGCAGATCGTTGAGGTCGCTCCAGCGTTGATGTGACTCGCGCTGGCGTGGCAGCGAACCAATCTCGAACTTACGCAGCGCGAGCCCGCGGATGATGGCATGGTCGGTGCGCGTGACGGTTGCGGTCGCAGGCTGCATGGCTTCCTCCAAAGGTCAGTTGGATCCGAACATCACCGGCGCGCCGAACGGGTGGTCGCCGTCGGGCCTGGGGACATCCTTCCAATAGTCGTCGCGGTCCTCGCCGCGGCAGCGGATGGCGTTGCCGTTCCAGCCCGCCCAGCTGCGCACCTCGGCAGCGGCGAAACGGATGGTCAGTCCGCAACGGCGGCGATCGGATCGGTTGGGCTCGCTGCCATGCAACAGCAGGTCGCTATGCAGGGTACATTCACCGGCGCGCAGGGCGGTGCAGCTGGGCTTGCCGAAGCATTCCCAGCCGTCGGTCTGCTCGTGCAGGACGTTGTGGTCCTCGGGGGTGCTCGGCCGCACTGGCAGCGGACCGTGGCTGTGCGAGCCGGGGATGACCTGCATGCCGCCGTTGCCGAGGTCGGCGTCGTCGATCGCCACCCAGGCGGTCACCGTCCGGGTCGGGGTCAGCGGCCAATAGGTTGCATCCTGGTGCCAAGCGACCGCCTTGCCGTCCCCAGGCATCTTGCAGAAAAAGTGCGTCCCCCAGGCCACAATGTCGGGGCCGATCAGATCCTGCACCAGGTCGAGCAGGCGCGGGTTCGTCGCCATGTCCCAGATGGTGGCGCAGCGGTCGTGGTAGCCGTTGATGGCGTAGGAGTCGTGACCGGAAGCACGGAAGGAGGCCAGCATGCGGTCGAAGGCGACGCGGTTACGTCCAGCCTCTTCCGGGGTGTGGACGGCGAAAGGGCCGAGGATGCCAACACGATTGAAAGTCTCGACCTGGGCTGGCGGCAGGGTCCGCGCCAGGGCAGGGTCGGCAGGGAAGAATCCAGCCTGGCGGCGCTGGTCGGTGGCGATGCTGATGCTCATGCTGCACATCCTACCTGGCCGCGCCCGGACAGACATGGACCAAAGCCGGATTAGGCATATCCTTTCTTGACCTACCATGACCGACTTCGAGATCTGCGCCGGCGGAGCGACCCGCTGTGGACCAGATTGGCACAGCGTCGGCTGGCTGCCGCAGCCTGAGCATAAGCTGTACATCATCAGCAGCGGAACTGCCCGCTACGCGATTCCCGGCCAGGAGGTCGCGCTGAGACCGGAGCGGCTCTACCTGATACCTGGCGGCGGACGCCATCGCTACGGCCCGGCGGCGGACATGCAGGTCCACTGGCTGCATCTGCGCATCCTCTCCCCGGCGGTCGAACAGCAGATGGCAGGGCGTGCGCGCATTCAGGAATGGCCACTGGGGGATTGGCGCTGGTGGCAGCCGGTGTGGGAATCGATCCCTTCCTGGCTGCAGCAACGCGATCTGGCTGGCGAATTGCGGCTGCAGGCGCTGCTTGCCATGGTGCTGGGGGCGGCCATCGCCAACGCCGTGCCGAAGAACCAGCTGGATCCGCGACTGGATGCGGCGGTGCGCTGGATGGACGCGCAGTGCTGCAGGCATCCCTCGCTGGAGGCCGCCGCCCGCATCGCCGGGCTGGCGCCAGCGGTCTTCCACCGCCGCTTCTCGGCCGCAGTCGGCTGCACCCCGCGCTCATGGCTGGAGTCGCGCCGCCTCGACCACGCCCGCCGCCTGCTGCGCCAGGACGGCAGTTCCGTCCAAGACGTCGCCGCCGCCTGCGGCTACGCCAACCCCTTCCATTTCTCGCGGGTCATGCGCCGACGGCTGGGAGGCAGTCCGCAACAGCTGCGCGCCCGCTGGGCGGCGGGGACGCCTTGACCGGGGTTCCAGCCCGGCAAGGAGACCTTGTCTTCCCAGCCGGATCTCCGTTATAGCGCTACCTGCCATGCCTGAAGTGTCCGACCTGTCTCATCGCGTACCGCGCGGCTGGCGCAGTCGGTACCAAGTCTAAAGAGCCTAAAAGGCATGCGCATATTGTCGTTAGCCAATATGCGTATGTCCTTTATATCGTCCACCCGCTACGTGCGCGCATGGTGACGGATCTTGCGGACGCGGTCTTCACCAGCATCGCCCAGCGCCTGAGCGTTGCCGGAATCGGGCGAAGACCGGTGTATTTCCACAAGGATGACCGCCGCCTGGGCGCCTGCCTGACACCACTGTCGGCCTGTCATCCCGTTAACGGCTTGACGGGTGAACGAGAGC
>JBBQCI010000070.1:0-21119 GCA_038318565.1 Planctomycetota bacterium
CGGTTCAGCCTGCCGCTCTACGGACTGCTTGGCGCGCGCGGAGTCTATGCCGCCAGCAAGTCGGTCGAACGGCTGGAGTTCCGCGCCTACGTCGAGTCGCGTAGTCAGCTTAAGGAATTCCCCGGCGCCCGTGGCTTCGGCGTGATCAAGCGGGTGTTGCGCGCGGACCTGGATAGCTTCCTCGCCGCGGAACGTGCTGATGACGGCGCAGATTTCGCCATCCGCACCAGCGGCGAGGCAGCCGACCTCTACGTGATCACCAGCATCGATCCCTTGTTGGCCAACCGGGCCGCCTGGGGGTACGACATCGGATCCGAGACGAACCGCCGCGAAGCGGCCGAACGTGCCGTTTCCACCGGACAACCGGCCTTGACCCACACGATCACCCTGCTGCAGGATGGCCACAAGGGGCCGGGCTTCCTGCTGCTAGTCCCGGTCTACCGCAATGGCAGCCAACCCGACTCACCCAGCACCCGGCTGGCCGCTTTGACAGCACTGGTGTACGCACCGCTGGTGGTGTCGGAAGTCATGGCCGACATAACCAAGGTCGCCGCCGGGGAGATGGATTGCGCCCTCTACGAGGACGATGATACCTGCCTATACAGCTCGTCTGAGGATCCTGCCGGCGGTGAAGCCAAGACGATCGCTGTCGGCGGCCGCACCTTGCGTCTGCGCACCGCGCCAAGCGCGGCCCATGTCGCTGGCGTCGACCACAGTAGCCTGTGGATGACCGGGATCGCCAGCACGCTGCTGACGCTGCTGACGGCGCTGGCGATCTGGCAGTTGGGGGCCGGCCGAGCCCGCGCCCTGCGCCTGGCCTCCACCATGACCAAGGACCTGGCGGCGGCGAAAGCTCGCGCCGAGGATGCCCTGCGTGACAGCGAGACGCTGTATCGCACGATCCAGCAGCATGCCTTGGTGTCGATCACCGACCGCGACGGCGTGATCCTGGAGATCAACGACACCTTCTGCCGGATCAGCGGCTACACCCGCGAGGAACTGGTCGGCCAGAACCACCGCGTCGTCAGCAGCGGCCAGCACCCACCGGAATTTTGGAACTCCATGTGGACGACCATTTCGGCCGGTGGCACCTGGCAGAGCGAGGTGTGCAATCGGGCTAAGAATGGCTCGTTCTACTGGGTCGATAGCGTGATCGCCCCGTTCCGCGGCCCGGATGGGACGATCGAACGCTATGTCTCGATCCGGACCGACGTCACTGCGCACATACGTGCGCGCGAGGAGATGGCCAAGCTCAACCGGCACCTAGAGCAGCAGACCGTGCTCGCCAGCGACATGGCGGCGCGCGCCGAACTGGCCAACAGCGCGAAGTCCTCGTTTCTGGCCAACATGAGCCACGAGATCCGCACGCCGATGAATGGCGTGCTGGGCATGACCGAACTGATGCTGGACATGGGCCTGAACGCCGAGCAGCAGGACGCTGCGCGCACCATCTACCGCTCGGCCGAAAACCTGCTGACCATCCTTAACGACATCCTCGACTTTTCGAAGATCGAGGCCGGACGGCTGGATCTGGAACGAATCCCCTTCGACATCCGCCAGCTAGTCGCTGACGTCTCCCAGTTGTTCCATGGCGGGTTGGTCGGCAGCGCCGTCACGATGCGCGTCGCGATTGATGCGGAGACTCCGGCACGGCTGCTCGGCGATCCTGGGCGGATCCGCCAGATTCTGACCAACCTGGTCGGCAATGCAGTGAAGTTCACCCAGCAGGGCGACATCCGTATCGGCATCTCGCCGACATCCGAGGGCGTGGTGCTGACCATCGCCGACAGCGGCATCGGCATCCCGGCCGACCGCCAGGCAGCGTTGTTCGAACCGTTCACCCAGGCTGACGCCTCGACCTCGCGGCGATTCGGCGGAACCGGTCTGGGTTTGGCGATCTGCAAGCGTCTGGCCGAGGCGATGGGGGGCGCCATTCATCTGGAGAGCGCGCCGGGGGTTGGCACGACCTTCCGGGTCGAGCTGCGACTACAGACCGACACGACTGGCTCGACGTCCGGAGCGGTTGCGGTCGTGACGACCCCGTCCGTCACCAAGGGACGCAGCAGGATACGGGTACTGCTCGCCGAGGATAATCCAGTCAATCAGCGCGTCGCCCGAGCCATGCTGGAACGGCAGGGCTGCCTCGTCACCGTCGCCATGGACGGCGCCGCTGCGATCGCCGCCTGGACAGCTGGCGGCTTCGACCTGATCTGCATGGACTGCCAGATGCCCGGCGTGGACGGTTACGAGGCGACCAGCGCGATACGCACCGCCGAGGCCGCGACCGGCCGACACATTCCGATCATCGCGATGACCGCCAACGCCGCCGACGAGGACCGCGAGCGCTGCCTCGCCGCCGGGATGGATGGCCACATCGCCAAACCCGTACGATCGCAGGATCTGGTAGATATGCTGGCGCGCTGGGGAAATGGCTGACAGCTTACAGCTGGCGTCAGCCGGCTGCCGTGATCACACCCTGAACCCACTCATCGAGGCGTGCGGTTTTTGGGCGCAGGTGGCCAGCTGGGCGGAGGTCTCCTGGGTCCGTCCAGCGACTGCCGTGGTGCGACCCCCTGCGGCGACGATGCCATTGGCGTTGGCGTTGCTGGCGACGGCGGCGATGACCGCGCTGTAGGCCACGGCCCGCAGACCGTCGTGCATCGTGTCCATGTCCCGGTGCTCGCGCACTACCGGCAGACGCACCTGGGTGGCATCCAGGGCGGTACGGCTGAGCGTGGCCATAATCAGCCAACCGGTGACCGCTGCGATGACCACGGTTGACAGATAGAGGGCGGTCAGGAGCCGAAGCTGGGAAGCGAGGTGCATGTTGTCGTACCGGACGTTGGAGTTTCGATGCGGCTCGGGTCTAGTGTCAGTATTGACCGGGAGCGCGGACCGCCACAAGGACAGCGTCCTGCAACTGGCTGCGGATGTTGAGCCCCCTTCCGCACGCAACAACGGCTGGCAACCTGCTGCCATGGTCGACATCCTTGCCAGTATCCACAGCGTCCTGCGCAGCGAAGCCGAGGCGCTAGCCGCCCTGCCCGCTCTGTGCACCAGCCAGCAGGCGGCAGTCGAACGGGCCTGCCAACTTATTCACGGCTGCAGCGGACGCCTGGTCGTCACCGGCATCGGCAAGGCCGGGCACATCGGCAGTAAACTCAGCGCCACCTTCGCCTCGACTGGGACTCCCTCGCTGGTGCTGCATCCGGCCGAGGCCCGCCACGGCGACCTGGGGATGGTCCAGGAACAGGATGTGGTGCTAGCGCTGTCCAACAGCGGCTCGTCGGAGGAGGTTCTGGCGCTGCTTCCGTCCTTTACGCGCATCGGCGTTCCGGTCGTAGCGATCGTCGGCCGCACCGACTCGCCATTGGCCACGCATGCCACAGTCGCCTTGTCGATCGGCACGGTGGTCGAGGCCTGCCCGCTCGGCCTGGCCCCGTCGACCAGCACTACCGCGATGCTGGCGCTGGGCGACGCCCTCGCCCTGACCGTGCAGCGCATGCGCGCCTTCACCCCCGAGCAGTACGCACGCTTTCACCCGGGCGGCGCCCTGGGGCGCAAACTGATGACTTGCGCGGAAGCCATGCGCACTGGCGAGCGGGTCGCCGCGGTCAGCCCCGAAACCCCGCTGGTGGCGTGCATGCGCGCGATCGGCAAGGCGCGGGCCGGATCCGTCGTGCTGGTCGATCAGCGGCAACATCTGCTGGGCATCTGCACCGACGGCGACCTGCGCCGCGCCCTGTCAAGCGCCAGCGATCCAGCCGGGATGCTCAACGGGGCAGTGAGTCTTGTCGCAACCATGCCGTGCAAGCACGTCCATACTGACGAACTGCTGTCGTCGGCCCTGCGCCTGTGTGCGGCAAAGAAGATCAACGAACTGCCGGTGGTCGATGGCCACGGCCGCCTGGCCGGATTGCTTGACCTGCAGGATCTGGTCGACCGCGGATTCGAAGTCGGCTGAAGCATGCCTCGACTTGGGCCTAGCGGAGCATCTCCGCCAGGCTCCTAGCCCTGTCGTTGCATTCATCGTGTCTACACCCCGTCTTCACGACACGACGGACGCTGGACCCATGTCATCTGCGCCCAACGCCATTGAACGCCTGCATCAGGGGGTGTTCGACAAACTGTACGCCAACTCCCTGCTCTATAACGCCTGCTGGGAGGATCCGGCCTGCGACCGCCAAGCCCTGCAGTTGGATGGCGACGACGAGGTGTTGGTCATCACCAGCGCCGGCTGCAACGCCCTCGACTACCTGCTGTGCGGACCCAAGCGGGTCACCGCCGTTGATGCCAACCCACGCCAAGGTGCCCTGCTGGAGCTGAAAGCCGCGGCGATCCGCGCCTGCAGCGACGAGGATGTCTTCGCACTGTTCGGCGCAGGCCGCCATCCCGACGCCCGCGAACTGTACCGCGCCCGCCTGCGCAGCCAACTGCGTCCCATGTCGCAGCAGTTCTGGGACCGTCGGATCAGCTGGTTCTCCGGCCGCAACGGTGACAGCTTCTACTTCCATGGCCTGTCCGGCTTCGTCGCGCGACTGATGCGTGCCTACCTGCGGACCCGCCCCGGCCTGCGCGCTGCGATCGACCGCCTGATCGCCAGCAGCGATCTGGCCGAACAAGCTTCGCTCTACGACCGCGAGGTCGCGCCCCGCCTGTGGACCGGCTTCCTGTCGTGGGCGATCTCGCGCCAGACCACCATGAGTCTGCTCGGCGTGCCACCGGCGCAGACTCGCGAAGTGGCGGCACACCACGACGGCACCGCCCGGGCCTCGCACAGCGTAGCCGGCTTCATCCGTGCCTGCATCGAACGCGTCTTCCGGCTGCTGCCGATTAGCACGAACTACTTCTGGACGTGCTATCTGCGCGGCGGCTACACCCGTGAGAACTGCCCGGAATACCTGCGTCCGGCCAATCTTGCGGCGCTGCGCGGCGGACTGCTCGACCGTTTGGAGATCCGCACCGACACGGTCTCCGGACTGCTCGCCGACGACGAGCGGCCGTTCAATCGCTTCGTCCTGCTCGACCACCAGGATTGGATGGGCGCCCACCGTCCGCACGACCTGTCAGCCGAATGGGATCTGATTCTCGCCCGTTCGCGGCCCGACAGCCTGGCGATCTTCCGCTCGGCCCGCGCCGAACCACCCTGGCTGCCGACCGTGCGGCTGGGCGGCGCCAACGCTGGCCTCAATCTGGGCGACCGGCTGCGCTTCGACCGCGGCCTGGCCGCTCGCCTGCACGATCAAGACCGGGTGGGCACCTACGGGGGCTTCCATGTCGCTCATATCTGACCTCCCCATCCTGTGGCGGATGCTGCGCGGGATGTCGCGGGGCGGCGACCACGCCAGCAAACTGGAGGGATTCTACGCCGGGCAGGCCTCGGCCTACGACCGCTTCCGCGAGCGGCTGCTGCATGGCCGTGACGAACTGCTCGCCCGCCTGCCGCTGCTGCCCGGGGCCACGGTGGTTGAACTGGGGGCCGGAACGGGACGCAACCTGGAACCGGTCGCCGGACGCATCCCTGGACTGAGCGCAGTGCATCTGGTCGATCTGTGCCCGTCGCTGCTGGCGGTGGCGCGCAGCCGCATCGCTGCCCATGGCTGGAGCAACGTGCATGCCGTTGAGGCTGATGCGACCACCTGGCGTCCGCCAGAACCGGCCGACGTGGTGATCTGCGCCTACAGCCTGACGATGATGCCCGACTGGCGTGCGGTGGTGGCCAACGCCACGGCCATGCTGAAGCCGGGCGGCGTGCTGGCGGTGGTCGACTTCACCGTCATCGACCAGATCACCGCCGACCTCGCCAAGACTTCAGCCCAGCCCGCCATCATCCGCTGGTTCTGGCGACGCTGGTTCGCCCATGATGGAGTGCGACCAGATCCCCGCCTACTGCCGCATCTCGCCGCCAACCTGACGCCGCTGCATATCAAGGCCAACCGCGGCAGCATGCCGTACATGCCGGTCAAGATGGGTTACGCACTTTTCGTCGGACAGGTCTGACGCCTTAAGCCGCTACCGTCGGCCTGACCGCCACCGTTTCGTCCAGTCCTGGCGCTTTGAGCAGGCCGTTGGCCAGCAGGTCGTTGTAGGTCACCAGCTGCCAGGCGCCGTCGACGAACTCTAGCGCGCTCATCGAATCAACCCAGTCGCCACTGTTGAGGTAGGTCATTTCACGGCCGGCAATCTGTTCCGAACGCATGCGCGGAACATGGATGTGGCCGGTAACGATGGTGTCGTAGCCGCGCGAAGCCGCCGTGTTCATACAGAAATCTTCGAAGCGGGCGATGTGCTTGCGCGCTGCTGGCACGCCATGCTTGCAGGCATGGGCGAGCGAGACCTGGCGCAGGCCCAGCCGGCGACGCACCATGTTCAGACCGACGCCCAGCGAGACGACCGCGTCATAGGCGATGGTGCCGATCCACCCAGTCAGCCGGGGCGTGCCCAGTGAGAGATCAAAGGCGTCACCGTGCAGGAACCAGTGCCGGCGTCCGCCGATCACCAGATCCAGCCGGTCGACTAGGTTGATCGAACCGAGGGCCAGGGCCGAATAGCGGCGCAGCGCGCCGTCATGATTGCCAGTGATGTAATGCACCGGCACGCCCTGGGCGGCGAACTTCAGGATCCGGCGCACCACCTTGGTGTGGCCTTCCGGCCAGAACCCCTTCTTGAAGTCCCACAGGTCGACGATGTCGCCATTGAGCACGACCATGCCTGGCTCGATGCTTTTGAGGTAGGCGTTGAGTTCGGCGGCGCGGCAGGCGCCGGTGCCGAGGTGGACATCACTGATGACCACCACGTCGATATGACGTTTTTCCATGGTTCGTCTCCGTACGGCGGACCGGGAACGGCGTGAGGGATCGGCCGCCGTGCGGCCTCATCGTCCTCCCTGGCGTCGTTCCCGGTACGTCGATCAGACCGGCACCCCGCAGGCGGTGGCGGTAGCGATGGCAAGCCAGGCAATGGTCGCGCCAAGCGCTCCACCAGCCAGGACATCGCTCGGGTAATGCAGTCCCAGGACCAGCCGTGAGCTGGCAACCAGAGCGGTGAACGGCCACAGCAGCCATCCCAGCATCGGATCATGGGCCGTCGCCACCACGCTGAAGGCGATGGCGTGCAGGGTGTGGCCAGAGGGGAACGAGAAGCGGTCGAGCGGCGCGACCGTCAGGCACAGACCGCTATGCACAGCGCAAGGCCGCGGGCGGCGGATGCCGCGCTTGAGCAAGCTATAGATAGCGGTGCCGACCAAGCCGGCGACGGCCATCGTAACCACCGTGATCGCCGCGCCGGACCCCTCAACCAACAGCAGGGCGGCGGCCAGGGCGTACCAGAACCAGCCATCACCGAGTCGGCTGGCCCAGGCGAAGAGAAAGCTGAAACCGGCCTTGCGATTGGCACGGTTGCTCCCCGCCGTCGCATCCATGTCGAGACGAGCTAAGGCATCAATCCACGCCATGAGACCCTTTTCCATAACTCATACATGACACCGCGACGTGAAGCGCGAGTGAAGAGACCAGGAAGAGTTGTAGGTGATCGGGTCGGACCACCCTCGCACTGGGGTCCGATCTTCACGCCATCTTGACCATGTGGCGGATACTTCCGACATGTTGCCCCAACCGCTGTCCATCGCGCTGGTCACCGAAACCTGGGCTCCCGAGATCAATGGTGTGGCGATGACGCTGTGCCGCCTGGTCGGTGGATTGGCCAAGCGTGGGCACCGAGTCCAGGTGGTGCGGCCACGTCAAAAGGTCGAGACCGGCCTGCCCGCGGTCGACCACCCACTGGTCAGCGAACTGGTGCGGCCCGGCCTGCCCATTCCCGGTTACACCGCCCTGCGCCTGGGTTTGCCCAGCGCTGGACGGATGATCGCCGAATGGCGCCGTCAGCGGCCCGACCTCGTGCACGTCGCTACCGAAGGGCCGCTGGGCTGCTCGGCGCTGACTGCGGCGGAGTCGCTCGACATTCCGGTGACGTCGAGCTACCACACCAATTTCGATGATTACGCCAAGCACTACCGCATCGGCTTCCTCAAGGCGGCGGCGGCTGGCTGGCTGCGCTCGTTTCACAACCGTACGCTGGTGACCATGGTGCCCAGCGACGACCTGCTGCGCCGCCTGGAGGCTGATGGCATCCGCGGCTGCGCGCTGTGGTCGCGCGGCGTCGACATCGAAACCTTCGCGCCGACCCGCCGGGATCCCGCGCTGCGCGCCTCGTGGGGCGCACTGCCCGACGACCTAGTCTGCCTGCACGTCGGCCGCATCGCGCCCGAGAAGGACATCCCCCTGGCGATCGAGGCGTTCCGTGCCATCCGCGCACGACAGCCACGGGCCCGACTGGTGATCGCCGGCGACGGCCCGGCCAAGCCGGGCCTGCAGCGCAGTTGCCCAGAGGCGATCTTCACCGGAACCCTGCCGCTGGCCCGCCTGGCCGAGGTCTATGCCAGCTGCGACCTGTTCCTGTTCCCGTCGCTGTCGGAAACGTTCGGCAACGTCCTGTGCGAGGCGATGGCGAGCGGCGTCCCGTCGGTCGGCTTCGACTACGCCGCGGCGCGGATGCACGGCCACGATGGCCTAAACATGCGCACAGCCGCCTGCGATGACCGCGCCGGCTTTATCGCCGCCGCGGTAGCTCTGGCCGACGATCGCAGCGCCCGCACCCGCATCGCGGTACAGGCACGCACCGACATGCTCGGCAACGCCTGGGTCCGAGTGGTCGACCGCTTCGAAGAACTGCTGCAGATCAGCGTCCTGCGCCACCGCCAGGACGGACTGATCAGGCTGAGCGCCTGACCGCCCGCGGGTCGGTGCGCGGCAGGTCGACATGAAACACCGTGCCTTCTGCCGAACTGTCGAGGGTGATGGAACCCTGCAAAGCATCGACCAGTTGCTTGACGATGGCTAGGCCGAGCCCGGTGCCGCCGCTCGCCCTGCTGCGATGCGCATCGATGCGGTAGAAACGCTCGAAGATGCGTTCGCGATGCTCTTCCGGGATGCCGATGCCGGTATCCGCAACGGCGAGCCGCAAGCGGTCGTCGACCACCGCGAGCCGTACTGTCACGGTGCCGCCCTGACGGTTGTAGCGCACTGCGTTGCTGACCAGGTTGCCGAGCAACTGGTGGAGCAACTCGCGATCGCTGACCACCTCAGTACGGTCGGGAATATCCAGGGTGATGCGTACCTGTTTCTCGTTCGCGGCGGCCTGATGCTCCTCGGCGAGTTGCCGCAGCAGTTCACTGACCTCCAGTTCGGCCGGGTGAACCTCCCAGGCGCCCTGTTCGAGCCGGCTGAGCGTCAACACGTCGCGAACCAGCACCGTCAAACGGTCGGCGTGTCTGGCGATCTTCTCGACGAAGCTCTTGGCGGCGGCGGGGTCCTCATGCAGGGTGCCATCAAGCAGGGTTTCGGCAAAACCAACTATCGCAGTCAGCGGCGTTTTCAGCTCATGCGAAACCGCCGCGACGAATTCCCGGCGCGCGCCTTCCAGGCGCGTTAGTTCGGTCAGGTCATGCAGGACCAACACCAGCGAATCGCCGTCCAGGTGAGTGACGGTGGCGCGCAGGCGGCGGCGGCGGTGCTCGAACTCGACCATGTCCGAGCCGCCGGACCCGCGCGCATTGGCCACCGCAGCGGACAGCGCGGCAGCCGGCAGATGCTCATAGAAGGCGCTGCCGATGGTCGCGACGGCTCCGCCAGCGGCGAGGTGGCGCCAGGCCGGGTTGGCATACTGGACGCGGTCGAGGTCATTGATGCAGGCGACGCCTTCGGCGAGGGAGCCGATCGCCCCGTCGAGCATACGGCGCTGTGCCTCGACCTGCTCGCGGGCGGCAGCTAGGCGGTCGCCCAGCTCGTTCAGTTCGGTGCCCAGGCGAGCGATCGAATCGAGACCAGAGATGGCCGCCCGGCGCTGCAGATCGCCTTCAGCATAAGCAGCAGCGGTACGGCGCAGCTCGCGCAGGCGCGCGTGGTTCAGCGCCTGGCGAATACCGAGCAGGCCAGCGACGATGATTGACGCCACGGCAAAGAAGCGAGCACTGCCCGGCGCGGCCACGACCACGGCAATGCAGGTAACCGCGGCGGCGATGACCAGGGCGATGACCTGTTGGTGGCCGCGCCCGTCTGGATCAGGAGAGTTCACTGAAGCGGTAGCCTACCCCGCGCACCGTCTCGACCAATCGTTCGTAGGTGCCAAGCTTGCTGCGCAGGTTGCGCACATGGACATCAATCGTCCGGTCGGTGACCACACTTTCGCCATCACCAATGCGATCGAGCAAGTCGTAGCGTCCGTAAGCCACGCCCGGATGGCTGGCCAGGAAGTGCAGCAGCTTGAATTCCGTCAGGGTCAGAGGAACGACCTGTTCGGCGATCAGCACGCGGTGGCGCACCGGATCGATCGTCATGGTATCGACCTGGATGCGGCGGCGCTCGGCGTCGCGCGTCTCGTCGAGGTGGCGGGCAAGGCGCACGCGAATCCGCGCCATCAACTCCTTGACCCGGAAAGGCTTGGTCACGTAGTCGTCGGCGCCCAGGCCGAGGCCCAGGACGACATCGCTCTCCTCGCTTTTGGCCGTGACCATGATGATCGGCATAGCCGACAGCGCCTCGTCGGCGCGAACAATGCGGCAGACCTCCAGGCCGTCGCGGTCAGGCAACATCAGATCGAGCAGCACGAGGTCGAACGGCTGGCGCCGCAGCTCATGCAGTCCATCGCTACCGGTCCCCGCAACGGTGACGCTGTGGCCTTCCTTCTGCAGGTTAAAGCGCAGTAGTTCCTGAAGGTCGGGTTCATCCTCAATCACCAGCACGCGTCCCACGTCGTCGCTCCTTACTTCAATTGATCGTGGTTATGGCGGATCATTTGGGCCTGGTGCATGAACACCGTCTCCTCGGCGATCGCCATGGCCAGGTCCCCGATCTGCTCCAGCGAGCTAACCGCGCGCAGCAGATGGGTGTACTCCTTGATCAGGGCCGAATCCAGGGCCATGCGTTCCTGGATGAAGACATAGCAGGACTTGGTCTGGCGGTCGGTCTGCGGCTCCTCTTCAATCACCTTGCGGGTGACCTCGGCGTTGCCGGTGACAAAGGCGTCCATCGACTGGCGTACCATCTCGCGGGCGAGTTCGCCCAGTTCCAGCAGCTCGGGCGGATTGGCGACCGGGTTGTGGCAGGCGATGTAGTGGGCGCGCTTGCTGATCGTCTCGGCATGGTCGCCGATCTGTTCCAGATCGCTGGCGATCGACATCGCCGAGATGATGAAACGCAGATCGCGTACCATGGGATTCTGCAGGGCGATGATGGTATGGCAGCGGTCCTCGATCACCGTCTCCATAGCATCGACACCGTCTTCGAGGGTACGGGCGCGTTCGCGCAGGTCGGCGGTCGGGCGCCTGATGCCTTCGATCGCGAGGCCGATGGCACGATCGACCATGTCACCCATGGCAACGATCGAGCGCTTGAGGTCGGCGAGTTCGATTTCGAATTGGCGGAGCTGGGTCATGGGCTGGATCCTAGCCGAACCGGCCGGTTATGTAATCCTCAGTCTGCTTGACCGAGGGATTCGTGAAGATGGTCAAGGTCTTGTCGTATTCGATCAGCTTACCGAGATAGAAGAATGCGGTACGATCACTGACTCGGGCCGCCTGCTGCATGTTGTGGGTGACGATCACCACGGTGAATTGCTTCTTCAGTTCGAGGATCAGCTCCTCGACGCGGCCAGTGGCGATCGGGTCGAGGGCCGAGCACGGCTCGTCCATCAGCAGGACCTCAGGCTTGATCGCGACCGCGCGAGCGATGCACAGGCGCTGCTGCTGGCCACCCGACAGGCCGAGGGCGCTCTGCTGCAGGCGATCCTTGGCCTCGTCCCACAGGGCTGCGCCGCGCAGTGCTTCTTCAACCGCTTGGTCGAGGACGCGGCGATCGTTGACGCCGCTGGTGCGCAGACCGTAGACGACGTTTTCGTAGATCGACTTGGGGAACGGATTCGACTTCTGGAAGACCATGCCGATACGCTTCCTGAGGCTGGTGACCTCCAGGCTACGATCGTAAATGGTCTTGCCACTGACACGGATATCGCCGCGGTGGTTGGCGCCGTCGACCAGATCGTTCATCCGGTTGATGTTGCGCAGCAGTGTCGACTTGCCGCAACCGCTGGGCCCGATGAACGCCGTCACCTGGCGCTCGGGGATGTCCATGTTGACGTTGAATAGAGCCTGGTGGGCACCGTAGAAGAAATCGAACGTGTCGATTTTGATATAGGCCGGATCGCCGGTGTACGGGGCCTGGTCGGCGGCCGGCTGCGGCAGGGCGGCTGAGGGCGAAGCGGTCGTAGCTGTGTAGGCGGACATGTCAGTTTCCTTCCCAAAAGGTCTCAAAAGTCAACGAGGCCCCATCGCAAGATGGAGCGAGCGAAGCGAGCATGCTACAAACGGCCGCCGAGCGACGGTGGCGGCATACAATCGGCGTAGCCGATGCCGCCACGGATCCGGAGCGCATGCGACGGATCCGAGTCGCGACAAAGGCCGGAGCGAGCGAAGCGTGCATGCTACAAACGGCCGCCGAGCGACGGTGGCGGCATACAATCGGCGTAGCCGATGCCGCCACGGATCCGGAGCGCATGCGACGGATCCGAGTCGCGACAAAGGCCGGAGCGAGCGAAGCGAGCATGCTACAAACGGCCGCCGAGCGACGGTGGCGGCATACAATCGGCGTAGCCGATGCCGCCACGGATCCGGAGCGCATGCGACGGATCCGAGTCGCGACAAAGGCCGGAGCGAGCGAAGCGAGCATGCTAAAAGGCTCCGGTTGCGAACTTTTTGCGCAGGCGCTCGCGCATGAGGATGGCGGTCAGGTTCAGGACCAGGACCAGGCAGATGAGGAAGAACGTGGTGGCGAAGACCATCGGCTTGGCGGCGTCGGAGTCGGGACTCTGGAAGCCGAGGTCGTAGATGTGGAAGCCGAGGTGCATGAACTTCTGGTCGAGGTGAAGAAAGGGCAGCAGGTCGGTGTCGTTCCAGGTGCCGTCGATCGGCAGGCCGGGGGCCAGCTTGACCACGCCGACCAGCATCAGCGGCGCCACTTCACCAGCGCCACGCGCCATCGCCAGGATCAATCCGGTGAGTATGCCTGGCACCGCCGCCGGCAGGACGATGCGCTGGATGGTTTGCCACTTTGACGCACCAAGCGCCAGCGAGCCCTCGCGGGCTCCGCGCGGCACCGCCGCGACGCTCTCCTCGGTGGCGACGATGACTACCGGAACGGTCATCAAGGCGAGGGTGGCGGCAGCCCAAATGATGCCGCCGGTGCCATAGGTCGGAGTGGGCAGGCGGTCCTCAAACAGCATGTGGTCGATCGAACCGCCGACCCCGTAGACGAAGAAGCCGAGGCCGAACACCCCGAAGACGATCGAAGGCACACCGGCGAGGTTGTTGACCGCGATGCGCACGGCGCGAACGAATGGGCCTTGGCGGGCGTATTCGCGGAGGTAGATGGCGGCCAAGACGCCAAACGGGGTGACCACCACGCTCATCAGCATGGTCATGACGAAGGTGCCGACGATGGCCGGAAAGATGCCGCCCTCGGTGTTGGCCTCGCGCGGGTTCTCACTGAGGAACTTCCACACGTTTGCGCCGGTCTTGCCGATGCGCTCGAACAGTCCCATTTCGTTGGGGAAGTGGAAGGCGACGATTTGGCCGACGTTGATCTTGCGCTCCTTGCCGTTGGCAAGGCGGATGACCAAGCGGTTGCCGCCCTGTTGTTCGCGTAGGGCAGTGGCGCTCGCGGACAACGTCGCATAGTCAGACTTCAGGCGAGTGATCTCGGCCTCGGCGGCGGCCTGACCGGCTGTGTCCTTGGTGCGCGCACTGCGCTTGACGATGATTTCCTGACGCAGGATATCCCGGGAATTGCGACCGATCTCGCCCTTCTCGATAAGTGACAACTGCGCGCGTCGGTCGCTGACATCGGCGACCAGGGTGGACAGGCGGTCGCGAAAAGCGGGATCGCTGGCCTCTAGGCTCCCGCCGTCGCTCAGGATCAATTTGACCGGCATGCCGATGGCTGCGCCGTACTCCATGCGTTCCAGCTCGATGACACCGGTCGGCCGTTCGGTGGCGCGGATGTCCTTCTGGTCGATCCAGCGGAAGCTGCTGCCCAGGGCGTCGCGGTTTGCGGTGAAGACCTGCATCTCGCTGCCGGTGCCGACCTTCTTGTCCTGCACCTTGGCCAATTCACCCCATACCACCTCGCGCTTGCTGTCGACCTCGACTGTCCAGGCCTGCACACGTTTGGGCCAGAAGACTGAGGCGCCGTTGCTGACGATCGTCCATAGCAGGAAGAACACCATGCTCAGGCCAACGGCGAGTCCCATCGAGGTCAGCCACACCAGCGCCTCGCCGGAAGGGCGGCCATTGGCCTTGAGTTGGGGCATTGGATTAACGCTCATGGCTCAGACCGTCTTGTACTTCTCGCGCAGGTGCTGGCGCAGCACCTCCGCGGCGGTGTTGACGAGGAACGTCATCAGGAAGAGCAGCATCGCGCCGAGGAACAGCGCCCGGTAGAGGGTGCCGCCATGCGGCGCTTCGGGCAGTTCGACCGCGATGTTCGCGGACAACGTGCGCATGCCGTTGAAGATATTCAGGTCCATGATCGGGGTATTGCCGGTGGCCATGACCACGATCATGGTCTCTCCGATCGCCCGACCGAGGCCGATCATCAGCGCCGAGAGGATGCCCGCCGAGGCGGTCGGCACGACCACCCGCATGGCGGTCTGCCAGCGGCTGGCACCCAGCGCCAGCGAGCCCGAGCGCAGTGTCTTGGGTACGTTGGCGAGAGCGTCCTCGACGATGGTGAAGAGGATGGGGATGACCGCGAAGCCCATCATGAAGCCGACGATCAGCGAGTTGCGCTGCTCGTACGAAGCCCCGGTCGCCTTGGGCCACCACGTGCGGAAGTCGCCGCTGAACAGCAGGCGTTCGATCGGTCCGCCCAGGTTCCAGCAGATATACAGGGTGAGAAACATCACCGGGGCATAGGCGAGGAACTCGTAGCCCGGACGGATGCGGCTGCGGATGGTGTCTTTCTGGCGGCTCCAGAACCAGCCGAAGGCCAGTGCGGATGCGGGTAGGCCGACGATGCAGACGAGGATCGCTGGGACCTTCTCCTCCAGCAGTGGGGCCAGCCACAGCGCCGCGAGGAAGCCGAGCACCACCGACGGCAGCGAGGCCATCACCTCGATGGTCGGCTTGACCCACAGCTTGAAGCGCGGGTGCATGAATTCGCTGGTGTAAACCGCGCCAAGCAGCGCGATCGGCACGGCAAAAAGCATGGCGTAGAAGGTGCCTTTGAGAGTGCCCACGATCAGCGGGATGAGTGACAGCTTGGGCTCGAAGTCGTCGGTCGATCCGCTGCTCTGCCAGCTGTACTCGGGCGCGTCGCCACCCTCGTACCAGACCTTGCCAAAGAACGCGGTCAGGCCGGATTCGGGATGCGGATCATCAAGCGCGAAGGCATGCACGGTGCCGCGCTCGTCGAGCATGAAGATGCGATCGTACTTGCCCGACAGGCGTACGTCGCGCACCGGGTAGTCCACCGTGCCCTGCCAGCGCACCGTCGCCGAGGTGGCGAAGCGCAGCGATACTTCGTTCCCGTCGGCCAGCACAAAGGCCTTATTGCGCACGCTGTTGGCGTAGGCAGTGGCACCCTTGGACAGGGTGGGCAGCTGCTTGGTCAGGCCGAACTGACGCTTCTGCAACGTCTTGTCGATGAACAGCGAGTAGATGCGGTTCTCCCCGGTCGGCGCAGTCAGCACCAGCGAGACGTCGCCAAACAGGAAGTCGAGCGACGCGATATGGCGGTTGGGCAGGTCGGCGAAGGGCTGGAACGGCTGCTGGAAGACCGTGACACCCTCGGTGCTGGTGGCCAGCACGCTGATGCGGCCTTCGGCGTCTCCGACCACCAGAGTCTCGGCCTTGTCATCGACAAGCAGTCGGGTCGCGGGGCCTGGCAGCAGATCGGTGACCTCTTTCTCCCACAGCTTCTCAACTGCACCTTTGCCGGTCATGGTCCGCGCCACCGTGAAGGCGGTGACGTGGACCCGGCCGTCCTGGACCACAGCCAGCAGCTTGGCTTCGTTGGCCTCGCCGAAACCCAGCCCGGTGATCGGCTTGCCAGCCGTCCCGATCGGCAACTCGGCGACCACTGCTGGTGCGGCAGTGACCACGGCCGGACCATTGGCGACCGGCTTGCTGACGTAGTTCAGTTCGGCCTGCAAGACGCGGCCCGTACTGGTGCCCAACGAGAGGAACTGGTGCTGCTGGTTGTAGTCGGCAACAGTCAGCCGTTCGCCTTCGGCCAGCGGCAGGCGAATAGTCGTGGCAGCGCCTTGCGCCGGCAAGAAATGGAAGGTGCCATCCGCCACGAGGACGAAGGGTAGGTCGCCCCACTCGTCGACGCCGAAGGCGATAGCCCGCTCTTGAGGACCGCTGCGATCGCCGGCGGCACGCACCTGCGCACTGCTGAACAACGGCAGGATCTCGACCAATATAAAGGCGAAGATAGCGAAAACCGCGGCGATGATGCCAAGTCCACCGATTTTGATGAACGAGGTCATGAATCGATCGACCAGCAGGGTCGATCGCGCCGTCTGGAAACGATCTGGATTGGGGTCTGACATGGTCAAGTAGCCGGATTTCTGGTTCGGGTTTCGGTGATCCGACAGGTTCAGTGCACTAATGCCATCTAACAGACGCGACAGGCCTGACGGCGGCGATCGCCGCCGTCAGGCCTCCGGAGTTACTTGGCGCCACCTTCGAGGGTGGTGGTCATCTCGGCCTTCAGTGGGAAGTAGCCGTCCTTGACGACGATCTCCTGGCCCTGCTTCGACTCGATGAAGCGGATGAACTCGTGGATCAGGGTGGGCATCGGCTCGCCCGGCTTCTTGTTGACGTAGACGAAGAGGAAGCGCGACAACGGGTACTTGCCGTTTAGACAGCTATCGTAGTCCGGGGTCACGAAGGCGTCGCCGTCCTTGGCGGCCAGCGGCAGGGGCTTGACGCCCGAGGTGATGTAGCCGATGCCCGAATAGCCGATGCCACCGAGGTCGCTGCCGACACCCTGGACAACGGCCGACGAACCCGGCTGCTCTTTGACCGACGGCTTGAAGTCACCCTTCTTCATGGCGTGCTCCTTGAAGTATCCGTAGGTGCCCGAGGCCGAGTTGCGGCCGTACAGCGAGACGGCCTTGCCCTTCCATTCGGGAACCACGACGCCCCAGTCGGTGATGTCGCTGGCGAAGCCGGCCTTGCGCGTCTTCGAGAACAGCGCGTCGATCTGCGGCATGGTCAGGCCCTTGATCGGGTTGTCCTTGTGGACGAACACGGCGAGCGCGTCGATCGCGACCTTGATCGCAGTCGGCTTGTAGCTGTACTTCTTCTCGAAGGCGTCGATCTCCTTGCTGCTCATCTCGCGGCTCATTGGGCCCATTTGGGCGGTGCCTTCGATGAGGGCCGGCGGGGCGGTCGAGGAGCCCTTGCCTTCAATCTGGATGTTGACGTTCGGGTAGCTCTCGGCGAACCCTTCGGCCCACAGGGTCATCAGGTTGTTGAGCGTGTCCGAGCCGATCGAGTTGATGTTACCGCTGACGCCCGCGACCTTAGTGTACTCGGGCAGCTTGGGATCGAGTTCGATCTGGGCCGCAGAGAGGTTGAGGGTGCAGGCGGCGATCAGGAAGCCGGCGCTGGCGAAGTGGATACGGGACATGGGTGCTCCGATGGTTGTGCGGGCGTGGTCATGCATCCCAGTATGAAGGGCTGGTGACCACTCTGTGAATACCGGCACTCTGGTTCTTCATATGAAGTATTCATGAAGACGCCAGCTGGCGGGGTTGCCCAAACCGTCAAACCCGCCAGCATGCGCGCCACATGGTGCGACCGCTGCTGATCTTATGCCTAGCCACCCTGGCTCCGGCCGCTGACCTGGAAGGCCGCCTACGCGCCGCACTGGCCCAAGTACCAGCCCGTGGCGAGGCCGCCGTGGCGGTGTGGAACTGCCGGGCCCGCGCCTGGGAGGCGGTCGCCGGGGATCCCGGCCCCCTGCGTCTGGCCTCCACCACCAAGCTGCTGGTCGCGGCCGCCGCATTGGCCGAATTGGGTCCCGACTTCCGCTTCATCACGCGGATCTACGCAATGGGTCCGATCGTCGGCGGCACTGTGCCCGCCCTCGGGGTGATTGGCGGCGGCGATCCGACCATTGACGAGCATTTCTGGAACGGCGATCCGGTGACTTGTCTGCGCCAGTGGGCCGAGCGCATCCGCGCCGCCGGCGTCACCCGTATCACCGGTGACCTGGTGATCGACAACCGCCTATTCAGCGGGCCGATCCGTCCACTGACCTATCCGTCCGACGACAATAACGTCACCAAGTGGTTCAGCGCGCCGGCCAGCGCCTTCGCTTTCAACGACAACTGTATCGACATCCGCGCTGTGCCGACCACCCCAGGCGAACCTTGCCGCATCGAGACGCGGCCGAGCAGCCCGCGCATCGTGATCAACAACCGCACCCGTACCGTCGGCGGCCAGGGCGATGCGAAGTTCATGGTCAATCGCGCCGGGGAAAGCAACGCAATCACGGTCAGCGGCAGCTACGGCCGGCCCACCGCGTGGTTCCCGGTCGCGATCTACGAAGATCCCGATCTGTTGGCTGGTGACGCCTTCGCCGCGGCGTTGCGCCAAGCCGGAATCACCGTGGGCGGGACCGTGCGTCTCGGCACCGTTGATCCGCGTGCTGGCCCTCTGCTAGTCGACCACCGCTCCGACCTGCTGCCCGCCCTGACTCTGCTCAACCAACGCAGCCAAAATTTCTATGGCGAGCAGATCCTGCGCCTTATCGGTCTAAAGCGGCTGCGCGAGGGCTCGATCAGCGCCGGCACCCGCGCCGTGCGCGAGGCGGTCGCCCCGCTGATCGGCGAGGACGTCGCCAGCGTTTCGGTGCTCGACGGCTCGGGGCTCAGCTACGGCAATGCCGCCAGTGCGCGGGCGCTGTGCCGGCTGCTGGCGGCAATCGATGCCTCCAGCCAGGGCAAACTCTTCGCCGCCACTTTGAAGGACAAACCATACGCTGGGATCACCGGCAAGGTCAAGACCGGCACCCTGGCGACCGTCAGCTCTCTGGCCGGCTACGTCGAAGGCCCGAGTGGACGACTGGCCTTCACCATTCTGCTCGGCCAGGGCGGGGCTAACGGCTGGGGCTGGGGATCCGCACTGCGCGAGCGGCTGTACGAGGTGATCGCCGAAGCGGTGCGTTAAGGAGCCTCAGTTCGCGTGGCGTTCGAGGCGACCGCCAGGCATCGGGTTGGGCGCGGTTTCCAGCGTGCAGTTGTCATTCAGCAGGCGCAGGCGCAAGTCGGGACGGGCCGGATCATCGGGCGCGATCAGATAGCGGCGGGTGATCTTGCCCTGGCTGGTCAGCACCAGCAGATAGCCGTCGGCGTCACGCTCGGTGCGCTCGATCACGACATAGGGATCGCGGGTCAGGTAGGCGAGCAGCCGCCGTTCGGCATCAGTGATCTCGAGATCAGTGGAACGCGGTCCGCACGCGGACAACAGGACGACACAGGCGATCAGAAGGATGCGCGGCATGGCCGGGAGATTGGACGGCAGGCGGGGAAAGCCAGTGACTGGGCGGCTACTCGAGGGCGAACCACTGCACCTCGACCCGGCGCTGCGCGTCGGGTTCGGTGCTGGCCAACGGCTCTTCCCAACCGCGGCCGACCGTCTCGACGCGGGCGGCGTCGATGCCCTGAGCGTCGACCAGCGCCTTGCGCACACCGGCAGCGCGCTGCTTGGACAGCTCCATCGCCTTCAACGCCATCGAGCGGACCAGCGCGTCGCCGCCGCTGGTGCGAAACTCGCCGACCCGGCTGCCGTCGACATGGCCGCGCAGCAGCACCATCGAACCGGGACTGACCGTCAGGTAGCCCTTGATCGCCGCAAGATTCTTCAGATTGCCCGGATCCTGCATGTCGAGGTCGGCGGAATTCGGCTGATAGAGGAAGCGGACGTTCTTGGAGAGCAGCGGATTGCCCTCGATCGCAGTCTTGCCGCCGCTCTTGATCGGTGCGATCGCCACCGCTTCGCCTTTAGCGAAACCCTCGCCGTCGAGAGCCTTGAGATGGCCGAGGTCAAGGAAGCGCTCGCCATCGACCGGATCCGGCACCAGCTGAGGGCCATAGGCCAGCACCGACGACTGGTAGATGCCGTTGTAGCTGCCAGCGCTGTCAATGGTGCCGGCGAAGAACGCGAGGTTCTCGGGCAGGTTGCAGAAGTGCACGCGGGCCAGTTCGGCACGGGCCTGGGCCGCTTCCCAACCGAACGCGGCCTTCAGGAGCGGCAGCACGCGCTCGGGCTGGCTGCGCGCCAGACGGTTGCCCTCCAGGGTTGCGCGCACCAGGCCACGCACCGCCTGCGGCTGGGCAGCCGCGAAACCGCGGTTCACCGCCAGCACGTCGGCGATGACCAGCAGGTTGCGGTTGGTGACCAGCATGCGCGCCTTGCCGGCACTGCCCTGCACCACCTCCTCGGTCTTGGGGGCCCAGCCGACGAAGCCGGCCAGGCGCGCGCGCCCGGCGGCGACCTCACCGGCGAAGGCATCAGCAACCTGATCGATGTCCTCGCCATAGACCATGCCGATGGCATCAGGCCGCGGCACGACGCCGACGCCGTCCAGCGGTTGCACCGCGATGCCGGCCTCCTGGGCCAGATAGCGCAGCAGAAACTCGCTCTCGTTGAACGGCGCCACCGCCACCGTGCGGCCTTTCAGGGCATTGACCGAACCGATCCCCGACTGCACCACGATGCCATCGGCGCCGCGCGACCACGCCAGCTGCAGCGGCACGGTGACGGCATAGCCGCGACCAAGCACCGCCAGGACATCGACAGTAGTGGCCGACGCGGCGAAACGGCCGGCGACCAGCTCGCCCCACTTCTCGCCCTCACCGACCGTCAGCTTGACCTGGAAGCCGACCGCCTTGGCCAGGGCGCTGTCCGGGTTCGCTGCCAGCCCGTTGTTGGCTGCAACCAGCCCGGCGTAGCCGGCGTACTCGCTGATGTCGATCTCGATCACCCCGCCCTGCGG
>JBBQCI010000071.1:0-21071 GCA_038318565.1 Planctomycetota bacterium
GGAGGCCTTATGCGCATTGCCATCTTCGGAACTGGATACGTTGGACTAGTCACTGGCACGTGCTTTGCCGAGATGGGCAATGATGTCACCTGCATCGATATCGACGCCGCCAAGGTCGAGCGCCTGCGCAAGGGCGAGAGCCCGATCTACGAGCCGGGCCTCAGCGAACTGCTGGTCGACAACATCCACCATGGCCGCCTGTTGTTCAGTACCGCTGCAGTCCAGGGTATGCGGGATGCCGAGGTGGCCTTCATCTGCGTTGGCACCCCGATGAGCGAGGATGGGCGGGCCGATCTGCGCTATGTCGAGAGCGCCGCCCGCGACATCGGCAGGTCGATGACCGGTCATGTCCTCGTGGTCAACAAGAGCACTGTGCCGGTCGGCACCGCGGACAAGGTCCGCGCATGGATCACCGAGGAACTGAAGAATCGCAACGCGACCATCGAGTTCTACGTCGCCAGCAATCCCGAGTTCCTCAAGGAGGGCAGCGCCGTCGACGATTTCATGAAGCCTGACCGCGTGGTGGTCGGCGTCGACTCGCCCAAGGCCACTGCCTTGCTGCATGAACTATATGCCCCGTTCATCCGCAATGGGCTGCGCTTCTACACCATGGACATCCGTAGCGCCGAGATGACGAAGTATGCGGCCAACAGCATGCTGGCGACCAAGATCAGCTTCATCAACGAGATCGCCAACATCTGCGAACGGGTCGGGGCCGATGTGCGCCAGGTTCGCCTGGGCGTTGGCGCCGACAGCCGCATCGGTCTGCAATTTCTGCATCCCGGCTGCGGCTATGGCGGCTCGTGCTTTCCCAAGGACGTTCGCGCCCTGGCCCGCACCGCTGAAGAGCATGGCTACACCGCGCGCATCCTCGAAGCGGTCGATCTGGTCAACAAGGACCAACTGCACATCGTGCAGCGCAAGCTGGCCGCCTGGTGCGAGCTGAAGAGCCGCAAGCTCGCCGGCCTGACCGTCGCGGTGTGGGGCCTGGCCTTCAAGCCGAACACCGACGATGTGCGCGATGCCCCATCGATCGACCTGATCCGCGAACTGACTGCTGCTGGGGCTATCGTGCGCGCCTATGATCCCAAGGCGACCCATGAGGCGCAACGCGCGCTCGGCACGCTGCCAGGTCTGAGCTACCACCCGGATATGTACGAGGCGACTCAGGGTGCAGACGTGCTCTGTCTGCTCACCGAGTGGCGTCCCTTCCGCCGTCCCGACTTCCGCAAGCTGGCGACGCAGCTGTCCGGCAAGGCGATCTTCGACGGCCGCAACCAGTACGACGAGGTCCGCTGCCGCGAGTTCGGCCTCGACGTCTTCCCCGTCGGCGTGCCAACCGCGTTGCGCTGAGCTGTGTAGGCCGGTCGCAGCTCGCCATTGCGCGTTTGCACATGCGGCCATGGTCGTTCGACATGCGCGCAGCTCTCGTGCTCATGTGTGTGATGCTTGGTGGCTGTGGCTCTCCGCCGGTTGCCAAGGCTGCCCCGCTTCCGCCCCTGGTCGACACGGTCCCAGCTGGTCAAGAGGCAGTCGAGCGGGTCGTGCGTCTGCTCGGCCAGGCAGAGGCAGTCGATGGCTTGATGCTCACCAGCAAGACGTCCGGGCTTGTAGCAGCGATCGAATTCGCCAATGGCGTCGAGGTAGCGGCCGGGCAGGTGCTCCTTCGTCTCGACAGTGCCCGCGAAACCGCCTCGCTGCGCGAGGCGCAGGGTGAGCGCGATAAGGCGACGAAGGAACTCGACAATCGCAAGCCGCTGCTGGACAAAGGCCTGGTCAGCCAGGACGAGATCGATCGTCTCGCCGCCGAACTGGCCGCCAAGCAGGGGGCTTTTGAGCTCGCCCAGGCCAATCTTGCCGATCGTACCATGGTTGCACCATTCGCCGGGACGATTGGCATTCGTCGGGTCGGTGTCGGCAGCCAGGTCGCGCCCGGCACGCCAATCGCTCCACTGGTCCGTCTGGATCCGATGCAGGTCGCCTTCGGCGTCCCCGAGGTTCATATCGCACTCTTGAAATCCGGCTTGGCGGTGCGGGCGACCTCGCCCGCCTGGCCTGGGCGGGTATTCAACGGTTCGGTGGTAGCGATCGACCCTGGTGCTGACGTGCGCAGCCGCGCGGTCGCCACCGTGGCCGTCCTGCCCAACCCCGACCGCGCCCTGCGACCGGGCATGGCACTGACGGTCGAACTGGTGGTCGAACGGCGCGAGCGTGCTGTGACCGTGCCCGAAGCAGCCCTGGTCATGCAGGGGTCAAAGCCGTTCGTGTGGTGCATCGTGGAGGGCAAGGCCGTACGCACGATGGTCGTACCTGGCGTTCGCATGTCTGGCAGCGTCGAGATCGCATCTGGCCTGGAGGCTGGCGCCCAGGTGGTGGTCCAGGGGCTGCAGGCTGTCCGTGACGGCGTGGTCGTGCAGGTACGCGCACCCGCGAAGCCAGATCCGTCCAAGAAGCCCTGATCATGCAGCTGTCCGATCTGGCTCTGCGCCGGCCGGTGCTCGCCTGGGTGCTGAACGTTGGCCTGGTGGTAATTGGGATCTGGGCCCTGACGAGGTTGCCAGTCCGGCAATACCCGGACATCGATCCACCGGTAGTCAGCGTACGTACTGAATATTTGGGCGCCTCGGCGTCTGTGGTCGAAAGCGAGATCACCAAGCGCATCGAAGAGACGGTCGCCGGCATCCAGGGGGTCCAGGCGATTAATTCGACCTCGACCGACGGCTCCAGCCGCATCGACATCGAATTCCAGCTGGGACGGGACATCGAATTTGCTGCCGCCGACGTTCGCGACCAACTCGGTCGCATCCGCCGTCTGCTGCCCGAGGCGTCGGATGATCCGGTGGTCGAGAAAGCCAGCTCGTCGTCGAGTCCGGTCATGTGGATTGTTCTCGAGAGCACGAGCCGTGATGCCTTGCAGTTGACCGATTACGCTCGCCGCGAGATGGTCGACGCCTTGTCGGTCGTGCCAGGGGTGGCAAGCGTACGGATTGGCGGCGAGCGCCGCTACGCCATGCGGGTGTGGCTGGACCCAGACCGCATGGCCGCGCTCGGCGTGACCCCGTCAGATGTCGAGTCGCGCTTGCGCGCCGAGAACGTCGAGTTGCCAGGTGGCCGTCTGGAAAGCAGTGCTCGCGAGCTGACTGTGCGGGCTGACGCCCGGCTGCGCCGTCCCGACGATTTTGCAGCCATGGTATTGCGTGTCGGTAGCGGTGGCGAGGTCCGGCTTGGCGAGGTCGCGCGCATCGAGCTGGGCGCGGCCGGCTATCGCAATGGGCTGCTGATCGATGGTCATCCCGCGATCGGTCTGGGTGTCGTCCGACAGTCGACCGCCAACACCCTGGAAGTCGCCGACGGGGTGCGGGCTGCGTTGTCCCAGATGCAGGGTAGCCTACCGGCTGACATCCGCCCGTCGATCGCCTACGACGAATCGCTGTTCATCAGGGCCTCGATCGAGGCGGTCATCATGACCCTGATCGAAGCGATTATTCTGGTCGCCCTGGTCATCCTGGTCTTCCTGCGTGCCTGGGGTGCGACCCTCATCCCGATGCTGGCGGTGCCGGTGTCATTGGCGGCGGCGATCCCGGTGATGGCGGCCATGGGCTTCTCGATCAACGTCCTGACCCTGCTCGCCTTCGTCCTCGCCATCGGCCTGGTCGTCGACGATGCCATCGTCGTGCTGGAAAACGCCTATCGCCGGCTGGAAGGCGGCGAACCCGCAGCCCTGGCCGCTGCTCGTGGCACCCGTCAGGTCGCCTTCGCGGTGATCGCTACCACCGTCGTGCTGGTTGCGGTGTTCGTGCCGATCAGTTTCCAGACCGGACGGGTCGGCCGGTTGTTCCAGGAATTCGGCATCACCCTGGCCGCAGCGGTGATCGGTTCGTCCTTCGTCGCGCTGACCCTCACGCCCGTACTGTGCCGCCGGCTGCTGCACCGTCATGAACATGATGGCCGACTGTCCCGTGCGATCAGCGCTGGGTTGGACGCGGTCGACCGGGTCTACCAGCGCAGTCTCGACTGGGCCTTGCGTCACCGTGCCGTAGTGATGGTCGGATTCCTGGCGTTCTGCGCCTCGACCGCATTGCTGGCCGGCCTGGTCCGTCGCGAACTGTCGCCGACCGAGGATCAGGGCCGCACCAATATCATTCTGGAGTTGCCGCAAGGGGCCACGGTCGACGAGACCCTGGCGGTGGTGAAGCAGCTCAACGCGATTGCCGGACGCTACGCCACCGCCGATGGTCCGATCGACAATGTGCTGTCGATCCTCCCCGGCTTTGCCAATCCTGGCGCGGTCAATGCCGGATTCGTTATGCTGCGTTTCAAGCCGTGGTCGCAACGCTCGATATCCCAGCAGACGGTGACGGCAGCCATCGCCAAGGAATTGCGCGGCATCAACGGCGCTTTCGTCTTTGCGCGGAATCCGGAAAGCTTCGGCATCCGCGACTTCGGCCAGAGCCTGCAGGTCGTGGTCGGGGCCGAGGACCACCCCAAGGTTCGCGCCTATGCCGCACAGCTCGCCAAGGCCCTGCGCGAGGACCCGCGTTTCACCAACGTGCGCGACGAGGTCGAACTGACCAAGCCGCAGCTGTCGGTCGATGTCGACCGCGACCGCATGGCCGTCCTCGGCCTGACCGCCAGCGACGTCGGCGACGCCCTGGCCATCGCCTTCGGCGAGCGCAAGGCGACCACGGTTGAGGATCGCGGGCAGCAGTACGATGTCATCATCCAGGTCGAGCGGGAACTCCGCCGCGTCCCCGGCGATCTAGACCGCATTCATCTCCGCAGTCGGACCACAGGTGAACTGGTGCCGCTGTCGGCAGTTGTCCAGCTTCGTGAGGAGGGGGTGCCCAAAGAGCTGCGCCGGGTCGACCGCCGTTCTGCCGTCACGGTCAGCGCCGCGCTTGCCCCTGGCCTGGCGGTTGGCGACGCAGTCGAGGCGGTGCGCGCCATTGCCGCAGCAAACCTGCCGCAGAGCGCCGCCCTCAGCTGGGCCGGCCAAGCCAAGGAATTCGTCGAAACCGCTGGTGGCCAGCAGCTAATGTTCGCCGCCGCGATATTGATCGTGTTTCTCGCCCTGGCCGCTCAGTTCGAAAGCTGGATCCATCCGGCGATCATCATCATCACGGTGCCGCTGGCGACCACCGGCGCGCTCAGCGCGCTGTGGGTAACCGGCCAGTCGAACAACATCTATAGCCAGATCGGCGCAATCATGCTGATCGGTCTGGTGGCCAAGAACGGTATTCTGCTGGTCGAATTCGCGAACCAGTTGCGAGCCTCCGGTCGCGATTTGGCCACCGCCGCCCGCGAGGCCGCCGTCGTCCGGCTGCGTCCGATCCTGATGACGTCAATCGCCATGGTTGCCGGCTCGATCCCGCTCGCCCTGCACAGCGGCGCAGGCGCCGAGGCGCGTCAGGCCATCGGTACGGTAATCATCGGCGGCCTGACCCTGTCGACCGTCTTGACCCTCTACGTCGTCCCGGTGTTGTACGTCCTGCTCGCCCGCTTCGCCCGCCCGGCCAACGCCATGGGCGAGGAACTGGATAGGTTGGAACGCGACGTTCCCGACCGCTGAGTTCAGACCGACGCTGTCGCCCAGACCTGGCGATAGACGGTTTCCAGACTGGCCGCCAGTCGTGGCCCGAAACCGGGCACCACCAGTGCCGCCTGCGTGCGGGTTCGCCTGGTCAGTTCAGCCCGCGCCTGGTCGTCCCGGCAGAGTCTCAGGATGTGGCGCTCGTAATCGTCTAGTCCGTCGCGGATGCAGTCGTGCAGGCCGAGCGTGCTCAGCATGCTGGCCGCAACCCGGGCATGGACGCACTGCCCGGACGGTGTGATCACCGGCAGCCCCAGCGTCAGCGCCTCGCCAGCCGTGCTGTGGGCGCCGTAGGGGTGGTTATCGAGGAACAGATCGGCCAGGGCCAAGGTTGCCAGATAGCGCGCGTGGTCGGGTTGGAATCGCCAGAAGCACAGCTGTCGTTCACTGACACCGCGATCGGCGGCGTAGGCGCGGATGCCGGCCTTGGCGGCATCGTCCAGAGCATCCAGCCACAGCACCACCCGAGGTTCGGCCAAGGCGATGCGTAGCCAGGCGTCCACCACCGGCGGCCGGACCTTGTGCGGAGTGTGCGGGCAGGCGAGGACAATGGCATCGTCGGCTAGACCGGCGTCAGCGCGCGTGACGGCCGGTATGACACCGTCGGCTCCAAGAATCGGATGATAGCAGTGTGGCAGCCTGATGAGCGGTTCGGTGAAGGTCTGCCCGCTCGTTTCCGGACAGGCGACCACATCAAGGATGTACGCGTCGTACCAGCTGCCAGCCGTCCCGGTCGGACAGCCCAGCCAGAGAATCTGCGCTGCCGCCGGCCGGCCCGCCAGGATGCCGTAGCGATTGCGCGTCGTCGCGCCGGCGAGATCGACCAGCACATCCACCCCGGCCTGCTGCAGCCGCGCGATGGCCTCGGCATCGCTCATGGTACACAGATCGAGATGTTCGTCAGTGAACCCGCGAACCCGCCGCGCCAACGTATCGTCGGCAGGTGGGGACAGTCCGGCAGTGATCAAACGCACCTGCGCCCGGTCGTGATGCGGCAGCACGCCAAGCAGCATGCGCGCCACCGGATGCTCGCGCAGGTCGGGTGACAGATAGCAGACGGTCAGGCGTTCGCGATCTGCCTGGCGACGTGGACGCGGGACGCTGACCGGGTTGGCGGCAGCCACCCGGCGGGTCGCCTCGGCTAGGACGACAGGATCATCCCAGATGTAGGCGCAGTCCATCAGGCTGGGATCCGGCCCCCCAGTTCCGTTTACACGTCGAAGCCGTTGCTCTGCGCCTGTTACGCCTTCCCAATCGGATGCACGGGCCTTGGCATCGGCCCAGGTGCAGGTCGCTCCGGCATGCCCAGGCTGAATCGCCAGCAGGCGTTCGGCGTAGGTGCCTGCTGCCCGGTGCTGCAAGCCCTCGCTAGCGATAACGCAGGCATGCCAGAGCAGATCCGGATCCTGGCCGTGCCGCTTTGTGGCCTGCTCCAGGGTGGCCAGAACCTGGTTGGTCTCACCCAGTTGGCGTTGCGCCCGGATCAGGGTCATCCACGGGTCTGGCCGGGGATCACCGGAGCGGATCACGCGTTCGGCCAGCATGACTGCGTCCTGAGCTGACCCCGCCTCCAACGCGGCCTCTGCCAGCAACGTGGCAGCCTCGAACTGGCGTGGATCCCGCTGGGTTGCCCGCCGCCAACTGGCCACTGCTGTGGCTCGGTCGCCCGTCATCCACTGCAGTCGGCCCAGAATGGTCAGGGCATCGGGCTGGTTGGGATCGGCCTGCAAGATGGGAACGATGGTGGAAAAGGCCTGATCCAACTGTCCCGCCGTCAGATGGCTGCGCGCAGCCTGCAACTGCTGGATGTGGTTCTGCTCGACCATGAGCGGGTCTTCGTTGCTGCCCACGTCAGGGCAAGCGACTGACAAAAAACGGCAGCCGAGCAACCCGTTCTGTCGGTCGCCGGCATGCATTCGCTGTAAGTCCTTGCCTGTACCAGCCAAGTTGGTCTTGCACGCTGGATCGGGTTGTGCTATCACTCTGTCCAGCAACCCATTCCAACCAGGAGACGCTACCATGCGCAAAGGCTTCACACTTATCGAGCTGATGATCGTCATAGCGATCATCGCCATCATCGCGGCCATCGCGATCCCGAACCTCCTCGAATCGCGGGTCACCGCGAACGAAGCGGCAGCCAGCGCTTCGATGAAGTCGGGTATCTTCCCGGCTCAGACACAGTTCCAGGGCGGCGGCTACCTCGATCTTGACAGCGACAACGTTGGCGAGTTCGGCACGCTGCGCATGCTTGCTGGCCTGGAGCCGACCAACCGCTTCGCTACCGGTTCGATCAAGGTTCTGACCGGTCCTTTGGCTGCGGCCAACGCCTACAGCGGCGTAAGCGCCACGAACGCCCCGACCATGGGCCAGGCAGCAAACTTCAAGTTTGCCGCCTTTACCGCGTCTGAGACCGACACGACGGAAAACACGATTGGTCTCCGCGTTGAAAGTCTCTCCGTGGCTGTTCCGACTATTGCTGCGACGAACAGCGCCAATAATGGCGAACGGCTCTGGTTTGTCTCTGCTGCCCCTTCCGATTGGGGCTCGGCCGGTCGCCGTGTATTCTGCATGTCTGGTGATGGCCAGGTGCGGACGACTCCGCTTAACGCTCTCGTTTCCAATCTCTATGGCGGCGCGGCCGCCACGTCCGGCCCGGCCAACGGCCTGCCCGCGACTGGCGGGATTCTTGCTAACATAGTTGGTACTTACTTCAATGGTGCGACCATTGGTGCGTTGACCACGACCGCCCTTGCCGTTACCACAATGGACGGCAATCCTACATCAAACGCCAACTTCCCGGTCTACACGAAGTAGTTCATCGGTGTTGTATTGAGCCCCAAACCCTCGCCGGCTAGTCCGGCGAGGGTTTGATCTTATTGGAGATCTAACGTAATCCCAGTTTGTTGCTTGTTACGACCATCTTGAATGTCTAAGCTGCTACGGAACTGCCTTGGCAGGTTGATTGTGCAGAAAGAGATAGGCCGTCTCGAGTGATCTCGTCAACTTTCGGCTTCCGTCGATTGTGAGTTGTTCTGCTGCCGCACGGGTCCGGACCTTGATACGAGCAAGTTCGGCCGGATCGGCGATGAGACGGAGAATCGTTGACATGTATTCGTCCCGACTGTGAGCGACGAGTTCGGTTAGGCCTAATTCGGTCAACATGCTTGCTGCTACCCTGGTGTGCAGGCATTGACCTGCCCGTGTGACCACAGGATGTCCCATGGCCAGCGCCTCGCCGGTCGTGCTGTGTCCGCCGTAGGGATAACTATCAATCAGTAGATCAGCTAGGCCAGGGTATGCGAGGTAATCGGAGCGCTCGACGATCCCGGTGGATAGGGTTATACGTTGCGGGTCGATGCCTCGATTCGCAAAAAAAGTAGTGACTAAATGCGTGCTCGAATCGTCAGTGCGCATCCACAGATGGCTCTTGGGCGCAAGTTTCATCAATTCGATAATGTCCTCAGTAAATGGCGGCTGGATCTTGGTTGGCATTTGCAGAAGACCCACAACGAATGCGTCGTTAGGCAATCCAACGTGGTCTCGAGTAAGTGCGGGATTTGGCGCGCCGTATCCACGGCTAATTGGGTGGTAGCAGCAATCAAGTCTGTACAGCGGTTCGGTGCAAGCCTGGGCGTAACTTTCTGTCATCGCCACGTTGTCAACTAAAAAACCATCGTAAAACGGTAGGCCTGTGGTGGTGGGACAACCCAGCCAGAGCAGTTGGGTACGGGCAGCCCGCAAGGCCAGCAGTCCGCTACGCTGCCATTGTGTTGCGCCGGCGAGATCGACCAAAACGTCGATGCCCGAATTACGAATTAAGTCCACGGCCTGGGAATCATCCAGTCGGCTCAGATCAAGATGACCATCGACCGTTTGGTTGATGGCGGAGGTCAGTTCGGACTCATTTGTTGGCAATGTGCCTAGAGTCAAAATTTTGAAACGTTCGCGATCGTGACACTGCAGCACCGGAAGCAGCATGTGAGCAACCGGGTGATTGCGGAGATCTGGTGAAAGGTACCCGATAGTCAGTTTGCCTCTAACTTGCATTGCAGGGGAGCGGCGGGGAATCTCGCGTTGTTCCCTTGCTGCGACTTCTCGAGCCAGTCTGGCAATGACACCCGGGTCATCGATGGAAAAAGCAACTTGCATCGGTCCTAAAATTGAGTTGCCGGCCAATGCAGCCTCACGCAACTGCGCCTGTAGTGGGGCCATATCGTCCCAGCGACTCAATTTGGAGTAATGCAGGATAAGCTGGGAAATGGCCAGGGCGCTATGTCCAGTCTTGCGAAGGCGGATTGCATCGTGGCAGGCGGATTCGACCCGGTCTTTGAGCTTTAGTTCGACAATGATCGACACGCGTACATGGGCGACTTCAAAATTTTTGGGATCAATCCGGTATGCGTGCTCAATGGCATCCAGAGCATGCGGCGCCTCTCCCAAATTCATCAAAATGGAAGCCAAGTTGACCAGGATTCGCGTATCGTTGGGTAGACGGCGTGCCGCCATCTGGATATAGCGCAGAGCTTCACGGCGGTCACCGGCGACATCCAAGGCGTTGCTGAGATTGACCATCGCCGGGACGAAGTCGGGTTGGCAAGCAATCGACCTGCGCCAGGAACGACCCGCTTCAGCGGGTCTCTGTGTCTCCCACAGAAGATTACCAAGATTGTAATGAACGAGGTGGTCGAAGGGGACCTCTACAACCAGGGTTGTGAACAGCGCCTCGGCTTCGGTCCAGTTCTTTTCACCCATAAGACGGACGGCCTGGTTATGTAGATCCTTGACTCGTTGTGTGCTTGGAAGCATGTACTGGCTCGTGTGTTTCAGGAAGGGAATACGCTGGGGACAACGGTCAACCGCGGGTTAATGGATGCTAGTGCCTCAAACTGCGTGGTCCATGGTTGGTGGCAGGATAGGTAGCGATGATGGGGTTGCGTCGGAGGCGCGCCAAGGTACCCATAATCTTAAGGGGGTGACAGTTCATGGCCGCAGCCTGTGCCGAAATCCGCATCACTGGTGATCTGGTGTGTTGCGTTCCTGATAACAACGACCTGCTCACGCCGTTCGTTCTGCGTGAGCAGGGAGACTGGTTCGAAGACGAGATTCGTTTCGTTCGGAAACTGGTTCAGCCAGGAATGCATGTTGTTGATATCGGAGCCAACTACGGGACCTACACCCTGACCCTTGCATCTCTGGTGGGTTCATCTGGAACCGTCCATTCCTTTGAACCTGCGCGACAGCCAATCCGGATGCTGCGTCGCAGTCTCGACTTGAACCGTATGCCATGGGTTACATTGCATGAGGTAGGCCTGTCGGATCATGAGGGGACTGCGTCTCTGGCGACCTCAGCGAACCCTGAGTTGAATAGCTTGAGTGGACAGCAGGACAGCGAGGAGGAGATCGAGTTAATTACACTCGATAAGGCTCTGGCGGGCACCGCGGATCGCATCTCTTTTATCAAGATGGACGCCGAAGGGGAGGAGGAACGTATTCTGGGGGGCATGGAGAAATTCCTCGCTGAGCAGAGTCCGCTCATCATGTTTGAGTTGAAGCACGGTAATGCGATTAATGAAGGTTTGTGCGAAGCGTTCATGCGTCGTGGTTTCCTAATTCATCGACTTGTTCCCGGGCCAGGGGTGCTGGCCCCGATCCCGCTCGGTGAGTCATTGGACGGTTACCTTCTGAATGCCTTCGCCGTTCGTCCTGAGAGCGAACGTATGTTGATTGAACGCGGATTGCTCGTCCCCTTTCGATCGACAGTCCCTGAATTTCTCGCCCAGATCAAAATTCAGGAGGTGGTTGATCGCGTTGCCTCCAGTACCTGGCTGCAACCCCCTACGGATGGTTGGCATCCCAATGCAGGTGTTCCAGGCTGGGATGACCACCGCCGGGCGGTAGCCTTGGCTGCTTCAGTTGATCAAGTCGGCGTGCCTGTGGCTGGGCAAGTCGCTTGCTTGCGGCAAGCGATTGCCAGTGAACGTCGTGCGATGACGGCTGGGGTGACTGGTTCCAGAATCTTTACGGCAGCCCGTATCTCTTTTGATCTTGGCTACCGTACTGAAGCCATTCGGTTGATTGAGCAGTTGATTCAGCCGCTCATGGAAGGACAGGACATTTCCCCCATTTTCCGCGAGCCATTCTTACTTCCATTGCGAGAACATGAGAGCTTGGCTAACCTGAGTCTCGGTCAATTAGTGACTATTTCTGCGCTTGAAACTTTCGCGTGGAAGAGGGGGTTCAGTGCCTATTTCACGGGTCAGCAGATGAAGCCTTTGTTCGAGCGGATATGCACGTTGCCAGGACACGCTCAGCGTAGCGACACGACACTTCGACTGCTTGGCGAGCGAGGTCGTATCCAAACGGTACGACTTTAGGCCTGCCTTGAGAGTTGATCCAGGTAGGCACTAGCCAGTCCAGTTTCCATGAGTTGGTCGTAGGTCGCCAGACATTTGTAGGCCAGATCGAATGACTCGCAGAGTAGATCCGCGAGTATGGCCAGCTTCAACAATCGTTGTGGACCAAGTTGTTCTAGATGACGGAAATCCTTCACGTAAATCGCATCTGTCCACAGCGCCTGAGTGAAAAGTGGTTGCCCAGTCGCATCATGAATATGAATCGGTTTGAAGGAACGCCCTGACAATGGGTGGAGACGATGCAGGAGGAAACCTGCCCCACGCATACACTGGTCGATTTCAGCAAAGAGTGGCTGATTTTCATAGAGGGGCACAAATTCGACCTCAGTCTGCACCATCAGCGTGTTTTCCAGTACGTGCTTGGCTGCTTGTAAAACTTGCAATTCTGCGCCTTGTATGTCAAGTTTTAGGAAATCGGTTTTGCTGACCTCTGGGATATCATCCAGTCGATGTGTTTTCATCTCTACGGACTTCACCACCTGCATTAATTCGCTTAGTCCAGAGAAATGGTCCGTTAATGCGTGATTTGGCCGCAGAAGCGACGAAGTCATGGGGAAGTTATTAATATGGAAAATCTGGTTCGTTCCATCGCCGATGGCGTAGGGAAGATATTTTCTTCCAGGATTAGCTGTGGCCTGGAGCTTGGCCAGTTCCTCTTCGACCGGCTCGAACCCTATGATGTTAGCGATCCCAGCGTTGATGAGCGGTTGGTATGGATCAATGCCAATGGCCATGGCCCCAACGTCAACTACCGTGATGGTTGGCGGCTTAGGGATCAGACTGAGTAGGTTTGGTCTTGGCATGTGGTGCTTATGTTGCGGGTATAGATAGATGTGATCTGCCTAAAATGCCATGCGATGTCGTTGGCAGGGGCCACTCTGTTTGGCTGCCGAGCTTGCCAGGCCGCTCGGGACGAGGATCTCACCATGGCGGTCAACCGGCAGGTTAGCGCTCCACGCTGCTCGGTCGTCCAGGTGCGCAGCCCGGCGGCCACTACCGCGTCTCCCATCTGCGCTTCATCGTCTGGGTTGATCACGAGGTTCATGGTGCAGGCATCCGAACCGGCCTCAAGCACATCCAGGCTGGCAATCACCCCGAGAACGGCCCCGACCCTCTGGTGGTTGGGGCCAATTCGCCGGAGTCGTTGAGGTCGCCGAGGTGGACGCTGATCTTGGTCGAGACGCCGGGTTCGTTTTGGGTGATGCCGTAGATGGCGTCGGCGCGCTGCATGGTGCGCTTCTTGTGCGTGATGACGATGAACTGGCTGCCCTTGAAGCCTTCGACTTCTTTGCCGCTGGTGAAGTCGCGGACCATGTTGCAGTAGACGTCGACGTTGGCTTCATCGAGCGGGGCGTCGACCTCGTCGAGGATGCAGAACGGGCTGGGCTTTGCCTGGTACACCGAGAACAGCAGGGCGATGGCAGTCAGGGCCTTTTCGCCACCGGACAGCTGGGTGATGACCTTGGGATTCTTGCCTGGCGGCTGGGCGTAGATCTCTAAACCGGCCTCCAGCACGTCGACCTCGCGCTGGATCTCGCGAGTACTGCCGTCGGGGTCGGTGATGGTGACCGTCTCGACGCGCTCCAGGCGCAGGTCGGCGGCACCACCACCGAACAGGCGGCGGAACAGGCTTTGGAAGTTGGCTCGCACCTGGCTGTAGGTGTCCTCGAACAGCTGGCGGCTGTGCTGGTCGATCTGTTCGATCACGCCCTGCAGCTTCTCGCTGGCGCTGACCAGGTCGGTGTGGCTGGTGTCGATGAAGGTCTCGCGGGCTTCGGCTTCCTGCAGTTCGTCGATGGCGGCGAGGTTGACCGCACCAATGCGGGCGATGGCGGTTTCGGCGTCCTCCAGCTCGGACTTCAGACGGTCGCGATCCCAGTCCTCGGGGCGGACCCAGTTGGCGGCCGCTTCGGCCAGTTCCAACTGGTGGTCGTCGTGGACACGAACGGTCAGGCCTTCGAGGCGCACACGTAGCTCGTTGGTCTTGAGGTTGAGGTCGGCCAGGCGGGCGGCCAGCGAGCGGGCGCGGGCGCCGACGATGCGCGCCTGCTGACGCAATTCTTCGGTTCCCTGGCGCAGGCGGTCACGTTCGGCGACCGCCTCGTTGACGGCCAGCGACAGGCGCTCGACCTCGCGGTTGGCGGCTTCGCGCGACGCGCCGGCCTCGGACTTGCGGCGCAGCAGTTCGGCCCGGCGGGTGTCGAGTCCGGCGAGGCGGCGTTCGCGCGCGGCGCGATCGTCTTCCAGCTCTTGCTGCTGGCGCGTGAGATGGACGAGGTGGTTGCGCGCAGCTTCTTCACGTTCGCGGGCAGTGGCGGCCTCGACGCGCAGGTTGTTGACCTCCTCTTGCAGGCGGTCGCGGCGGGCAGCGCCGGCATCCAGTTCGCCCTGCAGCGAGGCACGTTCGCCGTCGAGCTTGCGCTCAAGGGCAGTGAACCAGTCGTTCTGACCAGCGAGTTCGCGGCTTTCGGCCTCGATCTTGGAGAGTTCCTGGGCGATCTCTTCCAACTCGGCGCCGTAGCTGCTGGCGTTCTCTTCGCGGTGGGCGCGGTCGCGCTCGGCCTGCATCAGCTGGGCGCGGGCATCACCAGCGGTGCGGTCGCGGGCCTGGATCTCTTTGCGCCGTTCCTCGGTGCGGCGGGCGCAGGCTTCGGCTTCCTGGCGGCTAGCTTCGCGGGCGGCGGCGACCGCAGTGCGGCGCGTCTGCAGCTCGGACAACTCGGCGGTCAGCTTGGTGATCTCGCTCTTACGCGAGACCAGTCCGCCGCCCTCGGCGTGGCCACTGCGTCCGCCGGTGATCGCACCGCTGGGGTTAATGTGCTCGCCGTCGCGCGTGACCATGCGGCAGCGCGGGCGGTGGCTGCGGCGCAGGGCAATGGCGTCGTCAAGGGTCTCGACCACCACCACGTTGCCGAGCAGGTATTCGAAGACCGGACGCAGCCGGATGTCGTATTCAACCAGGCGGCTGGCCAGCCCGACCACGCCGCGCTGACGGAGCAGGAATTCATCGACCCGCTCGTCGCCACGGATGTCATCCAGCGGCAGGAAGGTGGCGCGGCCGCGCCGTTCGCGCTTCAGCCATTCGACTGCGGCCTTGGCGTCGTCGACGCTCTCGGTGACGATGTGCTGGGCGGCACCGCCCAGGGCGGTCTCGATCGCGACGACACAGTCATCCGGTACGGTGCACAGGTCAGCGACCAGGCCGATGAGGCCTTGGATGCCGCCTTGCTGCAGAACATCACGCACCGGTTTGCTGACGCCTTCGGCGCGCCGCTCGTTGTCCGTCAGCATGCGCAGCATGGTGTCGGACTTGGCTTCGGCGTGGCGGATCTCGGCGAGTTCGTGATCGAGGCGCTGGGTCTCGCCGGCGGCAGATTCGCGCGCGCGCAGGTCGGCGTCGAGAGCGAGGTGCGCGTCGGCAGCCGCCCGCTGGGCGTCTTCAAGCGCCCGCTTGGCCGCCTCGACTGCGCCCATCGCCGCCATCAACTGATCGCCCTGGCCGCCGGTGCGATCGGACAAGCGCTTGCGTCGATCGTTGATCGCCTCGTGGGCACTGGTCAGGCCCTTGCGCTCGGCCTCGACGCGCGACAGCTCGCGCAGGCATTCGACCTGCTTGGACTTCAGCTCGTCGACCCGGTGCAGCAGTCCGTCGACGTGTTGCACCGCCTGGCCGAGGTCGGCGCGCCGATCACCAACCGAGGCCTGGGCACCGCTGTCCATCGCGGCGGCCGGTCCCAGGTCGTTGAGTTTGGTTTGAGCTTCCAGCCGGCTGCGGTCGATGGTCGCCAGGCGTTCAGCGACCGTGGCAAGGGCGGCGCGGTCTTCGACCTCGGTCTCGTCAAGACTGGTCAACTGGCCATCGACTTCTTCGGTCTGCGCGCGGGCGACATCGCGCGCCGACTGAGCGTCGGCGCGTTCGCGCTCGCGGGCGCGGATGATCTCTTCCGATGGGGCCAGCCGGGCGTCCTCTTCGGCAACCTTGGCTTCCAGGGTGGCGGCTTCGGCGCTGGTCTGAGCCTCTTCACCGGTCAGGGCCTGCAGCTTGCCGTCCAGCTCGAGCAGTTCAGCGGACAAGCGGCCGAACTCCTCCATGGCGAAAGCGAGACGTAGTTCGCGGGCCCGTTGGGTCAGGTCGCGGAAGCGGATCGCGTCCTGGGCCTGCTTGCGTACCTGGCGGGCGCGCCGGCGGACCTCGGCGAGGACCTCGGCGATGCGCTGCAGGTCGACCTCGACACGTTCCAGCTTGCGGGCGGCGATGCGCCGACGAGCACGATAACGGCTGATCCCGGCGGCCTCTTCCAAGACCAGTCGTCGATCCTTGGTGTTCGACTCCAGAATGAAGCCGACGCGACCCTGTTCGATCACGGCGTAGGCGCTGGTGCCCATGCCGGTGCCCATGAGCAGGTCCTTGATGTCCTTCAGGCGGCAGGCCTTGCCGTTGATGAAGTAGCTGCTGAGGCCATCGCGGGTCAGGCGGCGGGTGATCGCCACGTCAGGCGTGTCGACGACCATCGAGGCCGACAGCTGATCCAGAACCAGCGTCACTTCGGCGAAGGCCATGCCTCGGCGGGTGGCGCAGCCGTTGAAGATCACGTCGATCATCTCGGCGCCGCGCAGAGCCTTGGCGGATTGCTCGCCAATCACCCACTTGATGGCGTCGACGACGTTCGACTTGCCGCAGCCGTTCGGCCCGATGATGGCAGTGATGCCATCCTCGAAGTCGAAGGTCATCCGGTCGGCGAACGACTTGAATCCGTATGTCTCGAGCCGGCGGAGCCGCATGTATGGCGAGGAGTGTGGAGCGCCTCAGCCAGCCGCAAGGTGTCAGCCAGCGGATCCACTCCCCGTGGACTCCTGCTGGACAGGGAGGGGGTGACGCCTTCGTGCAGCCGGTCTGTTCAGCAGCGGGTGAAACGAGGCAGGCGATCGAGCGGAGCGGGGACAGTAATGAGCCCGCCGCCAGCATGTTCCATGCCTTGGTCATCCCGCCAGCGACCCGGCGGAAGGAGGACCTCTCGGGTGCGGGCGCCCTTGATCACCACCGGCGCGACCAGCAGGTCGTCACCGAGCAGGAACTGGTCGTGGACAGCGCAGGCTCGGGGATCGTCCCAGATCCACGCCAGTGGCCTGACGATTGGCTGGCCGGTGGCGGCGGCGTGTCGTGCCAGGGCGAGGATGCGCTCGCCGTATTCGGCATGAAGAATGGCTGCGTCCCGGCACAACCGGGCGTGCTCGGCGTGAAGGACGCGCCACGGAGCGGCCGAGAACTGCTGCATCGGCAGCAGGGCCGCCAGTTGAGCGTGGCGGACGAACAACTCGCCATCCAGGCTGCTGGTGCTGCCATTGAAGTGCAGGTATTCGCCGCCGCCCACCATGTCCGGGCAACTGAACGCATAGCCGACCAGGCCCTGGGCCAGAATGTTGGGGATGCACCCGGCGATCCCATTGAATTGACGTCCCAGCTGTGGGTCTTGTCACGCCGACGCTGGACGAGGGCGTGATTGCCCATCTTCCAACACGATCAATTCAAGACATCATAAACCTAATTCAGGGAACTCGGATTGGACCATGTCGCCACAGAGCATACCTGACGGCCGCGATGCTCAGAAATACCCATCCCGTTTCTTTTTTTCCATCGATGCGTCCTCGTCGCGGTCGATCAGGCGGCCCGATCGCTCTGACGTGCGTGTCTCGAATAATTCGGTGATAACCTCACGGATCGTGGTCGCCTGTGAATCGGTTCCGGCGGTCAGCGGATAAGCGCCGAGGGTGCGGAAACGTACCGCCCGGTTTTCAATGTGTTCACCTGGACGCAGCTGCATGCGTTGATCATCGCACAGGATGATCTGGCCATCGCGTAGGACGACCTGGCGTTCGGCGGCGAAGTACAGCGGCACCATCGGGATCTCCCGCAATTCGCTATACAGCCAAATGTCGAGTTCCGTCCAGTTGGACAGTGGGAACACGCGCATGCTCTCCCCGCTGCGGACCTTGGGATTGTACAGATTCCACAGTTCCGGCCGTTGCGCGCGCGGCTCCCACTGGTGGAAGCGATCACGGAAGCTGAAAATGCGCTCCTTGGCCCGGCTCTTCTCTTCGTCGCGCCTGCCACCGCCGAAGGCGGCGTCAAAGCCGTGTTTGTCGAGCGCCGCCTTCAACGATTCGGTCAATGTCAGCCGGGTGAATTCATTACTCGGCAGATCGAAGGGATTGACCGCCGGGTCGTCGGCCGCTGCGCTGGCGTGGACCAGCATCTGCAGTCCGTATTGTCGAGTTAGCTGGTCGCGCAGGACGTACATGTCCTGGAAGTCCCAGCGGCAGTCGATGTGCATGAGTGGGAAAGGCACTGGGCCCGGGGCAAACGCGCGTCGGGCGAGTTCCAGCATCACCCCACTATCCTTGCCGATGGAGAACAACATGACCGGATTCTGGGCTTCGGCGGCCACCTCGCGGAATATGTGGATCGCTTCAGCTTCCAATTGCTCGAGCTGGCTCAGGACGTGGTTGCACCCAACTGAGGACTTAATCATATACGAAATAATAGTCGTGAATATAAATACGCAAGATGACCTTCGTCTAACTCACGCTAGAGTCCCCGCATGCCTCGTACACCGGTGCCAGTGATCCCGCCTGAAGTCCACCAAGGCTGGACCTTTCTATCCAACCACGCGCACGTCCTGATCGTCCTGGCCAAGGACCCGGATCTGCGCATGCGGGCTGTAGCCATGCGCGTGGGCATCACCGAACGGGCAGTCCAACGCATCGTCGCGGATCTGGTCGAGGGGGGCTACCTCGAAACGATCCGCGATGGCCGCTGCAACCATTATCGTATCCATGAACAGTTGCGCCTGCGCCACCCGATCGAGGCCCATAGGACGATCTCTGATCTGATTGAGCTCGGCCGCTGAGTCTGAACCAGAGTTTGCCCTGGCGCGCCCGCACGGCAGCCTAGGTACACATCTATGCGTCATCCAATCTCACTCTTTACCGCCTGTGCCCCCTGGCTGCCCCTGGACGAGTTGGCGCCGTTGTCGGCTGCTGCAGGCATCTCGGGCATTGATCTGGCCTGCAAGCCGCATCGTTTCGATCCGGCCCGGGCTCCTGGTTTCTGGGATAACAATGCCGCCGTCCTGGATCTTGACCGCATCGAGGTTCTGGCACCTGCTGCCGCGCGGGTGCTGGGCGACTGGCGTCTGAAATGTCCGGTGCTGGCCGGCTACGCTCCGGCAGGAGACCTGGCTTCGGCCCGCAAACTGGCGTGGGCGGCCCGCGCGCTTGGCTCAGTTGCGGTGCGCATGTGGGTCGACCGGCCCGAACGTGGCCGCATCGCTGCACAGTTCGCGGCCCAACGGTCGGCTTGGGCGGAATTGGCTCGTATCGCCGATGGTGAGGGGGTTCGCTTCGTCCTGGAGACGCACGATGGGACCTTGGCGACCAGCCCAAGCGCCGCGCTGCGCCTCCTCGACGGCTTAGACCCACGCCATGTCGGCGTCATCTACGACATCGCCAATACCGTTCGGGAAGGCAGTGAGCCGCTGGAATCCGCGATCGGTCTCCTGGGTGAATTCCTCGTGCATGTCCAGGTGAAGGACGTCTGGCATCGCTCGGGTGGCACTTCATGGGACGGCACCGCGACCGGCTTTGCGCCGTTGGGTCAGGGAACCTTGCGCTGGCCGATGATCATCGGTCAGCTTGATGCGGCCGGCTACCATGGCTGGCTATCGATCGAAAATTTCACCGGGCTGGATCTCGGCCCATCCCGTATCGCCCAGGACGCCAGTTGGCTCCGTGACATGATGGAGGCAGCAGGTGGCCAAGGCTCGCGTTGAATCATCCGATCAGGTTTTCCAACAGCACGATCTGACCAAGGAGGTCGCCGCCAGATTCGTCTCCGGTTGCCGCATCGTTCCCGGCGAGCGAGTGCTCGATGCCGGAGCTGGACTTGGGGCGATCACCACCGAACTGCTTAATGCCGGTGCCCAGGTTACGGCCGCCGAGTTTGCCCCCGAGCGCCTTGCCGAGCTGCGCACCCGGTTCGCCGGTTCGGGCATCGACATCGTTGCCGCCGACCTGCGTTCGTGGGATCCCGGCTTCAATGGTACCTGGCGGGTGATCGCCAATCCACCCTTCCATCTGACGGCTGGCCTGATTCGCGGCTGGATCCTGGGTTCGCGCCCGCCACGCGCCTTGGACTTGATCCTACAGCGTGAAACGGCCGAGAAGCTGAGCGCCCCGGGGACCCGTTCAGGCGCCCTGCTGGCCTGCGCCGGACAGGCGACCTTCGTGGCCCGCCTGCCGCGCGAAGCGACGGTGCCGTCAAGCCGGGTCGACTTGGCGGTGTGGCGATTCCGCCGGTCCAGCGAGGCCGAACCGCGCGATCTGGTGGCGGTCGACCGCCTCTTGGAACGTGTGTTCGCCGGACCGCATACCGTTGCCGAGGCGCTGCGCGGAGTCGCCAGCTCGGTGCAGATGCGTCGCCAGGGGGCGGAGCACGGTTGGGACCCCCAGCGTCACCCCCGCGACGTGCCGCCCAGCGCCTGGCTGCCGCTGGCTCAGCTGCTCGCCATGTGCGGGAAGCTATAGTCGCACCGTCGCTGGCCGGAGCCGGCGCGGACGTAGTCTCCTGAGGTACAGCGATGCCTGACTTCACCCATCTCCACGTCCTGTCGCACTACTCGCTGCTCAAGGCGACCGCGACGGTGCCGCGTCTGTTCGAAGCGGTAGAGAAGGCCGGGATGGATGCGGTCGCGCTCACTGATGTCGGCAACCTGTTCGGCACGTTTGAGTTCCAGACGGTAGCCAAGGAGATCAAGGAGAAGCACAAGACGTCGGCCGAGGAGGCTGCTGTCGCCCTGGCCGCGAAGCCTGATGACGCTTCGCTGGCTGCCAAGGCGCAGGCCGCGGCGCACAAGCATGGCATCACCGCCCTGATGGGCTGTCAGGTGGCGATCGCACCGTTGGGGATGCGCGAGAAATCGCGCGGCAATCTCCAACTCGTCCTGATCGCGGCCAGTGAGAAGGGCTACTTTGATCTCGCCGAACTGGTCTCGCTGGGTTGGAAGCAGGGG
>JBBQCI010000072.1:0-20467 GCA_038318565.1 Planctomycetota bacterium
ATGCCGGTCTTGAAGACCTCGCCGACCCGATCGCCGAGCACGACTTCTTTGCCGCCAGCGACCATCAGGTTGCGGTCGGGCAGAGCGAAGCGTGCCACCGCCAGGGTGGTCAGCGCCTCGTCGGCATCGAGTGGCTTCAGAGCGGCCAGCTTGGTGCCAGGCAGGGGATTGAGAAAGTTCAGCGGGATCATGTCAGGTGCGATATAGGCGACCTGCTGCAGGAACTCGACACGCTGCTGACGTGACTCGCCCATCCCGAAGATGCCGCCACTGCACAGACCCATGCCCGACTTCTTGATGTACTCGATCGTCTTCATCCGTTCGTCCCAGCTGTGCGACGAGCAGATCGCATCGAAGTGACTGGCGGCGGTTTCCAGGTTGTGCCCATAGACCTTGGCCCCGGCCTTGGCGATTTCGTCGGCGCAGCGCTGGGTTTCGAGAATGCCGAGATTGACGTCGGGCCGGACCTTGCCGTTCTGCGCGAATTTCCGGATCGAGTCGGTCACCATGTCCAGCTGGGTGCCTTCTTTAACGCCCCACCAGGCGGCAACCAGCGAGACGGCCTGTGCGCCATTGGCGGCACTGGTCTCGGCGGCGCGCTGGATGTCAGCCTCGGGCAGCCATTTGCTCTTCTTGTAGCCGTCGTTGTCCGAACCTGATGCCTGTGCGCAGTAACTGCAGTTTTCCGAACAGTTGCCCGCCTTGACGTTGATCACCGAGCAGGCCTTCAACTGCATGCCGACATAGTGCGCGCGAATGCGCTGGGCGGCGGCGAAGAGAGCTTCGGCGGCAGGCGAACCGGGAATGACGTCGAGGAGTTCGCGTAGCTCGACCGGACTGGCGGTCTCGCCAGTGATGATGCGATCGGCGAGGGCGCTGATCGCCAACGGGTCGGTGGAGAGGGCCTGCGAGGGGGTCTGGATCACCATGGGCGGGCAGGTTAAGCCCGAAGACGGACGGCGGAAGGCGGAAGGCCCCTGGCTTCTGCGGCCGGTCGATCAGCTGTGAGTTAACCGGACCAGCAATTCAGCGCCAGCCTTCAGGGTGGCATCGGGTACGGTGTAGCAGATGCGCACGTGTGTGTCGCGTTCGCTGAAGACTCCGCCGGGGATGATCAGGCAATTATTGGCGATGGCCTTCTCGACGAATTGTTGCCCACTGACCCCGCCCGGAACCTTGGCCCACAGGTAGAAAGCACCGTCCGGTGGAGCCAGTTCGAATGACGGCTTGAGGATGCTGACGACCAAGTCACGTTTGGCCTTGTAGGCGGCGATGTTGGGTCGGTGGTCGACCTGTGGGCCGGCGAGGGCGCCGTATTGCGCCACCGATGGGGCGCAGACGAAGCTGTACTGCTGAACCTTGGTCATCGCCTCGATGACTGCCTTGGGGCCGCAGGCGTAGCCGCAACGCCAGCCGGTCATGGCGTAGCTCTTGGAGTGGCCCACCAGGACCACCGTGTCGGGTAGGAAGGTGCTGATCGACGGGCAGGGTCCGTAGGCGAACAGGCGGTAGATCTCGTCGGAGATGACGGTGATGCCCCGTCGTTCGCAGACCTTGGCGATGCCCTGCAGCACATCGGCCGGAATAATCCGGCCGGTCGGATTGGCCGGCGAGTTGATCAGCAGCAGCCGGGTGCGTGAGGTGCAGGCTCGTTCAATCTCTTCGGGCGTGGGTACGAATCCGGTGTCGTAGGTATCGAGGTAGACCGGGATGCCGCCGAACAGCCGCACCAGATGCTTGTACATGACGAAGTACGGATCCGGGATCAGTACCTCGTCGCCGTCGTCGACCAGGGCGAGCAGGGTTAGGAATAGTCCGCCCGAGACGCCGCTGGTAATCAGGATTTCGTCGGCGGCCCAGGTACGGCCGGTGTGCGCCTGCTCCTCGGCCAGCGATTGCGATCGCAATTCCGGAAGCCCCTGGGTCTGGGTGTAGCTATTGCGGTTGGCCGTGATGGCGGCGCAGGCGGCCGCCTTGATCTTCTCGTCGACCGGAAAATCGGGTTGCCCGATAGAGAGGTTGATCGGATCCTTGAGCGATTTGGCGAGATCGAAGATGCGGCGGATGCCTGAGGCATCGACGCGGCCAACACGTGCTGCGAGCTTCATGCCGTGCTTCTACGAATCAGCCTGATTTTGGAAGCCGTTGTGAGCGTACGGAGAAAATCGTTCGGGGAGCGAGCGTCGAAACGAGCAGCGAGTCATGTCGTGCATGCCGTGTGGTCGTGCGGCGAGTGACCAGCGAGACTGGAATGGGAAACCTCGATAGGCAAACCGCCAGCGTCAGCGCCGCGTGTCGAGCGGGGGTTCCGGGGTAAGCGAGGGTATCCACGAAGCGGATGCGACTCCCCGTCAGGGGAGTCGGCGCCGAGCGCAGCGAGCGGCTAGGCCGCGAGCCGGGGCGAGAGCCGCGTCCCCCGGCGGAGTCGTGGGGCAAGAGCCCCACGAACAAAAAACTATCGCCGTTTGACCATCGTCAGGCGATTGTGCTGTCCGGTCTCATGGTGGTAATCGACGACGTCCATGATCTTGCGAATCAGGAAGATGCCGAGGCCGCCGGATTTACCGGCGGCAACATGGCGCTGGATGTCAATGTCGCTCATCGTGCGTGGGTCGAAGGTCTCGCCCTGGTCGATGATCGAAATCGTAAAGGTGGCAGGTTCCACTTCGCAGATAACGTCGATGAATCCTTCATTAGGGTCATCGTAACCATGTTCGATGACATTGGTCACGGCTTCATCGACGGCGATGAGGATGCGGTTGGTGTAGGTTTCGGGGAAACCGCCGATGCGGATAGCTTCGGCAACTTCGCTGCGCACCCGTTCCAGTTCGCACATGTCGGCGGCGATGCGCAGTTCGTGACGATGAAAGCTGCTCATGAGCGGCGCACCGTGAGGATGGTCAGGTCGTCGCTCTGTTCGGCGTCGCCGCGGTGGGCGGCAATGCCGGACACCACGGATTCCACCAGGGTAGCAGGATCCAGGTGGCCATTTGCAGTAATAAGATTGTAGAATTTCTCGTCGCCGAACTCCTCGCTGTCGCCGTTCATCGCTTCGGGGAATCCATCCGTATACTGAACCAGTACGTCTCCGCGATTCAGCTGGGTCTGCGATACATGGATGGTGCGGTCGAAGATCGGGCCTTCGTTGAAGCCCAGGGCGATGCCCTTGGTGGTGGCCAGTTCGTAGCTGCGCGTGGCTGCCCGGTAGATGACCATCGGGTTGTGACCGGCCGACGCGTAGGTCAGTAGTCCGGTACGCTCGTCGAGCACAGCGTATACGGCGGTGACGAACATGCCGCGCTTGATCTGCTTGGCGATCAGGCGGTTGGTCAGCTTCAGCGTCTCGTCGGCCTTCAGGCCCTGGCCTGGCGCGACCAAGCGGATCACGGTGCGCGTGACCGCCATCACCATCGAGCCGGGAATCCCCTTGCCCGATACGTCGGCGATGATGAATCCCCACAAACCGTTGCTGAGTGGGATAAAGTCGAAGTAGTCGCCTGACACCGCCTTGGCGCCCTGGTAGAACGAGTGACATTGCCAACCGGTGATCAGCGGAGGTTGGGCGGGAAGCAGCTGCTGCTGCACTTCACGGGCCAGGCTCAGTTCATAGGCCGCCTTCTCTTGCTCGATGACAGCGACTTGCGCGATTTCCAGGCTTTCGGTCATCTTGTTGAAGGCGTTGGCGAGCAGTCCGACCTCATCGTTCGACGACGCGCTGGTGCGATGGGCCAGCTTGCCCTTGGCAACGATTTGCATGTCGCGCAGCAGCGTTTCCAGCGGCCGGGTGATGGTGGACGCCAGCCAGTGGGCGATGCCCAGGACGACGGCGATGGAGAGTAGGATGGCCACCCCGATGGTGGTGGCGAGGTTAGCCTTCACCTTGTCGACCGAAGCCATGGCGATGTCGACACGGACATTGGCGCCTTCGTCCTTGCGTACCTTGCCGAAGCCGCGCGGAGGCGAGCCGGCTGGCAGGTCGATCTTGAAGCGCAGGATGCTGACCGTACGACCGCCGATGGTCTTGGTCCCTTCGTAGATCGTCATGCCCTCGGGGACGGGGATGGTGAGATCCTTCTTAGGGACAAACAGGCTCGACACAGCATTGCCTTTGCTGGTGCCGTTGTCATCGCCGAATCCGGCTGAGGCCAGTTCGGGGATCTCCGGACAATCGAACAGGATTGCTTCGACGTCCGAGTTTGATGTCGTCCCGCCCCAGGTCACGGCGTCGGTGAGATAACGTTTGATGTCGGCTTTGAATCCCTCGCGCACGCGGATGAACTGGTTCGGGTCGTCCGCCCTCACGCCCAATTCGGTGAGGTGGGCGATGCGTTCGTTGAGCATCACGGCCATCTGGGCGGCGAAACGAGCCAGTTCGATGCCGTCGAGGGTCTTCTGGCCGTAGAGGTACTTGTTCGCGGTGCCGCCCATCGACAGGCCAAGCACGATCATCGCTACGGCGGTCACACCGGCCATGACGAGCATGAATTTCATCTTCAGCGCCATGCCGACAACGTGTCTGTTTGGTTTGCTGGCAGATGGTTTAGTTACGCCCACTTGCCGGTCGGAGGCCTGACGACTTTGAGCCCGTGGGCCAATGCCCTTCGCATGATCGCTGGTTTTACTCTTGCCGCCTACTGGCCTGGCCGCGGTGTCGGAGGCCGATCCGGCAACCGGCTTGATCGACGTTTCGGTGGGTGAGCGGGCTGGCAGGGCTTTGGCTGGTTGCCGCAAGGCCGGCACCGGCTGGGTTTTGCGAAGCCCGACTGTAGGGCGTTGGCGTCCGCTGGAAGAAGGCGAGGTCATGCAGATCCGTCAGCCCAGGAGGGCAGTAGCGAGGCACCCGGCGAGGAGGCCGGCAGCAAGGTCGTCTGCCATAATGCCCCAGCCTGATGGCAGGTGTTCACACCAACCGACCGGGCAGGGTTTGGCGATGTCAAACACTCGGAAGAGCACAACCGATGCGATCACGGCAAGTACTGGTTGGGCCAATAAATGTGTTGGCAGGATGGCGATGGCGAGCCAGCTTCCGGCAACTTCGTCGATGACCACCTGTGGGGGATCCTGGCAACCAAAACGGATGCTGGCAGCCGATGCACACATCACGCCCAGAAGCGTGGTGGCAATCACCCCGGCTAGCAGGTACCAACGGCTCAGGTCAGGTGGCACAAACCAAAGCAGCGGCAGAGCCAGCAGCCCGGCAGCAATGCTCCCCCAAGTCCCCGGGGCGGGACGCAGCATGCCGGCTCCGAACCAGGTGGCGATGATGACGCGCCAGGGGGCGGCTACGGCCCCATCAGGCATCGACATCAAGCTCGCCAAAACGTGATTCAACCAAGGCTACGATCCCTTTGACCGCTGCTGCAGCATCATCACCCTCGGCTGAAATGGTCAGTTCCGAGCCGCACTCGGCCGCCAGCATGAGCAATTCGAGGACGCTCTTGGCATCCACCGTCATGTCATCCTTGGCGATGCTGACATCGCTGTGGAAACGGCTGGCGGTCGTGGCGATCTGGGTCGAAGGCCGGGCATGGAGTCCCATGCGATTGGTCAGTACGGCCGTCTGTTCAGCGCGAAGCATGGGTGTAATGTCGGCTATGCGCTGGCAACCGTCAAGGCCTGGTCGGTCATCGGCAAACCACTGTGGTATATGGAGCTACCAGACCACCCGTAGCGCTTTACCACTCCCACGCATTTAGCATGTCCTCGACTGGCCTACGTTTCCGGGCAAGCCGGGTCTCTCCGTCAGCCAAGACCACCTCGGCAGGCAGGGGCCGTAGGTTGTAGGTCGAGGCCATGGCGAAGCCGTAGGCTCCTGCATCGCGGATGGCCAGGATGTCGCCGGCCTGGGGCAGCGGCAGGTCACGGTCGCGGGCAAAGATATCGCCGCTTTCGCAGATGTTGCCAACCACGTCGACCCGCCGGATCGGCGCGTTGGGCCGACTGAGGTTATCGATGCGGTGGTGGGCGTCGTACATCGCCACCCGGATTAGGTGGTTGAACCCGGTGTCAGTGCCGACGAAGACGCGGCCTTCTGGGGTCTCCTTGACGCTGGTGACAGTGGTCAACAAGGTGCCGGATTCGGCAACCAGGAAGCGACCGGGTTCCAGGCGTAGGGTCAGACGACGGCCGTAGACGGCGCAGAACGCCTCCATGTCAGCGGTCAGTTGACGCCCCATTGCAGCGAGATCCATGGCTGGTTGGCCAGCCCGGTAGGGGATCCCGATGCCGCCACCGCAATCGATGAATTCGAGATGGGGCAGCCTAGCGGCCAGGGCGAAGATCACTGTGCAGGCGCTGGCGAAGGCGGCTGGCTCAAGGAATCCACTGCCGATGTGCATGTGGGCGCCGACCACGCGGATGCCGGTGCGCCGCTCGATCGCCAGAACCTGATCAAGGTAGGCGTTGGGGATGCCGAACTTGGTCAGTGGGCCGGCGGTGCAGATCTTCTCGTGGGCTCCGTCGCCAATGTCTGGGTTCAGCCGGATGGCGCAGCGCGCGACCCCGGCGGCGGCCAGGCGTTCCAGGCGGTCGATCGATCCGCAATTGATCAACACGCCTTGTGCAACTGCCTCGACCTGTTCGGCATCGGTCATGTTGTTTTCGGTGTACAGGATATCCTGCGGCGACACGCCCAGCTTCAACGCCATGGCCACTTCGCCGGGCGACACGGCGTCGATGCCGAATCCTTCGTTCAGAATCGTGCGTACAACGGCAGGGCAGCAATTGGCCTTGAGGGCGTAGAGCGGCTTGAAAGGGGCGAAGGCAACCGCCGCGCGCAGCGCGCGGCAGCGGGCCCTGACCGTGTCGAGATCGTAGACATACAGGGGGGAGGCGAAATCGCGGAGGAGAGCAGCAGCGTCCATGGGGGAGGCACGCTATGCTGGAGGGCAGAGGGCGGAAGGCGGAAGAGTCGCTGGATTCTTCGCGAGATGGCCCGTAGGTAGACCCCTGTGATCTCCCTCCGTTTCCAGGATGGCACCCTGCTGCTGGACGGCCTGCCCGAGGACGGCGGGCTGTTGTCGGATCTGTGCGTTTGGGATGGACGGGTCAAACTGCACCGGGCGGTCGCGATGCACTACGCCGCGATCCTCCGGCGACTGCACGGCAAGCACGAGTATCGCGACGAGGCGCGGGCCTACCTTGAAGTCGATCTGATCGAGCGTGAGCCGCGGCCGATGCGCCACTACCAGCGGGTCGCGTTGGAAGCGTGGGAATCGTCACAACGGCGTGGCGTAGTGGTGCTGCCGACCGGGGCCGGCAAGAGCTATGTGGCGTTGCGAGCGATGTTGGCTTGTCGCCGAACCGCCTTGGTACTGGCCCCGACCATCGACCTGGTAGTGCAGTGGGCGGTGGATCTTGAAGCGCGTCTTGGTCGACCGGTTGGCCAGTATGGTGGCGGCGAGAAGCGCTTCGAGGATGTCACCGTCGCGACCTATGATTCCGGCATCCTACTGATGCCCTGGCATGGCAACCGCTTCGGTTTGATCATCTTTGACGAATGCCATCACCTGCCCTCCGGAGTGACCAGCCAAAGCGCGACGATGTGCCTCGCGCCCTATCGCCTGGGCCTGACAGCGACCCCCGAACGTAACGACGGACAGGAATCGCGACTCGACGAATTAGTTGGCCCGATTGTCCATCGCACCCGCATCGACGAACTGGAGGGGAACTTCCTGGCCAGCTACCAGGCCGAGGTCGTCGAGGTGGCGATGGACGCCGATGAGGCCGCGTCGTATGCCCTGCACCGGACGCAGTACCTGACCTTCCTGCGCTCCAGTGGCGTGCAGCTGTCCGGGCCCGATGGCTGGCAGAACTTCCTGGCTGCCGCTGGTCGCGACCCGCGTGGTCGGGCCGCCCTACGCGCCTGGCGCGAGCAGAAGCGCCTGGCGCGCGCCAGCCGGGCGAAATTGCGCGCGGTGTGGGAGTTGCTGCGCGAACACGCCGGCGAACGCTCGCTGATCTTCACCGACGACAATGACACCGCCTATGAGATCGGCCGGCAGATGGTGCTTCCGGTGTTGACGCACCACACCAAGCCGGCCGAACGTCGCGCCATGCTCAATGCTTTCCGCGGCGGTTCGTGGCCAGTGTTGGTGACCAGCAAGGTGCTGAACGAAGGCGTCGACGTTCCCGAAGCCAGCGTCGGCATCATCGTCAGCGGGTCGGGCAGTGTGCGCGAGCACGTCCAGCGCCTCGGCCGCATCCTCCGCCCGCAAGAGGGCAAGGTCGCGATCCTCTACGAACTGGTCAGTGCCGGAACCGCCGAGGGCTACACCTCGGAGCGTCGTCGGTCGCATGCGGCTTTCGGCGAATTGGATTGGAGGGACGGGTAATGCTGACGCGGAATCTCCTACGTTTCGCTGTACGTGGCGATCGACTTGACCCGCGTTGGTTGAAGCCGACGTCGGCCGTGCTGGGCCTGGCTGGCGAGATTCTCGACCACTGGCGCAGTGGGATCGGACGGATGCGTGGCGAACTCGACGAGACCGAGTCGGCGATCCTGCATGGTTCACGCCAGCTGCTGGTCGGCCGGGGACTGTCCAAGGTGCTCACTGATGCCTGCGATTTCGGCGATCCAGCCTCGGCCGAGATGTTGCGCTCGCGGGCTTTGCGGGCGTCGTTCGCTGCCCTGGCTGCGCCGCTGGTCAGCGCCGAAGCCCATCGCACCGCGGTGGCGGCCGTCCTGGGCGTGGAACCTGCCGCGCTGGCCGATGCCATGTATGCGGATCTGCCTGATCGCGCTGTGCTGGCGCAGGTGCCAGGATGGGATGCCGGCCAGTTGATTGCGCGCTGCAATCTTGCCTTGGCCCAAGGGCTGCTGCTTGGCGCCCGCGAGGTGCGGGTCCATCTGCGCGATCGTGAGCGCGGCATACAGCGTCGACTACTGCGAGCATTGGCGCGTCGTCGCTTGGTCGCCGAGGTCGCCTCAGCTGATGGTGGTGGCCTGTACCTGACGGTCAGTGGGCCGGCGGCGGTACTCGATCAGCGCTCGGCTTATGGCATGCAGCTCGCGCTGTGGTTGCCAGCCTTGGCGTGCGCCCGTTCGTGGAGCGCCACGGCTGCGGTGATACCGCCGCGCGCTCAGCACGAGACAACCATGGAGTTGGATGCGGCGCTCGGCCTGCCTGGCGATCTCGCCTTGCTCGACTGGGTGCCAACCGAGCTCCGCCAGTGGCTGGAACAGCTGCCGGCCAAGCTGCCCGGCTGGCTGCCGGTAGAGGCCGAACCGATCCTGCTGACCGGTGGCGCCGTCGTACTGCCGGATCTGGCCATGGATGACGGGCAGGGAGCAGTTGCGATCGAGCTGTTCCACCGCTGGCATCTGGCGCAATTGCACGTCCGACTGCAGCAGATGCGTGATGGCCTGCTGCCTGGTCTGATCATTGGCGTTGACCGTGGTCTGCAGCGATTGGCCGAGGCTAGGCCGTTGATGGACGACCCGCTAATCGGCGAACGAGGCTTCCTGTTTTCCGATCTGCCGTCTCCGCGGGCGCTGGCCGAGGCTTTGAAGCGGGCGCGAAGCGGCACGACCCCGGCCTGATGGCCGAGGTCGTGCAAGTCGTCAGGCCGGGTGCGCCAGAGGCGTGCTCCCGGCTGTCGTCTGTTCAGATGCCCATCGCCTTGGAGAGGGCACTCAGGAAGTTGCCCAGGCCGATGCTGATGCCACTGACGCCCGAGGCGACCAGTCCGCTGACGCCGATCAGGATGCCGCAGTAGAGAGCGCCGATGGCGATATTGCCACCCGACAGCTCAGCCTTCTCGTCGATGCCCTTGGTCAGCTTGTCCATGACCTTGAAGGTCACGGTGATGGCGAAGCTGGCGACGAAGATGGCGACGGCCAGGTTGATAAGACCAGCGATCAATCCGACCACTCCGGCGGTCCAGTCGCCACCGGCCAGGCTGCCCAGGCCCTTGGTCATGCTGTCGATGCCCGAGCCGACTACGCGGGTGTAGCTGATCACTGCGCCGGCTGCGAGCAGGGCAACCGCGATGTTGCGCTTGGCGATCTCGGCCCAGATGTCGAGGCCGCCGAGCAGCTTCGAGACTACCTGCAGACCCCTGCTGATGGCGAAGGCAGCGATGCCCAGGCCGACGGCGAACTGGACGATGCCAAGGATCAGGCCGAGGAGCGAGCCGATGATGTCCTTCAGGTGGCTTGGCTCGGCAGCAGCAGCAGTAGAGGCCGGCAGTTCGCCGGCGAACGCGGCGGTCGCGCAGATGGCGACGAGGGCGATGACGCGGGAGAGATGGGTCATGGTAGCTCCAAGGGAGTGGGTGAGGGGCGGAACTGTATGACGCACACCCGGTTGCCAAGTCCCCAGTTCCCACTCACCCCTGCAGCGACATCCGCATGCGCTGGACGAACTGCCGGAGCACCCGGTTCGCCAGGCTGATATCGCCGATGCGACGCTTGAGATCGGTGGTGCAGTTGTCGATCAGCGAATCGAAGGTGATGTCGCCGGTGGCGGCGAAACCACGGCGGTCGTTGGCGGCGATGGCCTTCAGCAAGGCGCGTTGCTGGGCCAGCGGATCCTTGCTGCCGGGTACTGAGCGGATCGCCCAGGCATAGGGGTGGTGGCCAGTGACCAGCTCATAGACCATGATCGCCCACGAGTAGACATCGCCTCGCACTTCCACGAGCTGTTCGTGCTCGCCGGTCAGGGCATAGAACGCCTGTTCGGGACTGGCGTATTTCGGGGTCAGTAATACGGATTCGCGGTTGGCGCGACGGGTACGCCAACGGGCAATGCCGAAGTCGGCGATCTTGGCCATGCCGGGTGCGAAGACGAGAATGTTCTGCGGCTTGATGTCGCGATGGGCAACATGATGCAGGTGCGCCTCGTGAATGCCTTCGGTGGCCGCGCACAGCGCTTCCAGCAGCGACAAGCGGTCGAGGCCGGGAGTCTTGTGGGTGGCGCGCATGACCTTGTCGAGCGAGCCGAAGCGGGCGCGCTCGGTGACCATGAACGGCAGAAGGCGGACGGGGAAGAATTCGAGCAGTTCGTCGGCCAAGTCACGGGGCAGTTCGGCATCGCCATACTCCATGACCTGGAGGATGTGCGGACTGCGACGCGAGAGGATCATCGTCTTCTCGCATTCGACCTTAAAGGCGCCGAATCCGGAGAGGGCGTCCTCAATCTCTTCGACAGCAGGCACGAAAATCTTCACGGCGACGTTCTCGCCATGGTAGCGACCACCGTAGACGACCGTTTCCTTGCTCGCCTTAGCCAAGGGTTCAATCAGCTGGATGCCTTGGGCGAGGAAGATTTCCTTGAGGGTGGCTTCGAAGGCGGCGGCATGGATGGCACGCCGACGCAGCAGCTCGCTGGACTGCGGGGCTGCTGCAGTCGTGGTGTCTATGTCGGAGTCCTCAAGGCCCATGGGCGGGAGTGTGGGCCGTAACGAGGGATCACAACCCCATCGCGCCTGAGCAGCAGGATGGCGTTTCCGTCCATCAAAATAGATCCAATAAACGTTTGGTATAACAGGTGGTTAGAGTTCTGGCGATGAACTTGTGACGTTAGCTGGACGGTCCATCCAAGGGGATGTCGCATCAGGCGGGCGAAACCCTGCCACATCTGCCGTACGGTGCCGCGATCAAGACGAACTGGACCGGAAAAGGTCAGATAGTGCCGTCTGTGCGGGTGCTGCCATCGCCAATATGCTCGTTCAAACCGCAAGGTCTCGCAGCGTGACCCGCCTGCAATGATCAAGTCTTGGTGTTCAGCCCCATGTCTATGATGATGGAGCACGCAAGCCTGACTCCATCCTGGGCAAGGAAAGTGCGCAGTGGGCGGACCCCCGACGGTACTGTCAGGCCCGGCCATGTCGTTGACGTACCACGGCCGCACCTTGGCCAACCGCTCCACTCAGGGCCATCAACCGACTCCACTCCGGCTCGCTGAGCTCAACCGACTCATCGATCAACATAACAGGAATGTCCCCTTCGACGCGGTAGGCCCGGCGGGTTGTGCGGTCAGTCGAGACCAGCCGCCCTTCAACCCAGGCCAGGGGAACGCGCGCCAACGGGCAGACAAGAAGGTCGAAGAGATCGGGATCGAACGGGGGCGCAGCGCTCATGTTCGTAGGCTATAGCTTATAAGGCCTTTGCCAGCACAGAGGTTAGGCGAAGGCTGGGGAATCCCAGGTTGCAGCTGCTGAGGCCCCGCTACCGTCCCCGCCCTCATGCCACGCCGTCTTCCTGCTGATGGGGCGTCTCGCGACGTCACTATCATCGGGCACAATGGTCAGGTCGTCCCAGCGGTGGGACTGTTCGTCGGCGGCGGAATCCGCGTGCGCGTGTACACCGTTTCGTCCGAGCTGGAGGTGCAGTTGGCACCGTATCCAGGCGTTACCGTTAGTGTTCTGGACGATGATTACGAGCAGCGCCCCGAAGATCTGCCCCCGCCACCATATTTCGTTGCCGTCGACCAGGCAGAGGTCGCGATCCGCATCCGTACCTGGCTGCCCGATACGGTTGCTCGCTTCATGCTGGGTTCAGAACGTCTGTTGCGCAAGCGCATCGCCGGATTCCTGCAGCTCCATGAAAGCTCAGTCGCGGTGCGCGAACGGTTGGAGACCCGCCTGATCACCCTGTGCCGGGTCGACCGGCTCATGGGGATGGCACGCATCGCCCAGCGCGGACTCATTTTGATGTACGGCGACCCCGATCCGGATGCGATTGGCGCAGCCCTTGGACTCCGCGCGGTGTGGGCGGCGGCCGGACGCACCCCGATCATCCGCTATACTGGTGAGGTTCAGCGCTATCAGAACAAGCTCCTGCTGTCCTGGCTGAAGGTTGCAATCGAGCGCCTCGACCCCGACGAGCTGGCCGAGGCCGATCTGGTTGCGGTGGTCGATGCCCAGCCTGGATTCTGGCGGGAATCTCCGCCGCGGGCCCAGGTCGTGATTGACCATCATCCGCGTCGCGAGGATACCGACGCCGACTATCTGGATCTGCGCCCGGATTACGGCGCCACCTCGACGATCATCACCGAATACCTCAGCGAAGCTGGACTGCCGATCGACCGCCAGCTGGCGACCGCGCTGCTCTACGGCATCACCACCGACACCGACGACCTCAAGCGGCACGCCGGTGCGGCGGACATCGCCGCCTACGAGCTGCTCCAGCATCGCGCCGACGCCACCTTCCGTGCCCGTCTCGATAAATCGCAGATCCCCATGCCGGTGCTCGATTGGATCAGCTGGGGCATCGGCCACCGCGTGGTCCACCGCGACCTCTGCCTGATCCACTTCGGCAACGTCCCGACTGCCGACATCATGGTCCAGGTCGCCGATCTGGTGCTGCTGACCCATGGCATCGCCTGGGTGGTGTGCAGTGGCATCCGCAAAGACGACAACGGTCGCCGGCTGGTCGTGGTGTTCCGCAGTGACGGCCATCACAGCGATGTCGGCAAGCGTGCACGACAGGCCTTCGAGGACATTGGTTCTGCTGGAGGCCATAGTACCATGGCGCGGGCCGAGATCCCGCTGGACAACCAGGACCACGAGGCGGTCGTCGAACTACTGGTCGACAACCTGTTCAAGCGCATGGCTCCAAGCCGTCGCCGGCGCATGCGCCAAACCCTGATGCGCTACCTTGATGCCCGCCGTCCAGCGGATCCGGATACCTATGAGCTTGGCGCCTGACCCGTTGCTGGCTCTGTGCGGCCAGGTCGTGGTAATTGATCTCGATGGCCCCTGGACCGCCTTTGGTCGGCTGGATGAGGTGACCGCATCGTGGATCGTCCTGAGCGAAGCCGACCTGCATGACCTGCGCGAAGGGACCAGCACGCGTGACGTCTATGCCCTGGAGACCCAGAAGCATGGCGTGCGGGTGAATCGCCGTCGGGTCATCCTGCCGCTTTCCCAGATCATCGCCGTCTCCCTGCTGCACGATGTGACAGCATGACGATTCTATGGACAGCTATTGCCGCCTTCTCGCTCGCCTGGCTTGCCGGTGATGCTGTCCTTGGGCTGATTGTCGCGCCGCGCCTGTTTGTCCTGGCTGGCGAGCAGGGCATTGACAAGGCCTTCGCTGGCCTGGTGTTCGGCGATGTGCTCGGTCGCTGGGTGGTGTTTGCCGGCCTCGCCTGCGTTATCCCGATCGCGCTCATGCTGGCGGTGATCGCTGGACGGACGTTGAAGCAGGTCGGCTGGAAGGCGACATTGCCCGTCATCCTGGCTATGATCGTCGTGCTGTCGGCTCATGCCATGACCGCGACTACCGTCGACCAGGGTCAGCGCACCGCGAACGAGCTGCGCGAGCATCCTGACCCGGCCCGGCTAGACCGTTTCCGCGGCGAGTTCCATGCGCGCAGCCGCCTGATCATGGGACTTGAGATGCTCTCCGCGCTGGCGTTGGCGATCGGCGCTACGGTGGCGGCCAAAAGCTGTATACAGGCGCGGTCGCCGCGTCAGGCCTGAGTCTTCGACATCACGGCAGCCAGGCGAATAGCCTCGACCATCGACGCATGCTCGGCCTTGCCCTGCCAGGCAATGTCGAAGGCGGTGCCATGGTCGACCGAGGTGCGTACAATTGGCAGGCCCAGCGTGACGTTGACGCCACGGTCGAAGGCGAAGGCCTTGAACGGGATCAACCCTTGGTCGTGGTACATGCACACCCAGCCATCGTAGCGAGCCCTGGCCGCCGGAGTGAACGCGGTGTCGGGCGGCAGCGGCCCATCAGCTTGGATGCCCAGCTGCAGCAGTTCATAGATGGCGGGAACGATGGCTGATTCCTCGTCGCCGAACAGACCGCCCTCGCCAGCATGCGGATTAAAGCCAAGCACTGCCAGCCGGGGTTCGCGTCCACCCAGTCGACGTAGAGCCTCGGCCAACTGGCGCCCGACCCGGACGATCCGCTCGGGCGTCAGGGAGGCCGACACGGTGGCGAGCCCCTGATGAACGGTGACCAGGGCGACCGTGATGTCCGGATGGTAGAGCATCATCGTCTCTTCGCTGACGCCGGTGCGCGCCGCCAGCCACTCGGTGTGACCAGGGAACGGGATGCCGGCGGCCTTGATCGCCTGCTTGTGGATCGGCGCGGTGGCGATGGCGGCGAAGCGACCGTCGAGGCAGCCGGTGATAGCGCATTCGATGCAGGCCCCAGCGGCAGCACCATGGGCAGCAGCGATGGTGCCTGGGATCACCGCGTCAGCGTCGAATCCGCCAAGGTCGGGTTCGATGATGTGGGCGGGCAGCGGCAGGCCCAGTCGTTGAGCAACCCGGACGAGCAGCGCCCGAGATGCCACCGCCACAACGGGGATTCCAACGAGCGCGGGATCGGCGCACGCGCGCAGCACGACCTCGGGGCCGATGCCGGCCGGATCCCCCATGGTGACGGCGATGGGACGCATGCTAACGACGGTGTGGATGGGCCGTACAGGGCAAGCCGGCGCTGGCATCCGGGCACCGGGCCGTCACAGTCCCCGCTCTTCAATACGCCCGAGAAAGGCCAGCATGCCCGTCCGTTCCTTCCTTCGTCCACTCGTCCCCACTGTCGCCCTCGCCGCCTTATTCGCCGGAGAGCCCGCTGCCGTGCCGGCTCCCGCAACCCTGCGCGTCGCTGATGGTCCGCAGCTGGCGAAGGCCTGGGACGCGTCGCTGTATGCCAAGGTGTGGGCTGATCCGGCCACGGCGCCCCTGCGCGCCAAGTGGGCCGAAAGCCTCAAGCAGATCGAAACCGAGATCGGCTTCGATCCGATCGCTACCATGCTCGGCATGCAGGGCGTCGAGATCCGCTTCCTCGGTATGGCTGGCGAGAACAAGCCGAAGTTCCACATCCGCGCTGATCTGGGCGCCGATGCGGCCAAGCTGTTCGCGGTCATCAGCAAGGAAGGCAAGGGCAAGGTCAAACAGGTCGCTGGCGCTGACGAAGCCTTTGGCGACGAAGACGGCACCATCGCCCGCTTCGGCAAGGTCGTGGTCATCGCCATCCACTGCGAGCCGAAGCCTGCCGCTCCGTCCGCCGCTTCACCGGCCGCCATCGCCATTGACATCGACGCCAAGCGCGTCGTCGACGCGGTCGCTCCGACCATCCCGGCCGACAAGAAGGCCGAGTTCGACAAGATCGTCAAGAACGTCACGCCCTATTTGGGAACCTGGCAGTACCGCGGCGACATTGTCCCCGAAGGCATCCGCGAGCAGCTCAATGCCAATGTCACCACACCTGGCGTCCAGCCGGTCGATCGCAGCGTCCTCGCGCGCCTGCCGACCACCACACTGATGGCAGCCGGATATGGCTTCGACGGCAAGGCCTACTGGAAGGCAGCCGGCGACACCATGATGATCCAGATTGATGAGGCGATGCATCCTGGAGCGGTAGTCGGCGCTGCCGCCACAGCCAAGGAAATACAGCAGTTCCTCACCATGGTCGGTGTCGAGGCGTCCCTCCAGGAGATCATCGAAGGGATCCGCGGTACCAGTGTAATCGCGGTCACCCAGTCGGCCCCGTTCCCCGCCGTCACCATCGCCTTCCCGCGCTCGAAATCGCTCGACCAGCTGCTGGCCTTCGGCATGTCGCAGATCGGCGGCGCTGTCCCGGAAGAGGGCCAGACGGTCCCTGTCAGCATTCCTGGCATGGACGTCCCGATTGCGATCACCCTGCTGCGCGACAAGACCCACTGGGTGATCAGCACCGATCCGGTGCTGCTTGCGACCTGGAGCAGCGGCGCCCCCGGCGGCTTCGCCGACACCGCGATGGCAAAGACGCTCTACGCCAAGGCGCCGAAGGATGCCGTGCTGCTCGGCGCCAGCGACACGCCCGCCGTCCTGCGCACCATCCAGGGATTTCTGGGTCTGGCCATGGCGGCCAATAAGGACCTGACTCCCGAACAGAAGCAGTCGATCAACGGCGCTATCATCCGGCTCGCCAGCATCGCCTCGACCGGTTACGTGTTCTCTGGTGTCGATGCCAAGAGCTCCAAGAGCGAAGTACGTGGCCTGATCGGGTCAGGACTCGTCCCGATGTTCGTCGGGGCTGCCACCTTCGGCATGGTGATGAAGTCAAACATGGCCAACCAGATGGACGCGATGGAAGACGGCGCCCAGGCTTCGAGTCCCGACGCCAAGGCGATCGATGCGCTGGGTTCAGTTCTGTTTCCTGCCCAGTTCCAGTTCCAAGGCGGCGTCTACCTCGATCAGGACGGCGATGGCATCGGCGAATACGCCACGCTGCCCGAGTTGCTCGGCAAGCGTGCGGCTCCTGGTCGCGCCCAAGCCGAAAAGATGGCCGAGGGATTTGCCGACGACGGCACCCGCGATGGATTCCGCTTCACTATTTTCCTGCCGGATGGCAAAGGTGCAGGCACCGCTGGCGACGGTGGGCGCAAAACCGACAAGGCCGCCGCGGATGCCCAGGAGAAGACGTTCGTGATCTATGGTTGGCCAGTCGATGCGGCTGCCGGCTCGCGCGCCTTCGCGGTCGATCAGACCGGAGTCGTCTATGAGGCACCGTCCACGGGCAAGGCGCCGGCTTGGAACGAGCTGTACGGCGGCCAGGGCTGGGACGGCGTGCCGGCCTGGCAGCCTGCCCAGCGCTGAGTCATGGCGACCTCGGCGATGCGGCGCTACCGCCGCACCACCGGGGCCCAGGACGTTCTGATCGGCGCCCCGGGCGAGGACCACCTTGACCTTGATGCGCTGTTCGGGCGTTCTGCGCCACGGCGTCTAGAGATCGGCTGTGGCCATGGCGAGTTCATTTCGCAGATGGCGGCGGTGCATCCCGACGAGGACTTCGTCGGTTTCGAGGTCGACCACCTGCGGGTTAACAAGTGCGCGCACAAGTGTCTGAAGCTGGGAGCTGCCAACGTCCGCCTCTATGCCGACGAGGCTGAGCGTCTGATCGCCCGGCTGTCGGATGCGGTGTTCCAGCGCATCTACATCCTCTTCCCGGATCCGTGGCCCAAGCAGGCGCATCGTCGCCGTCGGCTGGTCAATCGCGCCTTCCTGCTGGAGCTTGCCCGGGTCGCCGCGCCCGGCTGCGTGTTCATCTTCGCCAGCGACACGCACAACTACGCCATGCAGGTGCTGGCCAACGTCAGCACCATCCCTGGCCTGTGGCGCAGCCTGCATCCGGCCGGTTATCGCCTCGACGTGCCAGTGCGCTTCGAGACGGTGTTCGAGCGGCACAAGCGCGCCGAAGGCTGCACCATCATGCAGGTGCGCTTCGAGCGCTCGGCTACCCCGCGATAGGAACGGTGACGACGTCTAGGCGGCCGCGCCAGCCAGAGGCCTCGATCGCCTGCTTGGCGGCGAAGGCCAAGCCGCCGCAGCAGGGCACCTCCATCTTCAGCACGGTCAGCGAGGCGGGTTGGCCCTGGGCTAGGATGGCGGTCAGCTTGGCAGTGTGCCGCGCGAGATCATCGAGCTTCGGGCAGGCCAGCATGACGCCGCGGCCGCTGACCCAGCGCTGGTGGAAATCGGCCATCGCCACCGGCACACACTGCGCCGTCAGCAGCAGGTCGGCGTTGCGCAGGAATGGGGCGGCAGGGTTGAGCAGGGCGAGTTGGACCGGCCAGTGGGAGAGCTGGCTGTTCGGGGTTCTGGTTTCCGCAGGCGCGCCAGCGGCGCGCGGTCCCAGGGAGCGCTGCTGCGATCCGGGGCAGGCGTGGGGGGGGTGCAGTTGAATGGAGGGCTGGCGCTGCTTGGCGAGATGGACCTCGACGGCCTGCTGATCGAAGGCTGGAACGTCCTTCTTCACCACGGTGATGGCGCCCTGCGGGCAGTGTCCGAGACACGCCCCCAGGCCATCGCAGTAGACTTCGGAGACCAGCCGGGCCTTGCCGTCGATGACGGCAAGGGCCCCTTCGGCGCAAGCTGTGACGCAGTCGCCGCAGCCGTCGCATTTCGCTTCGTCGATGATGATGACGTCACGTAGCACGGGAGGATCTCCGATGGTGGTGGACTAGGCGACCCGACCAAGTGCGATCGCCATATCCTTCTTCGCATCGCCGCTGGTCAGCTTCAGGCCGTAGGTGTCCTGGAGGATCTTGAATACGTTGGGGCTGACGAAGGCCGGCGGGTTGGGGCCGATGGCGATGTTCTTAACCCCCAGGTGCAGCAGAGACAGCAGGACGGCGATGGCCTTCTGCTCGAACCAGCTCAGGCACAGGGTCAGCGGCAGGTCGTTGACGCCGCACTTGAAGGCCTCGGCCAGCTTGACCGCCACGACGATGGCGCCGTAGGCGTCGTTGCACTGACCCATGTCCATCAGGCGGGGCAGGCCGAGATGGGTGCCGTAGTCGTGGTTGCGGATGCGGTACTTGCCGCAGCCCAGGGTCAGAATGAACGAATCCGGCGGGGCAGCGGCGGTGAACTCGCTGAAGTAGTTGCGGCCCGGTTCGGCGCCGTCGCAGCCGCCGACGACGAAGAAGCGACTGATCTGGCCCTTCTTCACCGCGTCAACGATGGCCGGGGCGTGGGCCAGGATGGCGCCGTGGTGGAAGCCGACAGTGGTCTTCTTGGTCAGGTTTTGTTCGCACGGCTTGCAGGCCAGGGCCTTGGCCACGACCGGGGCGTAGTTCTCGTCGGTGATGCGCACGACGCCGGGCAGGGCGACCTCGCGAGTGGTGAACATGCGCTCGCGGTAGCTCTCCTTGGGCAGCACCACGCAGTTGGTCGAGGCGAGGATGGCGCCGGGGAAGGCGTCGAACTCGCCGCGCTGCTTCTGCCAGGCGTCGCCGTAGTGGCCGGCCAGGTTGGGGTGGTTGCGCAGCTTGGGGTACATGTGCGCCGGCATCACCTCGCCGTGCGTGTAGACCTTGACGGAGGTGCCTTCGCAGGCCTTGAGTAGCTTGACCAGATCGACCATGTCGTGGCCGGTGATGAGGATGCCTGGACCGGCCTGGGTGCCTTCCTGCATCTCGGTGATGCCGGGCGTGCCCAGCACGGCGGTGTGCGCCTCGTCGAGCATCTTCATCACGCGCAGGTTCATCTCACCGCACTTGAGTACGAAGCCGAGGGTCGCGCCAAGGTCGAAGTTGACGTTGGTCATGGTTGAGAACAGCGCCTCCTGCACGAAGGCGTCGACCTCCGGGTCGGTGCGGCCGAGACGGCGGGCGTGGCAGGCGTAGGCGCTCATGCCCTTCAGCCCGTACAGCAGGATCTCCTGCAGGCTCTGGATGTCTTCGCTCTTGCCGCAGATGCCGGTGTTGTCGCCCTTGATGTCGCAGCCGGTGCAACGGTGGGCCTGTTCGCATTGATTGCAGATGCTCATGGAGTCCTCGGTGGGTTGTGGGAGAACTTGTAGCAGGTCGCTTTAGGAGAATCCTTGATCCGCATCAAGTCGGCTTTTTGTTCAGGGGCTCCGCCCCCGCGGCCCTGCGGGCCTGCCCCCGCGGGCTGGTAAGAGCTAAATCGTCGCCGCTGGCCTTTCTGGTAGGCATACCGGGAGGGGTGACCAGGGTGGCACTCGCTGACGGATAGCACGCCTTCGGGCAAGGGGCTCGACCCCGTACAAAGATCG